>SMVQ01000004.1 GCA_004357655.1 Planctomycetota bacterium
AAGGGCCCGTCCGGGAATAAACGTCACATTTCGGCGAGGCATCGGCGCTCGTGGCAAGGCGCGCCGACGCAGGCAACCTAGCTGGTTTCCGAGGAGGCGCAACGCAGCCACGGGCGCCGAGGGCCGGCGAAATGTGACGTTAATTTCCGGACGGGCCCTAAGGGCCAGTCCGACCCGGGGCGGAGTGGCTCATAGCCGTCCGCCGCAGAGTCGGCAGAAGACGGCATCGGTCGTGTGCCCCTCGCAGGCACAATGCGGGCAGGCCTGTCCGGAGACACCGGACTGCACGGCGCGCGTGAGCTCGGCGGTGATGATTCCGGTCGGCACGGCGATGATCGAGAACCCGAGGACCATCACGGCCGACGCGAGGGCTTGACCGAGGGCCGTCTGGGGCGAGATGTCGCCGTAGCCCACCGTCGTGAGGGTGACGATGGCCCAGTAGACGCCCCGCGGGATGCTCGTGAACCCGTGCTCGCGGCCTTCGATGAGGTACATGAGCGAGCCGAGGATGACGACGAGCGTGAACACGACGAACAGGAAGACGGTGATCTTGCGCCGCGAGCGCACGAGGGCGCGCACGAGGATCTCCGTCTCCGCCAGGTGATGCGCCAGCTTGAGCACGCGGAAGATCCGCAGGATCCGGAGCGTCCGCACGACGAGCGCGTACTGGGCGCCGGGGAGGAAGATGCTCAAGTAGGTGGGCAGGACCGCGACGAGGTCGACGACGCCGAAGAAGCTCCGCGCGTAGCGCATCGGCCGGCTGACACACAGGAGCCGCAGCACGTACTCGATCGTGAACAGGCCCGTGAACGCCCACTCGGCGGCGCGCAGGAAGGGGCCGAACCGTGCCTCCAGGGTCTCGACGCTCTCCATCATCACCACGGCGACGCTGACCATGATCGCCAGGATCAGGCCGATGTCGAAAGCCTTCCCCGCCCGCGTGTCCGACTCGAAGATGATCTCTTGCGCCTTGGCGCGCCATCCTCCGAGCTGCTCCTCGGGTTGCATCACAGTCGTCGCGCGCCAGGCGTCAGGGTCGAGCGAAGCGCAACATGTAGTTCTCGTCGAGTCCGGGGACCTCGATCTCCTCCAGGAGCACGAAGCCAGCGGCCGTGATCTCGGCGGTGAACGTCTGCTTGTCGGCGCGGACGTGGCCGAGCAGCCATTCGCGCGAGACGCCGGGGATGCGCTCGAAGTCCAGGACGACGAGCGCTCCACCCGGCTTCAGTGCGTCGAATAGACTCGCGAGGGTGGAGCGCGGGTACTCGAAGTGGTGGTAGGTGTCGCAGACGAACGCGAGGTCGATCGAGCCCGCGGCGAGCTCCGCGGACTTCTCGGTGCAGAGCACCATGTCGACCCCGCTCCAACCCTCCTCGAGCGACCGCTCGCGGAGGTGATCGATGAATACCGGCGAGATGTCGACCGCGAACACGCGGCCTTCCGGTCCGACTTCCTTTGCGAGCAGGCCCGTGAAGAGCCCCGTGCCCGCGCCGATGTCGGCCACCGCCATGCCCGGCGCGATCCCGATGCGGTCGACGATCCCGTCCTTATGGACGGCGACCTCGCGCGATTCACCCTCGAAGCGCTCGATGTATTCCTCGACGTCGAGGTCTTCGGCGAGGAAGTTCTCGTTGACCCCCGGTTTGACGCTCGGCTCCTCGAGCGCCGGGGGCGGTGCGGGTGTCGGTTCCCCCCCAGGCGCAGTGCAGGCGAGGGAGGCGGCGAGGGAGGCGGCGATGAGAGCGGGCAGGGGCAGGGATCGTTGTCGCATGTCTCGAAGCGGGCGTTCAAGGGCCTTGGTGTGGGTGACTTCCATTCTCGGCCGGCGGCTACCGGCCGCGTCCTCGTATTACATCACTCGCAGCTCGCATGGTGGCAGTAGAAGAACTTCGCTGTCCGAAGCGCGCCGCGATGGATCTCGCAATCGAGGAAGTAGATCGGCAGCCGCTTGTCACCCTCCTGCGGATCCGTTGCGCGCATGTGGACCGTCAGCCGGTCGCCCTTCTCGACGGGCACGGAACGGATCGGGAAGAACGACTGGCGCCAGTGGGTCCAATCCGAGTAGGAGGAGGTCGAGAGCGTGACGCTCGGCGAGAGTACAGCGTCGAAATGTCCGGCGAAGCCGTGCAGCGTCCCGTTCCGCTCGACCACCATTTCGACCTTGCTGTCGAAGAAGTAGGCCTCGACGGAGTCCTGCACGCAATCGATGGCGACGAGCTCGACGGGCGGAGCGAGGTAGGCGGACTGCGAGATCGAGCGCGAAGTCGTGACCAGGTTGTCGACCTCGTACTGGACCATCTCCGAATAGTCGAAGCCGTGGATGGGGCGCTCCCAGAACCCCGTGCCGTCGCGTACGTGCAGATCCGCGCTCTCGATGGGCGCGAGGAAGAGCCGCACGGCCGAGGGAATCATCTTCCCGCCGGGCGCGAGGAAGCGATCGCGGCCCACGACGAAGCTCTTGAACATCGTCTCGGTCAACGCGAAGAACCCGAGCCACTCCGATACGAGGACATCGACCTGCTCCTCGATCAACGCGGTCTCGATCGGCTCGCGGATGAAATGAATCCGGTCGTCCAATTCGTTCGCGATGGCGAGTCTGCGCGCGACCTCGAGGATCGAGGAGTTGTCGACGGCGTAGATCCGCTCGGCCCCCGCGCGCGCGGCGAAGAAGCTCAGGATGCCCGTGCCCGTGCCCACGTCGAGCACCGTGTCCCCGGGGCGGACGACCTCAGCGATCGCGCGGCGAAAGGCATCGGTCCGCGCGTGATCCCCGATCATCGTCCGATGGACCGCCGGATCGGAGTAACTGGCGTAGTAATCGTCGGGCATCGAGCCGCGAAGCATCCACGAACCCGAGCCGGGGCGCAAGGCGCCGCCGGGTCAGATCCACTCGAGGGCTTCCACCGTGCGCTCGCTGCGCGCGTCGCCGGTGTTCAAGGTGGAGGTCGGCTCGAACAGGAGCACGCTGGCCTCCCGCTCCGCCACGGGCTTGTGCTCCACTCCGCGCGGGACGATGAAGAGCTCACCCGCTTCCAGCGGCACCTCGCGGTCGCGCAGGTGGATGACGATGCGCCCCTCGACGACGAGGAAGAGCTCGTCCTCGTGCTCGTGGCTGTGCCAGTCGAACTCACCCTCGAGCTTGGCGAGCTTGACGTACTGCCCGTTCAACTCCCCGACGATCTTCGGCGACCACTGCTCCTCGAAGAGGCGGAGCTTCGCCTTCAGGTTGACCTTGTCCATGGGCGTACGGGAAGGGTGCTGCATGATGGCTCCATTCTATTTTGCGGGTGCCGGGGCCGACAGTGAGCATCGCCTCAGGGGGCTCCAGGCGTGCGGGGTTCCCCGGCCGGACGACTGGAAAATCTTTCATGCCGGGATTGCCGACCGGGGCTGCGACTCCGGCCACCCGGCGCTCGATGAAATAGACGACCGTCCCATCCACAGGAACCAGCATGGAATTCTTCAAGTCCCTCAGCCTCATCCTCGGTGTCTTGTCCTTCTTTGCAGCCGCGCTGCTCACGCTCGCCGGCGGCGGTGACGGACTCTGGGAACACGAGGGACTGATGCGCGTGAATCGCTCGAAGGAGCGGGTATTCGAGGTCCTCACCACGCCGGAGCTACGCAAGCAGTGGATCGAGGGGCTCGTCGAGTCGAAGGTCGTCCCCGACGGTGAACTGGACGCGGACTCGCGCCTGGAGGAGGTCATCATGGTCGACGGCGTGCGTCGAACTCGGATCCTCGTGGTCACGGACTACGAACGGGATTCGCACGTCGCCTTCCGCTACACCGACGGAGACGTCGAAGTCGAGATGCGCTACGAGTTCCGCCTGTACCATGGGTCCGGGAAGTGCACGGTTGCCTTCATGTGCGAGGCCCAGTACCCCGGTCTGCCGCCGAAGGTGATCGAACCGATCCTCGGCCACATGCGGCTCTCCCGGATCGAGGCGGATCTCGAGCGACTCAAAGCGACGTCCGAAGAGGGTTTCGCCGTGAGACGCTGATCCCCCGGCACGCGAGCCGCCCCTCGAAGCGCCGCGAGCTCTCGCGCGCGAGACCTCGGCATGGCGCCCTTCGCCCATGTGTCCGTGCGCTCTCGTACGTCCGGCGCCATGTCGTGCACGTTCCGGGTTCGTGGAACGATTGGAAGGGTTCTCGCTGCGCATGGCCGGACCTGATTACGACCGGAAAGGCAGCAGTCATGAGCACCGCCTCTGTCGCCCACCGGTAACGATTGGGTGATCGGCCCGGGAACGACGGTGTACGACACTTACGCACCGTCCCGGACGCGCACATGCTTCTGCCCGAGTTCACGGACTGACGGACCGTGCGCCAGGCTGGGCGCGCGGACATGGCGCCGCTAGGCTCTCCCGCTCCCTCAACGGGGGCGAGCGATGAAGAACCTGCTCCAGTCCGCGGCCGATCGGGCGACGCGATACCTCGAAGGCCTGAACGATCGCCGTGTCGCGCCGACCTCGCGCGCGATCGAGGGCCTCGCGCGCCTCGACGTCCCGCTGCCCGAGCAGCCCTCCGATCCGGGGGACGTGCTCGCGGCGCTCGACGAGGTCGGCTCGCCGGCGACGCTCGCTTCGGCGGGCGGGCGGTTCTTCGGTTTCGTGATCGGCGGCGCCGTGCCTGCGTCCCTCGCGGCGAACTGGCTCGCGGGGGCGTGGGACCAGAACGCGGGCATGGTCACCGGATCGCCCGTCGCGTCCAGGATCGAGGAGATCGCGCTCGGCTGGCTGCTCGAACTCCTCGCCCTCCCGCGGGACGCCGCCGGCGCCTTCGTCACCGGGGGCACGATGGCGAACTTCACGGCGATCTGCGCCGCACGGCACGCGCTCCTGGCGCGCGTGGGCTGGGATGTCGAAGCGGATGGGCTCTTCGGAGCTCCGCCCGTCACCGTGATCGTCAGCGAAGAGGCGCACGTCTCGGTGCTGAAGTCCCTCGGCCTCGCGGGCTTCGGGCGGGAGCGCGTCACCCGCGTACCGACGGACGGGCAGGGTCGGATGCGGCCGGACCGGCTCCCGCCCTTCGACGGCCCGACGCTTGTATGCCTGCAGGCGGGGAACGTGGACACGGGCGCCTTCGATCCGGCCGAGGAGGTTTGCGAGCGGGCTCGGGCCGCCGGCGCCTGGGTGCACGTCGACGGCGCGTTCGGCCTGTGGGCAGCGGCAGCCCCCGAGCGGGCCGGTCTGGTGGCGGGCTACGAGCGCGCGGACTCGTGGGCGACCGACGCGCACAAGTGGCTGAACGTGCCGTACGACAGCGGGATCGCGATCTGCCGCGACGCGGATTCGCTTCGGGCATCGATGGCGGTACGGGCGGCGTACCTCGTCCACGGCGATCGGCGCGAGCCGTGCCAGACCACCCCGGAGCTCTCGCGGCGCGCCCGCGGCATCGAGGTGTGGGCGGCGATCCGCAGCCTCGGTCGCGCGGGTGTGGCGGATCTCATCGAGCGCACGTGCCGGCATGCGGCGCGCTTCGCGCAAGGACTGCGCGCCGCGGGCCACGAGGTGGCGAACGACGTCGTCCTCAACCAGGTCCTCGTCTCGTTCGGAGACGATGAGGCGACGCGGCGCGTTACGGCTGCCGTCCAAGCGGACGGCACCTGCTGGTGCGGGGGTACCGTGTGGAAGGGTCGGACCCTGATGCGGATCAGCGTCTCCTCCTGGGCGACCACGAAGGATGACGTAGAGCGGAGCCTGGAGGCGATCCTGCGCTGCGCCGCCGGCCCTCGAGAACCTGCCGCGTAGGCGGGGCCGCGGCGCAGCCGGATGGGCCGGCGGGGCTTGCGAGGGTGACATTTTTTTCAGGATTCACGGACCGGAAGTGACGCGCTTCCAGCTTGAGGAGTCAGGCGACACCCCTGTCGTCGCAGTCGTTCCCACTGGAGGTCAGCATGAATCGTCCCGCACTCCTGCTCTCGGTCGCAGCCTGTTCCACGCTCTTCGCCGTGGCCCCCCGCGCGGAGCAATCCTTCCTCCAATCGCGGGTCTGCCCGAACAGCATCCGACACGAGCCGCTCCTCATCTTCGAACGGTCCGGTGGAACGCTCCTCGGCCCGATGTACAGAAGCCTCACGGTGTACTCGGACGGGCGAGTCAGCCTGTCCAAGAACGACACGGTGTTCCTCGATGCGCGCGTCGGACAGGATGTCGCGGTCGCGACGATCTCCATCTCGCCCGCGGATGCAGCGGGGTTCTGGGCCTTGCTCGTGGACGCCGGAGCGTTCAGCCTGTGCGACATGGACGCCCAGGTCACGGACGTCCCCTTGAACACGGTGACGATCTTCGACGGGCGGACCGACTCCAATGCGCACACCTACAGCTATTGGATTGCGATCGACGAATACGCCGGGGTCGGCACCCTGCTCTCGAACTTCATCGCGACGCACTTTCCCGATTTTTGATCACCCGACCATGAATCGATAGGAGCGCCGGGACCGGGGAGGACAAGGCGTCCGGCGCTCGGTAAGTCGCGATGAGGCGCGGCGCCGTCCCTTGGGGAGGGGCGGCGCCGCCACTCTACTTCCGGGGCTCGTTCAGCCCGTCGATCTCGCGCAGGATCGCCTCCCAGGCGGGGCGTGCGTGGATGATCATGGGGAAGATCTGGCGCACGATCCCTTCCTTGTCGATCAGGTAGGCGGTCGTCCGGTCGTAGGCCTTCGTCTCCTTGCGGTCGAGGTCCGCGACGATGTCGAAGCGCGGAGCGGGCTTGAATCCCTTCAGGAACTTGCCGTGGTCCGAGAGGGTCTTGTCTTCCTGCGCGATGGCGATGACGACGGTGTCGAGCACCTCGAGGTCGTCGTACATCTTCTGCAGCTGAACCAGCTGCGTCTTGCAGAAGGGTCACCAGAAGGCGCGATAGGTCGTGATGATGATGTTCTTCTCGCCGAGGTACGACGCGAGCGCGACCATCGTGCCGTCGGCTCTCGGCAGCTCGAAGAGCGCGGCCCGGTCTCCGATCTGGAGCAGCTTCTCATCGGTACCCCAGCTGGAATCGTGCTCGTCGCCGACCACGGCTTCGGCGCCGGGCGTGAGGGGCAGCTCGAGGCGGCGGCGGAGGAAGGTCTTCTCGCCGTCCGGGCCCTCGAGGTAGGCGACGATGTTGAGTCCGATCGTCTCCTCGGGTCCGGGCGGCGCGATGAGCCGGAACCCGATCCGCGCCGGAAACTGTTTGAGGAGGCGCTCGTACGGCTCCTGCAGGAACTCGTTGCGCGAGAGTTCGGCGTACGTCTCGAGCACCGGTCCCGAGAGCTTGACGGACGGGGGGACGTCGATCTGGAGGAAGGGCGCGGGAATGCCGGCTGCGCTGGTCGAGGCTTCGCCCGGGTAGAGCTCGAGAATGATCTCGTACTCGACGCCGACCTCGAGGCTCGTCGCGTCGAGTGTCGCCGTGATCCCGATCGGCTCGTCGGGGAGCTCTCCAGCCTGGAGGCTCGTGACTATCAGCAAGAGGGGCAGGTACGTCATGGCTTTACGATGGCCTCGGAGTGGGGATTCGTCCAGGGGCAGGGGGGGACTGGGGCAACGGACGGATGACGGCCGCTCCATCGAAATGGTACGAACCGCGTCCATTCCCCGTGACCCACCGAGCGCACGCCGTTGAGTAAGATTCTCCGCACCCAACCCGTCCTACACATGCCTGGCCCTACCTACAGGATCCCGGGACTGGTCCTCACGGACCATGAGTTCCCCGTCCCGCTCGACCACGCCCATCCGGAGGCCGGTGAGCTCACGGTGTTCGCGCGCGAGGTCGTCGCGGTGGAGAAAGAGGGGGCGAACCTGCCCTGGCTCGTGTTCCTGCAGGGTGGGCCGGGGTTCGCTGCCCCGCGCCCGTTCGATCGGACGGGCTGGGTGAAGCGCGCGACCGAGGAGTACCGGGTCCTGATGCTGGACCAACGGGGGACCGGGCGCAGCTCGCCGGTTTCCTTCCAGAGCCTTGCGCGTCTCCCGAGCGCGGAGGAGCAGGCGGAATTCCTGCGACACTTCCGCTCCGATTCGATCGTGGCCGACGCCGAGTGGATCCGGCGCCGGCTCCTTGCGGATGACGAGCCCTGGACGGTGCTCGGCCAGAGCTACGGCGGCTTCTGTGCCACGCACTATCTCTCGCAGTCACCCGCGGGACTGCGCGCGGTGCTGATCACGGGCGGCCTGCCGCCGCTCGACGCGACGTGCGAAGACATCTACCGGCGGACGTACCCGACGGTCGCGCGCAAGAATCGCGCGTACTACGAGCGCTATCCGGGGGACGTCGAGCGCGTTCAGGCGATCGTCGCCTGCCTCGTGGCGGATGACGTGCGCCTGCCCTGCGGCGATCGACTCACGCCGCGGCGGTTCCAGCAGCTCGGGCTCCAGCTCGGGTTCAGCGACGGTTTCGAGATTCTGCACTACCTGTTCGAGGATGCCTTCGTGTCGGGCAGCCACGGGAGAGAGCTCAGCTACTTCTTTCTGCGCGGCTTCGAGCATGCCCTGCACTTCGACACGAACCCGATCTTCTCGGTGTTGCACGAGGCCTGCTACACGCAGCAGGCCGCGTCGCGCTGGGCCGCCGAGCGCGTGCGCTCCGAGTTCCCCGAGTTCGAGCCACGCGCCGGCGCGCCGGTGTTCCTCACGGGGGAGATGATCTACCCGTGGATGTTCGCGGAAATCGGCGCCCTGCGCCCGCTCGCGGACGTGGCGGAGATCCTGGCGCAATTCGAGGACTGGCCGCGCCTGTACGATCCGGAGGCGCTCTCCCGCAACTCCGTGCCCTGCGCCGCGGCGGTCTACTACGACGACATGTACGTCGATCGGCGTTTCTCGCTCGAGACGGCGGAGAAGATCCCCGGGGTTCGGCCCTGGATCACGAACGAGTACGAGCACAACGGTCTGCGCGCGGCGGGCGAGGTGGTCCTCGACCGGCTGCTCGGGATGGTCGCGGGCCGGCTCTGACGGATGCGGCCCCGTCCGGGTCTTTGCCGGGGCGAACGCCTCCGCTAGAATCCCCCCGCCCGAACCCCGCAATGCCCATGGCAGAGAAGCAAGAATCGTCCGTCACGGATTCCGTCCAGAAACTGTTCGTCGAGGCGAAGCCCGGTGCGGGCGAGGTGGCGGACGCGGCCGAGCACGCGGTCTACACGGTCCTCGCCGAGCTGGCGCGGGGCGGCGAGGTGACGGGCGAAGCGATCGGTGCAGCGGCGTCGGGCATCGTGAGGGGCGTGAAGAAGGCCGTCTGCCCGACGTGGCACGCGTCGCGGGGAGCGCTCGTCGGCGTCATCCACGCGGCGGGGGGCGCAGGGGGGGACGTGCCCGAAGCCATCCGAACGGCGACGAGCACGCTCGTCCGCGAGACGGCCGCGATGGACGGCGACTTCGGCGCCGTGGCCAAGGGCGCCGTGCAAGGCTGCATCCAGGGGGCGGAAGAGCGCGGACTCGACATCGACGAGTGCGCGCACGTCGCCGCTGAGGCTGCGCTCCAGGCAGCGGAGGGGCTCCGCCCAAGCGCCGTGGTCAAGGTCCGCTACGCCGTCGGCGGTTCGGTCGACGGCATTCCGACCGGGCTCTGATCCGCTCGCGGGGAGCGTCCTACAGTCCCGGCGCAAAGTAGGCCGATGTCCCGACCCGCGCCACGTCCTAGAATTCCGGGATCCCGGTCGACGCGTCTTCGAAGCCATTGAACGCCCCCCAGAGCCGCACTCGGACCAGACTCCTCGTCACCCTGGCAACGACCGTCGTCGCCCTCCTGGTGGTGGAGGTCGGGTTCCGGGTCCGCGCCTACAAGCGCAACGCCGAGGTCTTGGACGTCGCCTTCCAACGCTCGACGAATCCGGAGCCCGGCGCGCCCGCCGACCTGATCGACATCATCCGGCCCAGCCCGCACCAGCGCATCGTCTACGAGCTGAAGGCGAACCTCGATCGGGCTTACTTCAAGCGGCACCCCGTCTCCACCAACAGCATGGGGTTCCGCAGCAAGGAGTATCCGGCGGAGAAGAGTGCAAATACAGTCGTCGTCTTTGGGCTCGGCGACTCATTGATGTTCGGGCACGGGGTCCCGGATGGTCAGGACTGCATGGCTCATCTGGACGAGGAGCTCAATCGACGGTTCCCCGAGAAGGAGTGGCGCGTCTACAACTCGGGGGTACCGGGCTACAACACGGTGATGGAGGTCGCGACCCTGCGGGCGAAGGGCCTGCCCCTCGAGCCCGACGTCGTCGTCCTGAACATCGTGGGTAACGACCTCGTGCTCCCCCAGTACATGCGGAGCGAGGAGGACGTGTTCGACCTCGGGAAGTCCTTCTTCGTCGACTACATCCGCGACTCCTTCGGTCGCGATGAGGGGCCCGTCTTCGACGCATGGGCCAAGGCGGCAGGGGCAGAGCTGGCGCGTCGAGCGCGAGCTGTCCGCTTCCAGAATGGTGAGCTCCTCGTCGAGGTCGAACCGGCCACGGATCTCCTGGAGCTCAAGAGCTTCGTCGAACACTACCGGCAGCTCGCGAACGAGGCCCTCGGACGCGACTCGATCCAGCGCATCGTCTTCAAGTTGCCGCAAGTCGGCGGCCTCGCGCACAAGACCGAGTGGAGAACGGACTACGAGAACGACCTCGACGCCATCCCCGAGGAGTACCGGGGCATGTCCGGCATGGAGGCCTTCGAGAATGCGCTCGACGAACTGAGAGCCCTCAGCGCGGAGCACGGCTTCACGGTGATCGCGTTCAACAACGTCAACCTCGCGATCAACCCGACGCTCCTCGCGAAGGCGGCGGAGCGCGGATTCCACACCTTTACGGTGCATCAGGACCTCGTCGACTACATCGAGAAGGAAACCGGCGCTCCGTTCAGCGTCGAGAGTTACACGAGCTCGAAGCTCGTCGTGAACAGGACGAACCTGCACCCCTCCGTGCTCCACCACCGCATCGCGGCTCACCGCCTGGTGGAAGAGATGATCGCGATCGGGCTCGTCCAGGAGCTGATCGACGAGTAGGGCGAACGCCCCACGAAGTTCAGGGCAGAAAGGACTGCTTGTCCTTCAGCTTCCGCGGCAGGTACTCCTCGATGACGAAGTTGAGGCCCCACTTGGCGAGGGCCTGCTGCTCGGCGCGGACGCCCATCTTCAGCAGCCGGTGGATCGCCTTGAGCCAAGCCGGGTGGGCCTTGAAGAACGGGTCGTTCTTGATGGCGTCGTGCGCGCGCTTGATGTCGACCGGTTGGAGCTTGTGGGTGGCGTCTTCGAGCTTGAAGTCGATGATGTCCTGGGGCGTGACGCCCAGGTAGCGCGCCTGTGGGACGCAGAAGAAGCGGTTGATGTGGGCGGCGTTGCCCGAGCCGACCTTCAGCGTGCGGTAGATGTTGGCGAAGCCGTACGGGTCGCAGTCGACGAAACAGTACACGGGCAGCTTCTTCGTATCCGACAGGATCCGGATGAAGCGGCGCGTGGCGCGCGTGGGGACGCCGCCCATCGAGACGAGGATGCACTTCGCCGTCTTCCAGTACTTGTGGTTGTTCAGGCGCTGGAACATGCCGCTCGTCTCGATGACGAGGACGAACTTCGCGTCCGTCTCGAACTTCAGGTGCTCCACCGAGTGCGGGACCGAGTAGGAGCCCGACCCGAACGCCGTGCAGTCGATCTCGATCGGGTCCCCAGTCTCCGTGTCGCGGTCGATGACGACCAGGTTCCCCGCGACCGATCCGCCGTGCTCCTCGGGGTAGAACCGGAGCTGCTCCCGCGCGAGGCCCTCGAGGCTCGCCATGGCCTCGATGTCGTCCATGACGGTGTCGGACTCGGACTGCTCGTTGAACTTGCAGTCCCCCCAGTTCTTGCTGACGTAGTACGCCTCCCGCTTCGTCGCGAAGTCGTTGTTCTCGACCATCTCCTTCGAGATGGACATCAGGCGCAGGGTCTGCGCGAAGTTCTTGACCGTGTTGACCGAGAGCGCGCGCGACTTGCGGCCCTTACCGAGCTCGAAGTACCCCGTGCCCTTCGAGTACTTGACGTTGGCGAGGGAGCGAACCGGAAACTTCAGCTCGGGCAGGATGCGCTTGAAGATCGATCTCTGAATCCGCAAGGCGGTGGACTCGATGAGGCGCAGGGTCTTCTTGTCCAGGGCGTCGAGCTGCGCGGGGGCGCGCTTCACCGTGGTCGGCGTCGCGGCCCGTTTGGACGGCTTCTTCTTCGACGCGGGCTTCTTGGAGGACTTCTTCTTGGCCATTGGGAGGATCAGCGGGACTGGAAGGTCGCTGCGTCGAGGATCGACCAGAGGTGGATGAGCGCGGCGACGATCCCCGGGATGATCAGGAACCAGAACCAGTACCCGACGCCGACGGTGACGAACATGAACGCCGCCGGCAGCACCTTGCCTTGGAGGAGCTGCCCGAGCCCGGGGACGAAGACGCTGCAGAGCGCCGCGATGACGTTGCCGGAGGAACCTGTGCCGTCTGCCATGACCGATCAGAACTTTCTGCTCTTGTGGAGGACGTCTTCGAGCGTCTTGACGGTCTCATCGCGCTTCTCGTCGGAGAGGTCCAGGATCTCCTGCAGCGCGATTCCGATGTGGGGGATGTACTTCTCGATGTACTCCCGCTTGTCGAACTCACGCTTCAGGCGCTTGCCCTTCCGGATGTAGGCGCCCAGCTTGCGCCCGCACTCCTTCAAGCACAGCTTGATCTCCTTCAGGATCTCGGGGTAGGCCGCGATGGCTTCCTTCGACTCCGAGGTGAACGGCACCCAGACCGAGGCGATGTGCACGACGATGGCGAGCGGACCGATGGGCAGTCCGCCGCGCGGTTGATTCAAACCGTACTGACGCCAGTTGGTCTGGATGACGGCCTTCGTGATGGAACAGGCCGACTGCTGGTGGAGCAACGGCACGCGGTTCGCGAGCCGCAGCACGCGCGCCGCCTCGTCCGCGGCGCCGACCAGATCATCCGTCACCTGGACCTTGTCGCGCTTCGTGATGCGGCCGCCATCGGTGACCTCGAGCCCCACGCCGCCCGGCTTGCCGTAGGCGAGGCCGATCTCGATCTGGAACGGGTTGCCGCGGTACACCGCCGCCGGCCGCGTGGCCGCCACGTAGAAGTCCGCTTCGATCTCCTTCCGCAGGCCCTGGAGCAGGAGCTCCTCGCCGATCGGGGCGATGCACTCCGTCGAGGGCGAGGAGATCCTGGTCTCCTGGATCGCCTTGTGGAGGGCCGCCGCCTCCTCGCGCGCGATGCGCGTGGGGTAGGACTTGTCGGAGAGGCTCTTGCCCGACGAGCGGATGATGTCCTTGGCGACCTTCGGTCCGACACGGGTGAACTCCTCCTGGAGGAAGCCCGAGAGTGAGCGGCACGACGTCTCCTTCAGCATCGAGATCAAGCGCCCGAGCTCGACCCCGTGCGGGTGCGGCTTGATCTCGATCGTCTCCCTGGGCATCTCCTTCGTGGTGCGCTCGTAGGTCACCTCCTCGCCGCTCGGATCCTTGAAGTGCAGCGTCAGGTGCGGATTCGCGATCGCGGTCTGCTTGAGGTACATGTCGACCGAGCGCAGACCCTTCTGATAGCGGGCCTCCATGTCGATCTCGACGCGCGTGCCGTGGTCCTTCTTCCACTCGACGACTTCGGCGCTGTGGATCTCGGGCTTGTTCCTGGCCGTGTCGATCGTGAGCAGGTACTCGACGGCGTCCTTCCGCTTGCCCGTGCGCGATCGGATCCGCATCGGCTTGCCCGTCGTGAGCTGGCCGTACATACCCGCGGCCGAGATGCCGATGCCCTGCTGGCCGCGGCTCTGCGAGAGCTTGTGGAACTTCGAGCCGTACAGGAGCTTCCCGAACACCTTGCCGATCTGCGTGTCGATGATGCCGGGACCGTTGTCCTCGACCGCCATGAGGTAGGTCTTCTCGCCGGTCTGCTGGAGCTCGACGGAGATCTCGGGCAGGACGCCGCCGTCTTCGCAAGCGTCGAGCGAGTTGTCGACGGCCTCCTTGACCGCCGTGAGGAGCGCCTTCAGGGGCGAATCGAATCCGAGCAGATGGCGGTTCTTGGTGAAGAATTCGGAGACCGAGATCTCCTTGTGCTTCGTGGCGAGCTCCTGAGCCGTCCGGCGCCGGCGGGGTGCCTTCCCCGCCGGAGCGCCGGCCTGCTCGTCCGCGCGGGTGCGGCGCGCGGCCGGACTGCTCTGCTTCTTCTTCTTCTTCTTCGCCACGGTGGGGGGAGGCAGGTCGAACAGGGTGGGGGTGGTGAGGCGG
>SMVQ01000090.1 GCA_004357655.1 Planctomycetota bacterium
AACGTGGTACTCGAGTCGTGCGTGTACACGCCGCCCCCGATTCGTGCAATGTTCTCGCGGAAGACACAGTCGCGGATCGTCGGGCTGCTCGAGACGATGCGCATCCCGCCGCCGTCGTCGCCGATGTCCGTGCCGGGGTTGCCGCCGAGGATCGTGAAGCCGTCGAGCACTGTCGCGGCGGTCTCGCCGCTCTCCGCTCGGACGACCGTGGCGAGGAGCGCCGAGCCGTCGATCGTCGTGGCGCTCGGCCCTTCCGAGCTCTCGACGGTGATCTGCTTGCCGAGGAAACTGAGCGTCCCGAGCTCGTAGTAAGTCCCCGACAACACCTGGACGAAGTCGCCGTTGGCGGCCGCGTCGATCCCTTCCTGGATAGTGTCGAAGGGATGCACGGGCGTGCCGTCCTCGTCGGGGTCGCTGACGAACGGGTTGCCCGGGCCTGGGTCCGAGGGAGCGTCGTCGTCGACGTACCAGGTAGTCTGGGCGGTAGCCGAAGTGGCGAAGAGGGCGCTCAGCGCGCAGGCGAGCGTGATCGAAAGTTGTTTCTGCATGGCGTTCTCCGTTGGATGTTGCGTGGTCTCGAGCCCATCTCGGGGCTGCCCGAGGACGCGACGCGGCCTCCGCCGACGAATCACGAATCTCCGGAATTCCACGATTTGGTCCTCGATGCGAGGAATCGCAGATTCCCTGATTCACTTCGGGTGCTCGCGGCGCGTGCATGGGCGCATGCACGATTGGGGACCGAATCGGATCTCGGTTAGATTGATCCCTGAGTCCGCACGCCGAGAACGAACCATGACCAGTGAAGCCTTCGACCACGCCGCCGAGCTCTTCTCCGAGCTCTTGGAGCTCCCCGCATCCGAGCGGGGCGAAGAGCTCGTTCAGCGGGCGGCCGACGACGATGTCGTCCTGGGTCTCGTGCGGGACATGCTCGCCGGCGAAGAACTGTCTCCGCGGAACCTCGAAGCCGGAGCCGTCGCCTCGAGTCCGCGACTCGAAGTACCGGAACGGATCGGTCACTACGAGATCCTTGGCATCCTCGGTGAGGGCGGAATGGGCGTCGTGTTCGAAGCGCGACAGGCCACACCCCAGCGCACGGTCGCGCTGAAGGTCTTGCGCGCCGGGCTCGTGACCGACTCCCTTCTGCGCCGGTTCCGACACGAGGCCGAGGTCCTCGGCTGGCTCAACCACCCCGGCATCGCGCAGGTCTACGAGGCGGGCACCGAGACGACGGGCTCGGGCACGCTGCCGTTCATCGCGATGGAGCTCGTCCGCGGTGAGCGCATCGACCGGTACGTCGCGCAGCGGGACCTCCCGCTCGAGGACCGCCTCACGCTCGTCGCCGACCTCTGCGACGCCGTTCACCACGCCCATCAGAAGGGCGTCGTGCACCGCGACCTGAAGCCGGCGAACGTGCTCGTCACGGAAGACGGGCGCCTCAAGGTGCTCGACTTCGGCATCGCGCGGATCACTTCCTCGGACCTGTCGGTGACGACGCAAGGCACGCGCGTCGGCGAGGTGCTCGGCACGTTGCCGTACATGAGTCCCGAGCAGGTACAGGCCGAGCCCAGCCGCATCGACACGCGCTCGGACGTCTACGCGATCGGCGTCATCGCGTACGAGCTGCTTGCGGGCGAGCGGCCGCTCGACGTTGCCGGTCGCAGCCTACCCGAGGCGGCGCGCGTCATCGTCGAGGAGGAGCCGACGACGCTCGGTGCCGTCGACGCGCGCCTCAAAGGCGATGTCGAGATCATCGTCGGCAAAGCGCTCGCGAAGGAGCGCGATCAACGCTACTCGTCGGCCGCGGATCTCGCGCGCGACATTCGCCGCTACCTCGCCCACGAGCCGATCGAGGCGCGTCCGCCGACGCGCGGGTACCAGCTCGCAAAGTTCGCGCGGCGCAACAAGGGACTCGTCGGCGGCCTCGTGGTCGCATTCGTCGTGCTGCTCGCCGGCGCGGTCACGTCGACGGCGCTGTTCTTCCGATCGCAGACGAACCTCGTTCGGGCCGTCGACGCGGAGAGGGAGTGGAAGTCGGCCGCGCTCACTGCCAGCGAGGTGGCCGACTTCGTCGTCGACCTGTTTCTCGTGTCCGACCCGACGGGCGAGGCAGGGGCGAAGATCACGGCCCGAGAGCTGCTCGACCGTGCCCGACGCGACCTCGAGACGCGTCTGAAGGATCAGCCCGACGTCCGTTACGCGATGCTCGGTACGCTCGGACGCGTCTACCACAACATGGGGCTGGGCAATGATGCACTGCCCCTCCTGGAAGAGACCGTCGAGGCGCGGCGCGCGTCCGAGAGCACGACGCCGCGGGAGCTCGCGGCGCTCCTCTTCTCCCTCGGCGAAGTCTACCACTACCTCCGCCGATACGACGAAACGCTGCCGCTGTACGAGGAAGCGCTGGCTCTCCGCGAGGAACATCTCCCGGCGAATCACCCGGACATCGCCCGCAGCATCGACGTCCTCGGCCGGCTGCATCGCGACACGAAGGATTTCGCGACGGCGCGCGTTCTGATTGAGCGCGCCCACGCCTTACGGAGCGCGGGTCCGAACGTCGATCCATTCGAGCTATCGGAGAGCCTGCAGAGCCTCGGTACGCTCGCCTACTGGGAAGGCGACTACCATGAGGGCGTTGATTGGATCGAGCGCGCGCTCGCGGAACGCAAGGCCGCCGGCCCAAGTGCTGCTTCACGCATCCCCGAGCTCCTCCACACGCTAGCGACGATCCGCCGTTTGCTGGGCGACGTCGACGTCGCCATCGAGCTCCTTTCGGAATGCGTCGAACGCACCCTCCAGACGTACGGCGAGACACATAGGTTCGTGGTGATCAGTCTGGCCGGCCTCGGTGATGCGCTCGCGAGTCGGGGGGACCTCGACGCGGCGGGAGAGCGGTACGAGCACGCCCTCGAGATCAGTCGAGACGACGATCCGTTCCGACCCACCCTCCTGGCGTCGATCGGAGTGTTCCGTCACGACCGGGCCGATGCCGCGGAGCCGGGCTCCGCGGAGCAAGCGCACTGGCTGGAGCAATCGGCCGAGGCTCACATTGAGTCCAGGGAACTCTACATCCCGCTCTTCGGCGAAGACTGCCATGAAATCGCAGTCGAGCTAAGCAATCTGGCTCTAGTCCGCCAGGACCAGGGTGAGCTCTCCGAAGCGGAGTCGCTGACCCGCCGCGCAATCGAGCTGCACCGAAAGTGGCTCCCCGCCGGCAACCCTTCGACTGCGTTATCGCTCGGCAGCCTCGCGCGGATTCTGTTGGAACTGGAGCGAGCAGACGACGCGCTCCCGTTCTCACTCGAGTCCGTGGAAGTCCTCGAATCCTCCTTAGGGCTCGAGAGCCCCCGGACGCAATCCGGAATCCGAACGCTCGTCCAGATCTATGAGGCCCAAGGCGACGGCCCTCTGGCGGAGAAGTGGCGATCGCGGCTGTCGGCGACATCGGCCGGGAATCGGTGAGCTCGACGTAGCCCGAGGGCGCGCGCGGCCGAGGTTCTAATCCTCCGGTTTGGTTCCGTTGCCGTGCTCATGAGCGGCCAACCAACCGTCGGTAGTCTTGACGAAGACAAGTGCCTGTCGTCCGTCGGCCGTCATCATGTTTCCAAGTAGTGCCTCCTCCGTTCTGGAAGTTCCCTTCCCCTATGGACTGAACACCAAGTTCAGCCCATTCGACAGGTCGAAGGACGCCCCGCCAGGCATCGGGTCACGGAACCACGCCTGGAAGTTCCAGGTGGAGCCCGGCGTGATCTGCGTCGCCGCGCTGGGCGGGCTCGTGTTGTCGAGCACGACGGTCATGACGTTGCCCACTGCATTGACGACGTCCAGCCGCCCAACTCGACCAGCGATGCAGGGCGTCCCATTGCCGAATGAGGTGCTCGCCTGCTGGGCGCCGTAGAAAAAGATGCCTGGCTGATTAGGCACAGGTCCGGCGCCGAGGACGAGGTCATTCGCGGCCACGCTGGCGCTGCCGGAGGCGAATATCGCGGCCGGGGCGCCCGTCGAGTTGGGCGTGGCAGTGCAATACGATTCCGCCGCGCAGTGGATGCTCGCCGCGGGGAACGACGCGCGCACAGCGAGGTTGCCGGCCGGCGTGCCGCCCATCTCGAAGAACTGCCCTCCCGCGTACAGGCCGGGGCCCGTACCGTCGTCGTGCGTGCCGAGACCGAAGACCCCGTTGATCGGCCCGGGACCAATCCCACCGTCCAGGTTCGACCAGGTGCCGCCGTCCCACGCGGCGACTCCACTGGCGGGGGCTCCCCCAGCCTCGGTGAACCAGCCACCGGCGTAGAGCCTGGGGCCCATCCCTGTATCGAACGTGTGCAGGTCGATGACGTTCGCAGGGTTGATGCCGGCGATCCCGACCCCGCCGATTCCCAGGCCGAGCGGACTCCAACTCGCACCATTCCAGCGCGCGACGTTGTGGGCCACGGCAGTGCCGGTGGCCGTGAAGGCGCCACCTGCGTAGAGCGCGGGGCCACTGCCGTCGTCGAAGACCTCGAGATCCTCGATACCACCGAGACCGGCCGCGAATTGGGATCCGACGACCGTCGCCACGGAGGTCCACATCGTGCCGTCCCACTTCCAGAGGCTACCGCCACCCGCGAACAGCGCCGGCCCGGTTCCATCGTCGAAGACCGCGAGCGTGCGGCCGCTGACACCAGCGGAGCTCGAGCCCACGGCCGACCAACTGGTCCCATTCCACCGCGCCACGCGGTTGACCGGAACGCCGCCCGAGCTCGTGAAGGAGCCGCCCGCGTAGAGCGCGGGTCCACTGCCGTCGTCGTGGACCACGAGCGCATCCACCACGTTGAGTGTGGGATCCGTCAGACCGGCACCGAGCGGTGACCACGTCGTCCCATTCCATCTTGCGATGTTGTTGACGATGACTCCCCCGGCGACAGCAAGAAATTCCCCCCCACGTAGAGCGCGGGACCCGTGCCATCGTCGAAGACGGTGAGCGCTTTGACCACGATCCCGAGCCCGCCGCTCAAGTCGCCAAGGTCCGTCCAGGCCGAGCCGTCCCAGCGGGAGATCCACCCGGGGGACGGCATCGGTCCCCCGACGAAGAGCGCTGGTCCGCTGCCGTCATCGAAGGAGGCGACGACCTCGACCCGCGGAACCCCATCGCCGACTGACGACCAGACCTCGCACTGAGCGTGCGCACGCGTCGCGCAAGTGCAAGCGAGACCGGCCAGCAACATCAATCTTCGGTGCTCGTAGGCCATTCCTCGACTCCTTGCATTCGGTTCCGATGGTACCCCACTAGCTCGACCGGCGTGGTGGGTCACAGGCCGGAGTCCGGTTTCCGTACTGTCCCTATGCACGACCGCGGCACGCCCGCGCCGCAACCGACGGCCAGGGCTTCAAGTCCGCTCGGGGAACCCATGGATCCCCGAGCGGTCCTCCATTTGCCGGTGGTCGCGGCATCGCCGGTCGACGACTTCGACCCAACCCAACCCGCGTTCTTGCCGTGGATCGTGATCGTTGCGACGAGGGTTCGTCCGCTCACGCGGAGCGTCCTGGCGCGGGGCGACCCTGTCGAACACTGGCGCTTCGACCCGCCCACCTGCGGAGGCGACCCAAGGTTCCGCTCTGGCGTGGTCCACGGCGAGGCCGCTTGGAGCACCTTCGCCCAAGGAGAGCGACCCGGCGGACTCCGTGCTCTTCGACGCGCAGGGTGTGCTCCTCCTGCCTGCGGGCACGCGCTCCTCACCGGGAGGACTTCCAGGAGGCGCCGGGCGCGGCTACACTCGCTCCTCGATGGGTGCGGGAGGCCAACGAGGGTGAGCGAGCCAGAAGGCGTTCGACTGCTCGCCATCGGCGACGTCCACCTCGGCACGCGCCCGGGGAGCCTGCCGGTCAACCTCGCGGACTTTGGCCTGGAGGTGTCCGACCTCACGCCGGAAGCGGCCTTGAGCGGCGCGGTCGAGCGCGCGATCCAGGAACGCGTCCACGCGGTGTTGTTCGCCGGGGATGTGGTCGACAGCACGAATGCGCGCTTCGAGGCTTTGCGGCCGCTGGAGCAGGCGGTGGCCGACCTGCGCGCCGAGGGTATCCGGGTGCTGGCCGTCGTGGGCAACCACGACGTGCAGGCCCTGCCGCGCCTGGCGAAGAAGATCGAAGGGCTCGAGCTGATCGGGGCGGGTGGGCACTGGGAATCGCGGGTGGTCGAGGTCGCGGGGCGGCCCGCGGTCGAGGTCGTGGGCTGGTCCTTCCCGCAGGCCGCCGTGGGTACGAGTCCGGTGGACGCGCTCAACCGCGAGCCACTCGCGCGCGAGCACGCGGGGATCCCGCGGCTCGGCCTGCTGCACGGCGACCTGGACGCTTCGGCTGGACCGTACGCGCCCTTTTCCCGCGCAGAGCTGGGCGCCGCCGACGTCGACGCCTGGCTCCTCGGGCACATCCACAAGCCCTCGCTGGGTGGCGGCGCGCGCACTGGGAGCGGGCAGCTGTACGGCTACCTCGGCTCGCTCGTGGGGCTCAACCCGACCGAGACCGGACCGCACGGGCCGTGGCTCATCCGGGTGGACGCGGCCGGAAACGTCGTACCCGAACAACTCACCATCGCGCCCTTGCGCTGGGAACACATCGACCTCGCGGTCGGTAAGTCGGAAAGTCCCGAAGACCTGGGGGATCGCCTGCTCGAGGAAGCGAAGCGGGTCGCACGCGAGCTGAACGAACAGGGGCACAGCCCACGGGCGCTCGGCCTGCGGGTGTGCGTTGTCGGGAGCACGGAGCGCTTCGACGCGCTCCGCAAGTACATCGAGGATGCCGACTGGCAGAACCATGTGGGGCAGGAGCTCGAGACCGTCGTCTTCATCGATAAGGTGACCCACGCGCTCGCGCTCGCGTTGGACCTGGAGCAACTCGCGCAGGGGGACGACCCGCCCGCGCTGATGGCGCGCAAGCTCATGGTCCTCACCCGCGGCGGCGCGGAGCGAGACGCGCTGCTCGCAGAGGCACGCGAGCAGCTGCGCAGCGTGGCGGACGAGTCGTGCTGGCGCCGCCTCGAGCGCCTGCGCGACGCCGAGGACCCGCTCTCGGACGAGCGGCTCGGTGCTGCGCTGCTGCAGTCCGGGACGAGCGCGCTGAAGGCGCTCCTCGACCAGCGCCCGGCCGCGGACGTGCCTCTGGAGGCGGCGCCGTGAAGCTCAAACGCCTGGTGATCCGGAGCCTGCCGGGCATCGACGGCCGCTTCACCGTCGACATCCCGGGGGCTGGGCTGAACGTGATCATCGGGCCCAACGGGATCGGCAAGTCGAGCCTGTGCCGCGCCATGGCGGCGCTGCTGTGGAAGGACGGGGCGCAGGGCGCGCACGTGACGGCGTCCGCCTGCTTCGAGCTCGAGGGCGGCGAGTGGACGGTCGAGCGCGATGGCGGATCATGGCGCTGGTACCGCGACGGGAGTGAGTGCCCCCCGCCGCGGCTGCCGGCGGAGCACCTCAGCGACAACTTCTTCCTGGGTCTGCGCGAGCTCCTGGATGCCAAGCGGGACGCAGGCAACGACGTCGCGCAGGCGATCCGCGAGCAGATGTCCGGGGGCTACGACCTGACCGCCGTGGCCGAAGCTTTCGCAACCGCTCCGCTCGTGCGCAAGGGCAAGAGCGCGCGCCAGGCGTGCGACAAGGCGGAGCGAGCGGTCGGCGAGGCACAAGGGCGGCAGAAGGGCCTGCACGACCGCGAAGCCATGCTTGCCCAGCTCGAGCAGGAGAAGGACGAGGCCGAGGGTGCCGTGCGCACGCTCGGCCACGTGCGGAGCGCGCTCGACTTGCACGCCTGGCGCGAGGAGCTGGAACAGCTCGAGACGCAACTCGCAGCTCTACCGGGTGCCCTCGAGCGCCTCTCGGGCAAGGAGGGCGAAGAGCTCGAGGAGCTGGAACGCCAGCTCGTAGCCAAGGGTGCTGACCGGACGAAGACGGCGCAGGGAATCGAGGATGAACGTACTGAGGCTGGGCGAACCAGGCTCACGGTGCCCCTCGATGACGCGCTCCTGGCCACCGCCGGCAAGCGCGCAGAGGCTCTGAAGGACAAGGAGCGCGAGCGGGACCAAGCCCAAACGGAATGGAAGGGAGAGGGGCGTGCGGTCGCCGAGGCGAGCCGGGCCGTCGGCGGGTACGCGGAATCGCCGAGCGAGTTCGACCTCGGCGAAAGCGCGGACCTGTTCGCATTCCTGAGGGACGCCCAGGCCGCGGAGACGGAGCTTGGGGCGCTCGATGAGCGCTTGCAGTTGCTCGATCCATCGAGCTTTTCGGAGGAGGCTGCCCAACAGCTCGAGCAGCTCCGGCGCGGTGTGGATCAGCTACGGGCTTGGCTGCGCTCGCCCCCCGTGGGCGCCGCGCCCGAGCACGAGACGCCGGGACCTGCGCGCCTGCTCGAGAAACTCGCGGCTGCGCTGCTCGCCGTGGGTCTCGGGCTGGGCTTTGCCGTGGAGCGGACCTTCTTCGCCGTGGCGGGTGTCGGCCTGGGGCTCTTCATCGCGGTGCGGCTGATGCGCGCGCGCCGCGGCCCGGAAACGCCGACTGTCGACGCGCGCGGGCACGCCCGGAGCGAGTTTCCCCAAGGCCTCGAGCCGCCCACCGAGTGGACCAACGAGGCAGTCACGGCGCGTTCACGGGAGCTCGATGAGGAGTTCGCCGACCTGCTGGTCACGACGGAACGCGAGCGTGATCGAAATAGGGATCGGGAGAGTCTCCAGAACCGTCGCGAGATCCTCGTTGCCGACATGGCGCAGCTGGAGGATCGCCGCGCACAACTGGTCCAGGCACTGCACCTGGAAGCAATCCGTCCGGACGTAGAACTAGTCGACACGGCCGTGGCGCTGAACCAGCTGCGGGCCGCCCGCGAGCGTGAGGCGAGAGCGGCCGCTGGCGTTCAGTCGCTCGAGAAGCAGTGCGCCGCGCTCATCGCTGAGCTCGCCGAGGTTCTGACGTGCCACGGGGAAGCTGCCCCGGTCGATGCCAGTTCCGCGCGGGCCGGCGTCGAGAGCCTGGAGCGTCGCAACCGGACTCTCCGTGATACACGCAAAGGGCAGGCGCTCCTGGAGCGCCACCTCGAGCAGTGCGACGCGGACCTCGAGCGCATCGAAAAGGCCGCCAATGCCATCTACAAGCTTGCGGAGCTCGAGGTGGGCGACCGCGGTGGGCTCAGTTCGCTCCTGAGCAACCTCGACCGCTACCGAGAACTTCGGCCCAAGCGCGACGCACTTTCGAATGAGATTGACCGGACGGAGAAGCATCTCGACGAGGCCGGCCAGGCAGCGCTGGGCGAGTTGGATTCGGATTCGCTGCAGGAGCGACTGCGCGAGATCGACAAGCACGATGCGGAGCTCGAGAAAATGCACTCCGAGATCGCGGACATCCGGTCCGAAGTGCGGACAGCACGCGCCGGCCATGTGCTCGAGGAGGCACTCGCCGCGCGTGACGAGCAGCTCGAACAGCTCCGCGTAAGACGCGAGCTGGCGATGCACGCCGCAGCCGGCCAGTTCCTGATCGAGCGAGTGCGCAACGAGCACGACACGGATCAGATGCCGCGCGTGCTCGAGCGGGCACGCGAGCTCTTCGGCACGTTCACGAACCACGCCTACGAGCTCGAGGTCGCGCGCGAAGACGGGACCTCGTTCCGCGCGCTCGAGACGAGCAGCGGTGAGCGGCGCTGGCTGAACGAGCTGTCGGACGGCACTCGGGTTCAGCTCGCGCTCGCCGCGCGCCTGGCCTTCGTGGAGGATGCGGAGCAGGGCGAGCCCCTGCCGCTCTTTCTCGACGAGGCCCTCGACCACTCCGACTCGGAGCGCTTCCAAGCGATCGCGCGCAGCCTCGCGCGCATGGCGCAGGACGACGGCCGTCAGATCTTCTACCTCACGAGCGACGAGCACGACGCCGAGCGCCTCCAGCTCGCCCTCCGCGAAGAGGGCTGCGAGCGGGCCCCGGTGATCGACCTGGCCGCCGTTCGCGGACGCGAGTGGGCCGTCCGCGACCGCGACGCGCTCACCGTCCGTCCCCTGCCCACCGTCCCGGAGCCCGGGGGCATGACGGCCGAGGCGTACGGCGCCGCGCTCTCGATCCCGCGCTTCGACCCGCGCCGGGGCCACCTCGACCAGCACCTGTACTACCTGCTCTCCGACGACCTACGGCTCCTGCGCCGGCTCCTCCAGAACCGGATCGAGAGCGTCGGACAGTGGCTCGCCCTCGCGCGCAGCTCCGCTCCCCTGGCGGAGAAAATCGCGGTCTGCCCCGGCGCCGGCGAGCAGCTGGACGCGCGCACCAGGCTGCTCGAGGTCTACTGCCAGGTGTGGGCGGAAGGCCGCGGAAGGCCGGTCGGACGCGAGGCGATCGAGGCCAGCAAAGCGATCACAGACAATTACTTGGAGGTCGTCGTGCAGATCGCGAGCGCTGAGCAGGGGGATGGAGAGCGGCTCCTCGTCGTGCTGCTAGAACGCGATTACCCAGGCCTGAAGGGCTTCCGCGACAAGAGCAGGGAATCCCTCGCCAGGTACCTTGCCGAAGAAGGCTACACCGACGAGCAGCCGATCCTGGAAGCGCCGGAGGTCGAGCTGCGCATGCGGGCGGCGCCGGCCGCGGGCGAGCTGCCTGAAGAGCTCACCACGCGCCTCGTGCACACCTGGTGCCGGCTCTCGCCAGCCCAACCGCTCGACGACCGGGACACTTCCTGAACGCATGACCGAGAGGAGTACGAAGTGGACGTCCACGGCGACCTGGCAGAGCGAGTGAAGGCGAGTGGTGAGCGTGTCGCGGAGCGGCTCGAGCTCTTGCGAATCCTGCGGCAGCTCGAGGGCGCCGAGGAGCTGGCCGAGCTGGTGGAGAAGCACGACAGCGCCATCGAAGCGGCCGCGCGGCGAGTCAGGGATGTGCTCCCATGAGCGCGGCGCCTTTTCCGATCCATCCGCTGTCGCTCGCGGCCGAGAACTTCCGCGGCCTGGGCGGCACCCACACGCTCGACTTCAGCCGCGGCCTGGCCGTGCTCGTCGGCAAGAACGGCGCGGGCAAGAGCAGCTTGCTCGTCGCGGTGGAGTGGTGTCTCTTCGGCCAGCCGACCACGAAGAAGACGGACTCGGGCATCGCCGAGCGCGGTGACTGGGCGCTCGCGCACTACGGCGCGACGGGCGATGTCAGCGTGTCGCTGGAGCTCGCGGTCGAGGGCGGGCGCGCGCGCTTGACGCGCCGCCGCGCGGTGGGGGCCAGGGCGCGCGACGAGGACGACGTCCAGCTGGAACTCCCCGAGCACGAGGTGCTGAGCGGTCACGAGGTCGGTGACTGGCTGGCGTGGAACAACATGCCCGACTGGAGCACGTGGAAGCGCTCCTTCTGCCAACACCAGGAGCAGTCGCGGGCGCGCGTGACGGACACGGCCGACCGCTCGACCGCGATCGCCGCCATGTTGGGTCTCGAGGAGTTTCGCACGCTGAACGACGACCTGCGGAAGCTGAGGGTGAAGAAGCTCGAGCAGCGCGCCGCCGACGAGCTGGCCCGATTGCAGGAGGAGCGACGGCGCGCGCTCGAGCGGCCGGGGCTCGTGCTGCGCGAGCTGGAGGGCCGGCTCGCAGAGAGCGGCGTCGGGGCGGGGCAGGCGGGCGAAGCCGAGCTCGCGGAGCGCAAGCGGAAGCTCCTGGACGACGCAGCCGAGGTCGCGGCGCGGATCGGCCTGGGCGATGCGCTGATCCCACCGGCGAGCGCGCCCGCGGACGAGTGGATCGCCTGGGCTCGCGCGTGGTCCGGCGAGGTGCGGCGCAAGGTGGACGCGCTCGCGCGCGAGCGGGTCGAGCTGTCCAGCCGGGCCCAGATGCTCGCGGCCTCGATCGGCTCCCTCGAGCCGGCGCGGACGGCGGCGAGCGCCGCGGAGCATGCTCGGGATCGGCTCGAGCGGGAGCTCGGATCGGCCCCGGAGCTGACGAAGAAGCGGACGGAGCTCGAGGGCGAGCGGCGGCGCCTGGACGCGGCCGGCAAGCTCATCCAGGACGCGCTCGATGTCGTGCAGAGCGCGCCGAACCCGCACGTGTGTCCGGTGTGCGACCACGAACGAAGCGACCTCGAGCAGGTGGTGCAGGGGAAGCTCGACGCGCGCGGGTCGGATGCCCGCGCGGCCGAGCTCGAGCAGCTCCGAGCGCGCGACGAAGACCTGCGAGCGCAGCTGGACCGGGTGGAGTCCGCCGCGAGCGCCCAGACGGCTGCTCGCGCGCAAGTCGCCGCCTTGGAGCGAGGACTCCGCGACCAGCTCCCCGAGCGGACGGGCGAAGGGGCCGCCGTGGACGAGGTCCTGCGCGCCTGGCGCGCGGAGGAGCGGGAGGTGTCGGAGGGCTGCGAGCTCGCCGAACGGCACGTCGCGCGCCATGGGGAGAGCCTCCAGCTGCTCGAGCTCATGCTCCAGCTGGACGGTGCACGCGCGCGAGCGAGTGTCCCGGCCGGTGAGCTCGCCGACCTATCCGAGTTCCAGGAGCTCCAGCGCGTCATCGAGGAGGCCGCCGACTTCGCAAGCGACATCAAGGCGCTGGGCGACATGGCCCGCGGCCTCGAGGACGAGCAGGCCGAGGAGCAACTCGCGGCGGTCAACGCGTCCATCGACACGTACTTCGCCACGATCACGGGCGACTCGGGGCGCGGCCGCGTGCGCGTCCAGTCGAAGCGGACGCCGACGAAGGTGTCCTACCAGCTCATCGATGAAGCGGGCCGCCCCATCACGAGCCACCTCAACCAGGCCGCGTTCAACGCCCTCTCCCTGGCCACGCTCTTCGCCTCCGCCGACAGCCGGGCGCGGAGGGGCCTGCCCCAGTTCCTCGTGCTCGACGATCCCGGCCAGAGCCTCGACGAGGACCACCAAGCGGGTCTCGCGCGGGCGCTCACGAAGTGCGCGTCCTTCGCGCCGGTCCTCGTGGGGACGGTCCCGGGAGCCCTCGCGGACGCGCTGTCGGGCGCCGGCGGCGCCGACGCTCGCACGTATCAACTCGCACGCGCGGAAGACGGCATGAGCACCATCATTCGGGAGGAATAGCCCAGGGTCAGCGTGGACGCTTGCGGGCCCCCGCCATCGCCTTACCGCCTTGGCCGATTCAGGGGAGGAGTACGACCTCGACTCCGTTGGACAGGTCGCCGGTCGTGCGCACGGGGACCCGCTCCGGTCGCGGTACCCGACCTGGAAGAAACAGGAGCGTCCCGAGGGCACGAGAAGCGTCTGGGTGCGCCGGTACGTCGCGGGTCTGAGTTGGGGGGCGCCCGTGGTGATCCAGGACGTCGGCGGGACGTGCGCCGTCGCGCCGATCCTGACCCTGGCGCGCGATGGCCGTGCGTTCGTGGCGTGGACGTCCACGGTCGCCTGCGACTTCACGCAAGGCTTCGGTAGCTACGTCCGGCGCTTCGAGTGACGCCGCGCGACACGGCCGCGCGGACACCGATCCCGACTCGTGGTACGCTCGGCGTGCCTCGCGACGATCTCATGCGGGTCACGCGCGGGCGGAAGCCAGGCGACGACATGACGAAATCGCATCTGATGTCCGGCGCACGTCACGCACAGCGCGGCCTGTCACTCTTCGTGCTCGTTATCGCAGCGGTGCCGGCCGAGGCCCGGACCCGGTGGCACGTGAACGCCGCGGCGCCGCCCGGCGGTGACGGACTCGCGTGGGCGACTGCGTTCGACTCGCTCGACTCGGCGCTTACCCTCGCCGCGGTCGGTGACGAGGTCTGGGTGGCGCAGGGCACCTACCATCCGACGGTCGAGCTCGAGCCGGGCAACCCGCGCTCGGTGTCGTTCTCCGTGCCGCAAGCCGTGCGCGCCTACGGTGGTTTCGACGGCACGGAGACGGCGCTGGACCAGCGCGCCGGGCTGTTCGAGTCGACGGTGCTCTCGGGGGACGTCGGATTGCCCGGTGATTCCTCCGACAACGCCTACCACGTCGTGCATGTGTTCCATCCCGGCGGGATCCCGCCCGGGTTCGTGACGATCGACGGGTTCAAGATCACGGGCGGGAACGCGAACGGAACATCGATGGCCGGCGTCGGCGGGGGCATCTGCTGCTTCAACAGCGGGCTGCTCCTCGCCCGCTGCACGATCACGGACAACTGGGCGAGAGTCGGCGCCGCCCTCCACGCCCAGCCCGGTTTGGTCCGCATGAAGTGGTGCAAGGTGACGGACAACCGGGCCGGGGATCGCGCGGGAGCGATCTGGGGTCATTTGATCAACCTGAAGATCTTCCACTCGGTCTTCGCACGGAACAGCGCAGGGAATCGCGGTGGCGCCATCTTTCTGAACTCGATCGTGGGCGGCAGCTCCGGAGTCGAGCCGGTGGTCCTGTTCGAGAGCTGCCTGTTCTATGACAACTACGCCGGACACCGCGGAGGGGCCGTGTTTCTCGGCGGTGGGCCGTTCTCCGCGGGCAAGGGCACCTGGGTGAACTGCACGTTCGCCTTCAACATTGCCGGCGACAGCGGCGGGGCGATTCACGCCGTGACGAGCCTCGACAACCCGGGCCATGCGGACCTCGCCAACTCGATTCTGTGGCAGAACCAGGCGCCCGTGGGGGCGCAGGTCAAGGGCCGGGTCCGGATCGCGTACTCCATCGTCCAAGGCGGTTACTTCGGCGCGGGCAACCTCGCCCTCGATCCCGTCTTCGTGGATGCGGTCGGACGGGACCTGCGCCTCGGGCCGGGCTCGCCGGCGATCGACGCGGCGAACAACTTCGCCGTCCACTTCGACCTCGCGGATGTCGACGACGACGGATCGACGCAGGATGCGGTGCTGCTCGATCTCGATGCGGACCGTCGGTTCCGCGACGATCTCGGCACTCCGGACACGGGTCTTGGGCTCGCCCCGATCATCGACATGGGGCCGTTCGAGCGCTAGGAGGCAGTCGGAGTAGTCGGGTCGCCGCCCACGCGAGGGCATGTCTGCTCTCGGAGCTCCGGAACCTCGCGACGAAAGGTGCCTGCGGGTGCCGAAGACCTTCCATCGCGCCGTCGTGAGGCCCGGTCATGCCGCCCTTGTATAGCCCTCATGCAAGCCGCCGGGGTGGGCCGCCGCCTTGACCGAACCCGTCATCTCGACCTCGCGGTGCGCAGGCACGTCGCCGTCCAGCGCCGCGCAACACCGCGCTCCGTTGTAGTAGGTGGCGAACTCCGCGAGAATCTGTCGCGCGGGCTCCTTCCCCATCACAATGACGTGGTCGAGGCACTCGCGGCGAAGCGTGCCGAGCGGACGTTCGACGTAGACGTCCTGAAGGGCGTCTTGTACGCCGTGACGAGCTGTCGCAGACCGAGCCGCCGCATCATCGCACGGAACCCTTCTCCGTAGATCGAGTGTCGATCCCGAAGGTAGGTGAGGTCGCGGCACGGTGCGCTTCAGCACGGCGACTTGTTGTCGCAACGCCACGTTCTCCAAGGCCAAGGATGCCCGCGAGCTGACTAGCGCCCGGATCAGCGTGAGGATCAGCATTCGCGCAGTTCCACGGCGCGCTCACGATCGTCGCGCGTCGCCCCGGAACGCCTCGCCAATAGGTACGTTGGGGTTCTTGGCACCCACAGGGGCCTCGTCGTGTGGGTGTGGACCGTGGACGATCCCGAGCGCGCCGCGGAACTCCAGGCCATGGGCGCCGACGGTCTGATCAGCAACCGCGTGAGTGCCCTGCGGAACTGTCAGGACTGACGCTCTTCGAGGAACCCGAGCGTGGCTTCGAACACCCGCTCCAGGGGTTCGGGGACCGTTTCGAGCGGGTGTACGCCGCCGAACGTGTGCCCGGTGCCGGCGAGGATGAGCCGCTTGCGCCCGGCCGCCGGCAGCGCGGTGAAGAGGGTCTCGGCCGCCGCCACCGGGACGGCTTCGTCGTCTGCGCCGTGGATCACGAGCGTCGGAGCCGCGAGCCGCGCACAGGCCGCCGGGATGTCGAACCGAGCGCGGTTGCGCTCCCAATCCTCGAGCACGCACACGTCGAGGCGTAGGACCTGGCCCGTACGCGAGTTCGGGACCGGCAGGGAGCCCGTCGCGCGCCAACTCGCCTTCGCCGCCTCGTCCATCCGGTCGACGCGGTCGATCGCGGCCCAGGTGACGACCGCGCGGTAGTCGCCGTGCTCGGCCGCGTGCAGGAGCGCCGTCCCCCCGCCGCGACTGTGGCCGACGATCGCCCCGCGCTCCGGATCGATCCCGGGGAGCGTGCCCGAGCGCACGAGGGCTCGGACGCGGTCGAGGTCCTCGAGTTCGCGCGTGACCGTGTTCCGGGCGAAGGCCTCCTCCTCCGTGAAGTTCAAGAGGTCCGCTCCGATGCCGCTGCCCGAACCGTTGAAGGCCACGCACACTATCCCCGCACGCGCGATGCGCCGCGAGAACTCGGGGAAGAAGCCCCAGTGCATGAAGCCCTTGAAGCCGTGAACGACGAGGACGTACGGCAGCGGCGCGCCGCGCTCGTAGCCCTCGGGACCCTCCACGCGCACACGGATCACGCGTCCGGGCTCGTCCTCGTAGGTGATCGTCTCCAGCGTCGCATGCGTATCGCTCATGGTGCTTCTCCGCGCCTGCTTGCCTTCGGAATCCACTTTGCTGCACGTCGTCGTCTCGTGCTGGGGCCTTCGGCAGCCCGAGTACCGACGCATCAGAACCGCATGTTCGGGCGCAGTCCGCCGACGACGATCGTGTCGTCGTCCGATGCGAGCCCGGGATCGAAGATCACCTGGATCGAAGGGGCCAGGAAAACGGAAGGTGACAACTCGAGTTGGTAGTACGCCTCGATGAGCGTCTCCGACCGCACGTCCGCGCTGTCGCTCGGGTCCGACCACGCCACGGCGGCCGCGACCGTGTCGCCCGTGCCCAGGGCCTGGTCGAAGCTCGCCCCGACCCCCCAACAGTCCTCGTCGGCCAGCTCTTGCTTCCAGAAGAGCTCATCCACGATGGCCGGTTCATCGAGCAAGTCACTCAGGTTGACCGTCGAGATCGTCCCGACGTTCGCCGACAGTGACTTCGAGTCGATCTCATAGCCGAGCCCCACGCCACCGAAGATATCCCACGCCAAGAAGCCGTCGTTCGAACCGTCGATCTCCAGCACTTTCCAGTCACCCATGATCTCCCACGAGAACGTGGTCAGCGAGTCATCGCCCATGTCCACGTCACTCGCCTTGTGCCCCAAGAAGGCGAGCTCGATGTCGTACATGCTACCAAGCTCTTTCAGCTGGGCCTTCAAGGAGCTCATCGGCCCCGCGAGCGGATTCCCGTCCTCGGCGGGTGGGTGCGTCGGATGCCGCGGGCCTTTCCGCGCGCTGCGTCGGGGAATGTGCCAACGGTGTTTGGCCGTGGTCGCGTCGTCCCCGGGTGGTGAGGTGTCGGGCGTCGTCTCGGAAGACTCGGCCGGATCCTGGGGAACCGCCTGGGCGACCGGGGCGGCGAGCCGGGCGAGCATGACGAGGCTGATGCAGACGACTCTCATTCGATAGGCGGGTAGTGGATGCGACGTGGGCTGGATTGTGGCCAAAATAACGCCGGGAATCAGCCGAATAGTCGTCCCTGACCCTCCGTGCGGGTCACGGCTGCGAGGTGTGGGAAGCTGTCGACGAGCTCCTCGGGCGCGGGGACGGGAGTGCCGCGCAGGAGCGCCAGGACGTCGATCGCGTTCGCGACGGCCTGCCCGCCGAAGTGGTTGTTCGTGACGACGAACGTCTCGTCGCTGTCGCTCGCAATGCGCTTCGTCTTCGAGACGACCGCGCGGATCTCATCGGCCGTGTAGAGGTAGTCGTAGCGGTCGTCGCGCGATGCCCCCCTCCGGAACCACTCGGTCGAGTTGCGCCCGTGCAGACGCACGTAGCCGATGTGCCCGGTCGGAGCATGCCAGGTCGGCGGATGGTTCCATGCCGGAGGCATGTCGATGTAAGCGAGCGAGAAGCCGAGCCCGCGAATCGTATCGAGCGCGGGTGGCGTGAACCACGACTGGTGTCGCACTTCGAGCACGAGCGGCGCGGCGTCGATGAGGGCGCGGATCCGCCCGAGGCGCCGAACCTCGCGCGCGCCGTGCTGGAACGTCACCGGAAACTGGACGAGGACCGCGGAGAGCAGGCGCGCGTCGCGCAGTGGGGCGATCCCGCGCGCAAAGGTCTCGGCCTCCGTTCGCCACGCGGCCGGATCCTCGGGCACCGGCGCGTGCGTGAAGCCCTGGAAGAGCTTCACGATGAAACGAAAATCGGGGTGGTCCGCGACGAGCGCCGCCCAACGTTGCGAGTGCTCTGCACGCGGCTGAGCGTAGAAAGTGCTGTTGACCTCGATGCAATCCACGAAGCGCGCGAGGAACGCGAGCGGATGGAAGTTCCGGGGCTTGTGGCGTGGGTAGACGCGCCCCTCCCAATCCGGATAGGACCAGCCCGCGGGTCCCACGCGAATCAATGGTCCGGCTCCAGTCCGAGGTGGGCGAAGGCGGCGCGCTCCATGCCCGCGATGATCGCCGCGAACACGTGCTCGCTCCGGGCGTCGCTCCCGAACTCGAGCACGAGTTCGCCGCCGAAGGTCTCAGCCAGGAGGTCACCCTGGATCGCTTCGGTGGAGCGGCCGTACTCGCGGTCCCTGGCGCCATGCGCGTTCATCAGCCCCTGGACGTCCGGCAGCTCGATGTACGCGAGGGCGCCGGAAGGGTTCACGGCCGTGTGCCCTCGGCTGGGGAGAGCAGCGCGGAGCAGACCAGGAGGAGCATGGGCATGGCTCGGTGTGAGCCTCGGCTCAGAGCCCCGCGAACTCGAGGAGATCGTCGTCGGCTTTCGCGATCGCCTCTTCCAGCGCCTGGAAGGCGCTGCGGGGGTCCTCGCCCTTGCGGATGGTCTCCATGAGGATCTCGTGGCGTTCCTGTACGGGTTTGCAATCGCCGTCGAGCACGAACGCGACCACCAGGCCGACCTCGTTCAGGAGGTGCTTCGACTCGCGCCCCGCGTCATCGAGCTCGAACTCGAAGATGGTATCCAGCGTGTCGAGGCCCCTGCTGCTCGTGATGTTCTCCGTCGACCACTTGCGCGTCCACCACGGGTCGCCGCCACCGACACTGTTGTCGTGGTAGTAGCGCTCGACGTAGGAGGCCGCGCCGTATCGGAACCAGCGCGGAATGCGTTTCTCCGCCAGGAAAACGGCGACCCAGGCGGCGTCGAGGAGCGGGCCCTTGCCCCGCGCGTGCGACGCGATCTTGAGTGCGCGCTCGATCGCCTTAGGGCTCGGGTCGAGCGCCTCCACGAAGGAGAGCCCCACGGCGTGCCGGACCGAACAGACTCCGTAGCGCGTCTTGATCTCGGTCGAATCATCCCAGAACGAGGCCCCCATCCCCTCGTACTTGTCCGCCTCGACATCGACCCAGCCCTCGGTGAAGAAAGCGTGATGGCGGGCTGCGAGGCCCGTGATGTCCGTCTGTGGGACGCTGGTCCCCGCGCGACCCGCGGCGAACCGATCGTATTGTTTGGCGCTTCGCAACACGGTGACTTCGATCGAATTCGTGGGTTCGCGACCGTAGATCCGCGCGAGATCATCACAGGCACCCTCCATCTCGCGGATGGCGCGCAGCGCAATCCCGCGGTCGCAGGTGGTGCGGACGATGAGGTTGCGACCGGGGATGCGCCACATGTGGTCGACGTCGGCGTGGAACCGGTTCGCCTCATCGAGCGGCAGCCAATCGTCGCCGCACTTCCATAGTCCCGCCGCTATCTGCGGAATCTCGGCGGGCGGGATCCAGCGGAGGTCCTGCCGGACGTAGCCCTGGCTCAACCAGCGATACTCGCGCTTCGTGATCCACAGACCGAGGTCGTCGCGGACGAGCCCCCGTTTCAGGTACGGAAGCTCCTCGGGCTGCACCCACTCGCCCTTGAACTTGACGAGGCCGGCCGCTTCCGCTCTCCGTACCTTCTCCTTCGCGAGGTACGATTCAAGCTTCTTGCGCGTCGGAAACCACCTGTCCTCGTGCTCGACATGCCCGAGCTTCTCGTGGGCTCGGCGGTGTCCAGGCTCGAGCTTCACGAGCCGGCGCAGGACCGTCCGCGCTTCCTTGTCGCGCTCGGTCGACTCGCACCAGATCACGAGCTCCCAGAGCTTCTCGGGATCCTCGCCCGCGCGGGCCAGGCGTTCTTCGTAGGCTTCGTCGCCCAGCGCGCGAACGAGCGCCGGCGCAAGGACAGCGTGCGGGGCCGCCGGGAGGAGCGTCGGGAGCAGTAGGAAGACTGAGATCATGAATGGCCACACACAGGGGATGGGCACCGCAGGCTGAGTGCCGAGTACCCCGCTGCCAGATCGTATCCAGATCGGGCATTCCCAGTTCGATTCCGAGGCCTGCGGGAGGATCGAGGTCCGACTCGTTGCGATTCGAGCCAGCCCCCTATGAGTACTCGGCCGCGCGTGCGACGGCCAGGCCACCGGGCGCTTCGTGCTCACTATTCGTACGCCGAGCCGCGCCACCCTCACTTGCAACTTCCGTGGGGCCGCACGCTCGCCGTCAGCCCCCCATCGCCCTCCCACCCGCGGCGAGAGACTCCAAGCTGGCACAACATATGGAGCCCACACAAGTTACGGTCGTCGAGCACGAGCGACGATCCGACTTCCGCGAGTGGGTCGACCGCAACAGGATCAAGGCTGCCGTCCTGGCGATCGCGATCAGCGCCGTCATTCTCGGCGCCCAGTACTCGGACCAGGGAGCCGAATCGGTGCACGCCGCCGAGCGGGATCTCCTGAACACGGCTTCCGAGGACTTGGGTGGCGCGAGCCCCGCGAGCCTCGACGGGCTGCTGGGGGAGCCCGAGGGCACGGCGGTCGAACCCTGGGGGGCGTTGGCCCAGGTCTATTCGGTCTGGATATCCTGCGCTGCAGGGGTGTCGCACCCACCGCCGCTGGATCGCGCTGATCACCGAGCGACCGGTCATCGTGGCGATCCTGGCACACCTCGGGCTCGAGGCCGCCTGGGATGCCTTGGGAGGAATCGGGTAGAACCGACGGTATGCGAACGTGCTGTTCACGCCTGGGTCTGCTCTCCGCCGCTCTGGCACTCGGCCTCTCTGCGCTCCCCGCCGCGGGGCAGGAGGGGACGGAGCCGGGGCGGAGCGACACCGCGGAGGCCGGGCAGGCGACGATCGTGCTCGTGGTCGGCGCCGAGGGCACGCCGGAGTACGGCGCGCAATTCGCGAGCTGGGCCGAGCGCTGGGGGGCGGCGGCCGCCGCGGGCGGGGCGCGGCTCGAGCGCGTTGGACCGGGGGCGCCGTGGGGCCTCGATGTGGCGGACAAGGACCGACTGCGGTTGCTCCTGGGCGCGCTCGAACCGGCCGGCAACGCGCCGCTCTGGATCGTGCTGCTCGGCCACGGGACCTTCGATGGCACGAGCGCCAAGTTCAACCTGCGCGGCCCGGACGTCAGCGCCCGCGAGCTCGCCACCTGGCTCGAGCCCGTGCAGCGCCCGACGGCGATCATCGTGTGCGCCGCGGCTTCAGGCCCGTTCCTGAGCCGGCTCTCGCGTCCGGGGCGCACCGTCGTGACCGCGGCGAGGAGCGGGGACGAGTACAGTTGGTCGCGATTCGGAGCGCACTTCGCCAGCGCGATCGGGGACGAGAGCGCGGACCTCGACAAGGACGGCCAGGTGTCGCTGCTCGAAGCGTTCCTCGTCGCCTCCGCGGGCGTCGCTGAGTTCTACGAAGACGCCGCGCGCCTCGCGAGCGAACACGCGCTCATCGACGACAACGGCGACGGCCTGGGCACGCCCGCGGCCTGGTTCCGCGGGGTCCGCTGCACGCGCGAAGCGCAGGACGGCCGCCTCGCCGACGGCGTGCGCGCGCACCAGCTCCACCTCGTCCCGAGCGCGAGTGAACGCGCCCTCCCGACCGAGCTGCGCCGTGAGCGCGACGCGTTGGAATTGGAGGTCGAAGCGCTGCGGCGCGAAAAGGGCGCGCTGGGCGAGGACGAATACTACGCGCAGCTCGAGGTCGTGCTCCTCCGGCTCGCGCGCTTGTACGAGTAGGTCGACGCTCGCGCTCCTAGCTCGAATCCATCACCAAGACGGTACCGTTCGCCCTACTCGCCGATGCAGTAGAGGAACTCCTCCGTCCGCACGTACAGGCGGTTGCCGCTCGCTACGGGCGAGGGAGAGGCGTCATTGCCCTTCATGTGCAGCTCGCTGCCGGTGTCCAACTCGCCTTTCCACAAGAGCTCGCCGTTCGACTTCGCGAAGCAGAGCAGGAGCATCACGTTGCCGCCCGGACTGCGCCCGCCCCCGCGGCGGCGGCGTCCACGTCCGCCCTCCCTGGGCCTCGCGCGCGCGTCGCGCCGCTTCCGCCTGCTCGACTTCCTCGGGTGTCAGGCCCGAGGGGGACATGACGAAGATCTGGTCGCCCCAGATGATCGGCGTCGCGCCGCTCCACGACGGGAGCACTGCTTTCCAGATGATGTTCTCCGCGAGGCTCCACTTCGTCGGCAAGCCTGTCGCGGCGCTGACGCCGTCCTGGTTCGGGCCGCGCCATTGCGGCCAGTTCGTACCTTCCTCGTCGGCCGAGGCGAGCGCGCGGGCGAGGAGCGAGAGCGCGCGGGCGCACGGAGGAGATGGGGATTCACGCGGGGTTCTCCAGGAAGGGTGCGGCTCAGGGCTCCCAACGGGGCTCTCTTCCGAGCAGGTGGCGTACGAAGAAGTCGCGTCGCCGGCGCTCGCCGTAGGCACCACCGCCGCCGTGACCGGCGCCGGGGAGGAGGATGAAGTCGAAGTCCTTGTCCGCCCGGATGAGCTCATCGATTACGCGGTAGGTCGACTCGGGCGGCACGTTCGTGTCGAGCTCGCCGAGGATGAGCAGGAGCTCGCCCTCGAGGTTCTTGGCGTGGGTGACGTTGGACTGCTCGGCGTAGTGCGGGCCGACCGGGTAGCCCATCCACTGCTCGTTCCACGAGGCCTTGTCGAGGCGGTTGTCGTGGCAGCCGCAGGCGGAGACGGCCACCTTGTAGAACTCGGGGTGGAACAGCAGCGCACCGAGCGCGTTCTGGCCGCCGGCCGAGACACCGTGGATCCCGACGCGCTCGAGGTCCATGTAGGGGTAGCGCTCGGCGGCCGCGCGTATCCAGGCGATCCGGTCGGGGAAGCCGGCGTCGGCGAGGTTGTGCCAGCAGACGTCGAGGAAGGCCTTCGAGCGATTGTTCGTCCCCATGCCGTCGATCTGCACGACCACGAACCCGAGCTCGGCGATCGCCTGTGCGGAGTGCAGCGCACGGAAGCTCTTCGGAACGTGCGAGTCGTGCGGCCCGGCGTAGATCTGCTCGATCACCGGGTACTGTCGCGACTCGTCGAAGTTCGTGGGCCTGTGGATCACGCCCCAGATGTCGGTCTCGCCGTCGCGGCCTTTCGCGTGGAACACCTCGGGCAGGCGCAGGCCCGCCGCGAGCAGGTCGTCGATGTTCGCCTCCGACAGCTCCATCACGAGCGCTCCATCCGCATCGCGCAGGACGCTCTTCGGCGGCGCGTCGACGCGCGACCAGGTGTCGACGAAGTACGCGCGACTGCGCGACCATTGGAGCTGGTGCGTGCCGTCACCTTCGGTCAGGGTGACGAGGTTCGTTCCGTCGAAGTCGATGCGGTAGTGGTGAAGGTGATAAGGGTCCTCGCCGGGGTTCATGCCGCTGGCGCTGAACCAGATCCGGCGCGCCTCCGAGTCGACATGGTCGACGCCGCGGACGAGCCACGGGCCCGCGGTGACCTGATTCACGAGTCCGCCCGCCACCCCGTCGTAGAGGTACAGGTGGTTCCAGCCGTCGCGCTCCGACGCCCAGAGGAGCTCCGCGCCGTCGCTGACGTACATGAGGGTGTGCTTGTGGTATTGGTCGATGAACGTGTCCGCCCGCTCGTCGATCAGGGTCCCGGCCGCGCCGGTCGCCACGTCCACGGCGAGGACCCGCGCGCGTTGGTGTCCACGGTCGCGCTTCTCGTACGTGAATGAGTTGCCGTCGGCCCGCCAATGTAAGCGCGGGGGACCCTGGAAGTCGATCGGCTCCACGTCCGCCCGCAGGCCCTCCTTCGTCGCCACCGAGTACACGTGCAACTCGTACGCGGGCAGGCGATCGCCCGGACGCGCGTAGCTCTGGGAGTGCAGCTTGGCCGCGAGCTGGTCGGTGGGCGAGGTCTCGATCGTGTACACGTCCTCGACGTCGCCGGGCGTGATGCGGTAGGCGACGATGTGCTGGGAGTCGGGTGACCAGGTCGCCGCGCCGTAGGGGCGCTCTTCCGTCCCGTCGTGGCTGAGCCGGAACTCGCGCGCATCGATCAGCGAGCGCAAGTGGATGTCGTGGTCGCGTACGAGCACTTCGAAAGTCTCGTCGGGCGCGGTCCACGGGCCCTCGAGCCGCCGCCGGCGTGCCTCGCGCCGTTGTTTGCGCCGTTCGGCGCGTCCGCTGCGTTCATCGCGCGGCTCGAGCTTGTCCCCGCGGGCGCACGTGTAGTCCGCGAGCTGACACGTCCACTCGTAGCCCTCGAGCTCGAATTGGATCCCGCGCCCTTCAGCGACGAATTCCAGCTCGCGGAAGGGCAGGTTGCGCGCGTCGAATGTCGTCTCCGTTGCGCCGGAAGCCGCGAGTGCCGTGGTGAGGCCGGCGGCGAGAAGCTCGTGGTCGAACGCCGGTTCCCGCGCGCCCTGCTGCGCGTCCACGAGCAGGAATTGCTTGCCTTCGCGTCCGCGACGCACGTACCAGAAACTGTCTGCGTCCGGCAGCCAGTGAGCGTCGATCGCAGCGTCGAGCACCTTGTCTCGCGCGAGCTCGCGCAGCGCGTCGGCGCGCTCGTAGTCCGCGCGCGAGCCTTGGGCGGCCGACGCGGAGTTCAGTGGCGCGAGGAGGAAGAAGACGAGGAGTGTGGGCAGGCTGTTTACTCGGTGCATCGCGGGGCTCGGGTTCACCGCCTCGGACAATCGGGACGATCGGAATAGCGATCGAATTATAGGGTGAGGGTCGCGATCACTTCCGAGCGCGCACCTATTCCCGTGACCCAATCCAGCGTAAGACGTGCGTTGATCTCGCTCAGGTGGGTCAGCACATCGTGCGCACCTCCGCGACCAGGCAGCGCGTGACGGTAGGCATCGATGCCGAAGGGGCCGAAGTACCCAGCGTGCGCGAGGGCCGCGCCGGCCGCGGCGGCGGTCTCCTCCAGGCGCGAATCGTCCCTGCGCGAGACGGCTCCGCGTTCCGCACGTTCGGTGCGCGTCCACGCGCCTTCGGGCCTGGTCGCCTGGAAACACGGCGGCGAGATCAGGACTTCACCGCTCGTGCTCACGAACGCCGAGCGCATGTGCTCGCGCGTCACGCGCACCGACGGCTCGACGAGCAGCGGGCCACGGCGGAAGCCCGATACGAGCCCGCGTAGTGACCCGCCCCACCGTCCTCGAGGTCGACGCTCGTGATGACCACGTAGTCGAGATCCAGCTCCCCCACCGCGCGCCCGACGTGCTCGGGCTCGTCCGGGTCGGGCGGCGCGGCCGCCTGGACGGTCTTGACGGCACAGAACCGGCAGCGCCGCGTGCACTCGTC
>SMVQ01000091.1 GCA_004357655.1 Planctomycetota bacterium
GCGCCGACGACCTCGGACGAGCGCGTGCGCGCCGCGGCGGAGATGAGCCGCGGGTTCCTCTACGCGATCGGGCGCTTCGGCGTCACGGGCGCGCACACCGAGCTCGACGACAAAGCGCTTGCGTTTCTACGCCGCGTGCGGAGCCTCACGGACCTGCCGCTCGCCCTCGGCTTCGGCATCCGCACGCGCGCACAGGTACGCGCCGTGACGGAGGTCGCCGACCTCGCCATCGTCGGCAGCGCGCTCGTGCAGAAGGTGCACGAGGCATTCGTAGCCGCCGACGACCCCGCGGACGCCGCGCGCGCCGCACGCCGTTACCTGGAAGAACTGATCGAGGGCGTCGCGCCCTCGCGGATCGATGCCCCATGATGCCCACCCGACGACACCAACTGGTCCGGCTCGATCAGGCGCTCCTCTCCCTTCTGAACGAGCGCGCGCGCCTGCTCGGGGGCGAGGCCGAGGACGACCCCGGCCGCCTGGCGGCGATCGACGACCTCCTGCGGCGCAACACCGGGCCGTTCGGCGCGGACGCGCTCGGCGCGGTGTTCGCCGCGATCGATGCCGGCTGCGCCGCCGTGTCGCGCGGCGCGGACCCGTTCCGGAGGGCGCCGTGATCCTGCGGCTGCGCCAGGCGACGCCGCCCGACCGGGTCCAGGCCCTGCGCGAGCGCCTGGAGCGCGCGGGCTTGCGCACGGTGCTCTCCTCGGAGCCCTCGCGGCCGATCGTGGCGGTCGTCGACAAGGTGGACGCCGACCTCGCGCGCGAGCTCGCCGCCGACGATGCGGTCGAGGAGATCGTGGAGCCCCGGGGCGACTGGCGCCAGGTGCACCGCGCGTTCAGGGAGTGCCCCTCCACGGTCCAGGTCGGCGACGTGAGCGTGGGCGGGGGGGCGGTCGTCGTCATCGCCGGTCCGTGCAGCGTCGAGGGCCGCGAGCTCATGCTCGAGGTCGCGCAGCGGGTGAATGACGCGGGCGCGCACATCCTACGGGGCGGCGCGTTCAAGCCGCGCACGAGCCCCTACGCGTTCCAGGGTCTGGGCGTCGAGGGCCTGCGCCAGCTCAAGGACGCGGGCGAAGCGGTCGGTCTGCCCGTCGTGAGCGAGATCATGGACGCGGCCGAGGTCGACGCATTCGTAGACCACGACATCGACTGCCTGCAGATCGGCGCGCGCAACATGCAGAACTTCACCCTGCTCAAGGCCGTGGCGCGCGCGGGCCGGGCCGTGCTGCTGAAGCGCGGCCTGTCGGCCACGATCGATGAATGGCTGCACGCCGCCGAGTACATCGCGGCGGGCGGCTGCGAACGCATCATCCTGTGCGAGCGCGGTATCCGCACGTTCGAGACGGCGACGCGCAACACGCTCGACCTCACGGTGCTGCCGCTCCTGCGCGAGTGGACGCACCTGCCGATCATCGTCGACCCCGCTCACGCCGCAGGGATCGCGCGCCTCATCCCGCCGCTCTCCCGCGCCTCCGTCGCCGCCGGCGCCGACGGCATCGCCGTCGAAGTACACCCGCACCCGGAGCTCGCCCGCAGCGACGGCCCGCAGGCGCTCCTGCCCTCTGAGTTGGCCGGGCTCGTCGCCGATGCCCGGATCCAGGCCGCGGTGACGGGGCGGGTGTTTCACGCTTGACTTGGTACTGTACCGTTCAAGCGAAGAAACGCCGCAGTCGCCCCAGTGCTTCGTCCAGCTCCTCGTCAGCGAGCCCGTACGACAGGCGCAGGTGTCCCGGCGCGCCGAACGCGCTCCCGGGCACGAGCAGGAGGCCCTGTGCGCGCAGGGCGTCGGTGACGTCGGTGTCCCGGGCGGTGCCGCGCGCCGCCATCCAACGCCCGATCGCGGGGAAGAGGTAGAACGCGCACTCGGCCCGCGCGCATTGCACGCCTTCGATGCCCGCCAGCCCCGCGAGCGCGCGATCCCGCCGCCGCCGGTACCGTGTGCGCTGCGCCTCGATCCACTCGTCGTCCATCTCGAGCGCGGCGATGCCTGCGTATTGGGCGATCATGTTCGGGTGCGTCGTCGAGGCGGAGGCGAGCCGCGTCATGGCGGCGATGAGGTGCTCCGGCCCGGCCGCCGCCCCCAGGCGCAGACCCGTCATCGCGAAGCGTTTCGAGAAGCTCTCGACGACGACCGTTCGCTCCTTCACTTCGGGCGCGACGCGGAGCAGCGTCCGGTGCTCGCCCTCGAGCGCGAGGTCGACGTAGACCTGGTCGACGAGGAGCCAGAGGTCCGCCCGCTCCGCGACGGCGGCGATCCGCGCGAGGAGCTCCGGCGCGAGCGCGCGCGACGTCGGATTGGATGGATCGTTCAGGATCAGCACCTTCGTCCGCGGCCCGCACGCCGCCGCGATCGCATCCGGGTCGGGCAGGAGGTCCGCGCCCGGCGCGACCACCACGGCGGTGCCGCCGGCCCAGGCGACCTGGTCGAGGAAGCTCGGCCAGTACGGCGCGAGCACGAGCACCTCGTCGCCGGGCTCGAGGATGCAACGCATCGTGTCGAGCAGCGCCGGTTTTCCGCCCGCGGTCACGATCACTTCATCCGCAAGCCATGGAAGCCCGGTCTTGCGCGCGAGATCCTCGGCGACGAGCTCCCGTAGGCGGGGCAGCCCGGCCGGCGGACCGTAACGCGCGCGCCCCTCGCGCAGGGCGCGGACCGCGGCCTCGATCACGGGCGGCGGAGCGCCCTCCGCCGGCTCGCCGATCGCGAGCGAGATGGGGTGCGGGTGGGCGACCGGCGCGTTTGCCGCGCTCATGGTCGCCGACCCGCGGTTGCTCCCCGCGCGCCGATTTAACGGGCGTGGGGTGCTCACATTGTACGGCCTTGCGAGGCGAGGATCGGCACGAGCCCGCGCACGAGGCGGTCGAGATCCTCGCCGGTCAAGGCCTGCTCCTTGTCGCACAGCGCCTCTTCGGGGTGCGGGTGGGCCTCGACGATCAGTCCGTCCGCCCCCACCGCGGCCGCGGCGAGCGCGAGCGGCACCACGAGGTGCCGGACGCCCGCGGCGTGCGAGGGATCGACGATGACGGGCAGGTGCGTGCATGCCTTGAGCACCGCGACGGCGCCGAGGTCCAGCGTGTTGCGCGTGCTCGTCTCGAACGTCCGGATGCCGCGCTCGCACAGGATCACCTGTTGGTTGCCGCCGGCCATGATGTACTCGGCGGCCATCAGGAGCTCCTTCACGGTGGAGGACATGCCGCGCTTCAGGAGCACCGGCCGCGAGATGCGCCCGAGCTCACGGAGGAGCGCGAAGTTCTGCATGTTGCGCGCGCCCACCTGCACGACGTCGGCGGCGGCGACGACGGCGGGGATGTCCTCGATGCGCAGGACTTCGGTCACGACCGGCAGCTCGAACGCGCGCCCGGCCTCGCGCAGGAGCGCGAGCCCCTCGTGGCCGAGCCCCTGGAAGGAGTAGGGCGAGCTGCGCGGCTTGAACGCGCCGCCGCGGAGCATCACGGCGCCGCGCTTGCGCACCATGCCGGCGGCCTCGAGGATCTGCTCGCGGCTCTCGACCGCGCACGGCCCGGAGATGAGCGTGAAGCGGTCGCCTCCGATCCGGACGCCGCCCACGTCGATGATGGTGCGCGTGCGGCCCTCCTGCATCGCGGTGAGCGAGCCCGCCGGGGTCACCGTGCACGCGACGGGCGCCGGTTCGCTGGGCGGGCCGTCGCCCTCGGGGAGCGAGACGCCCACGTCGAGGTGCGCCGGTTGCTTCGTGCGCATCGGGTACGTCCCGAGCACGCGCAGGAGGTTGCACCCGCTGCGCGCCTTCGCGAGCGCGCGCTCGAGCGACTCGTCCAGGCGGTGTCCCTCGACGTCGATGAAGAAGAGGTACTGCCACGGCGTCCTGGGCTGCGGCCGGCTCTCGATGCGCGTCAGGTTGATCGACTCGTGCTCGAAGGCGGCGAGGCAGCGGGCGAGCGCGCCCTCGCTGTGGTCGAGCAGGACGAGCAGCGACGTCTTCGCCGGGACGCTGCGCGGCGGGAGCTCCTCTTCCCGGCCGATCAGGATGAAGCGCGTGACGTTGCGGTCCTCGTCGGCGATGTTGCGCTCCAGGACGACGAGCCCGTGCGCGGCCGCCGCTTCTTCGGAGGCGATCGCCGCGATCCGCGTGTCGCCCGCGCGGGCCACGGACTCGGCCGCTCCCGCGGTGTCGAACCAGGGCTCGACGACGACATCCCTCAACCGGCGCAGGAAGACGCCGCACTGCGCGAGCGCGGCGGCGTGGGAGCGCACGCGCGCGATCGCCGCCAGCTCGGCGCCCGGGAGCGCGGCGAGGACGTGCTCGACCTCCCAGACCTCCTCGTCCACGATCATGAGGCCGGAGTCCACGAGCAACCTGTTCACGTCGGCGATGCCGCCCGCGATGCTGTTCTCGATCGGGAGCAGAGCGTAGTCGATCCGCTCCTGGTGCAGCGCGTCGATCGTGGCGGCGAAGGTGCGGAAGCCCTCGCGCTCGGTCGTGCCCGAGTTGCGCGTGGCGAACAGCTTGGCCGCCGCGAGCTCGCTGTAGGCGCCGGGCTCGCCCTGGTACCCGACCCGCAGGGTCCGAGCGCCGGCGCCGGCTGCCCGGTCAGGGTCGAGGTGCGCCTCCTGCGTGCGGCGCGAGTGGGCGAGGATCTCGCGCAGGATGCGGCCCGCGAAGTGCCCCGAGAGCCCGGCCGCCTCCGCGGTCTTCGTCCACTTGGCGAGGATCGAGCGCTCGCGCTCGGGGTCGAGCAGCGCGGCCTCGGCGCTCCGGCCCTTGACCTCGCCGACCTTCCGCACGAGCTCCATGCGCTCGGCCAGCATGCGGAGCAGCTCCGTGTCCACGCGGTCGATCTCGGTCCGCGCGTCCTCGAGCTCCTCGGTGTCTTCGGCCTCTCGCTTCATCCGGGGCGCTCTCCGCCGCCCGATCGTACGCAAGACGAATCGAGCCCGTCCGGCGTGCGATCGGACGGGCTCTTCGTTCGGTTGTCGCTGTACTCAGCCGATCGGACGAAGCGCCCCTCCACGAGGGGCGCTCGTAAATCGGAAGGTGCCGCGGGGGTTCATGGTCGGGTGCTCCGCCCGGGGGACCGGGCAGAGTGAAGTGTGGAACAGGACGGGGGGCGTGCCAAGCCCCAGATCGCCTTTTCCCGCGCTGCTCTACCCCCGACGCTTCCCGCGAGGTTGGGCTACCAGGCCAGGAACCTCTGTGCAGATCCTGCGGCGGCGCTCAGTTCCTCCAGGCGATCGGCAGGCACTCGCCGATGAGGACGTTGCTCCCGGAACTGGGCGAGTAGGTCCAATCGCTGGTCAACTTCTTGGCCTTGCTGTTCCCGGCGATCGTGATGCGCCAGGTGTCCGGGCGGGCAAAGCTGTTCCAGCGAGAGACCGCGAATGCGAGCTGGAGCCCATCGGGGGCCCACACCGGCGCGTAGAGCCGCGACATGTAGAGCCGCGATATGAGGTAGAAGCCGTTCGCCTTCACGCGCTGCGGACCGGTGACCTGCAACTCGCCCCCGCTCCCGTCCGCGGCTGCCACGAAGAGATCCGTGCGGTCGACGTCGGTGAACTTCGTGTACGCGATCTGAGTGCCGTCCGGCGAGAGCGCGCACTTGTCCCGGAAGTAGGGGAACGCCTGCACCGCGGCGCTGCCCGGGATCGCGACCTGGGTCGTGATCGCGTACAAGTCGCCGGAGACGAGGTCCTTGACGTAGAGCTCGCCCAGCCCGTTGGCGTCGTCGTCCTTCACGAACGAGAGCC
>SMVQ01000092.1 GCA_004357655.1 Planctomycetota bacterium
GTCTTCCTGCTATGTCTGCTTCTGGTCAGGCATGGACGGCCGTCCATGCCTGACCAGAAGCAGACATAGCAGGAAGACAGGAAGAGCAGGAAGGGAAGAGGGGGAGGCTAGAGATCGTCGGTCCGATCCGCGCGCCGGTCCCTCCGCCGCCGCGTCCGGGTCTCCTCCCCCACGTCTTCCTCCGATTCGCTCTCCTCCTCCTCGGCCGACTCCTCCTCGGCCGACTCCTCGGGTTCGGCCGCTTCGGCCTCGGCCTCTTCTTCTTCCTCCTCCGCGACGACCGAATCGGGGTCCTGGATCGGGCGCACGTCCAGCGCCCACATGCCGCGGCCGTGGGTCGCGATCACGAGCACGTCGTCCCGCGGGTGCACGATGAGGTCGTGTACGTACGTCGTCGGCAGCTCGTGTGCGAGCACGTCCCAGGTGCCGCCGCGGTCGGTCGACACGTACACGCCGAGGTCCGTGCCGACGTAGAGCACGTCCTCGTTCCTGGGATCCTCGCGGATGACGTTCACGGGCCCGCTGGGGATGCCGTTCGCGATGCTCCGCCAGGTCGAGCCGTAGTCACGCGAGCGCCACACGTACGGCGTGAAGTCGTCGTGGCGCTTTCCGTTCTGAGTGGCGTAGACCGTCCCCTCCTTGTAGCGCGAAGCCTCGACGCGGGAGAACCAGCGCTCGGGAGCCAGGCCGTCGACGATCTCGGTCCAGCTCCCCCCGCTGTCGCGCGTGACGTGCAGGCGACCGTCGTCCGTCCCCGCGTAGATCAGGCCGAAGCGTAGCGGGGACTCGGAGATCGCGGTGATCGTCTGGAACGAGATGTCCCCGAGCTCCGCCTGGAGGTTGCGCGTGAGGTCCGGGCTGATCGGCTCGAAGTTCTCGCCCCGGTCCATCGACCGGTACAGGCGGTTCATGCCGTGGTACAGGATGCGCGGGTTGTGCGGCGAGATGATGAACGGCGCGAGCCACTGACCGCGCAGGGGCTCCTCGTCCTCGCCCGCGCTCGGCGCGATGCGCTTGCGCTCGCCCGTCTCGAGGTCGCGGCGCGAGATCCGCCCGTAGAAACCCTCGGAGTACACGGTGTTCGGATCCGTCGGATCGATCGCGTGGTAGCTCGCCTCACCGCCCGGCGCGCGCTCCCACTCGACGGCGCGGATCCTGTCGCGCCCACGGGAGATGTCGACGACGCCGCGCCGCGACCCGTGGTCCTGGATGGAGCCGTAGACGTGAAACGGCTCATCCATGTCGTACGAGACGTTGTAGAACTGGACGATCGGCAGGTTGTCGTTGAAGTTGCGCCAGTTCTCCCCGCCGTCGTACGAGATCACGAGGCCGCCGTCGTTCCCATTGACGAGGTAGTCGGGGTTCTCGGGGTCGATCCAGAGCGCGTGGTGGTCGCCGTGCATGCCGCGCAACCGGCGGAACGTGGCGCCCGCGTCGTTGGACACGTTCAGGGCGAGCCCCATCAGGTAGACCGTGTCCTCGTCGGAGGGGTCGACGCGCATCTGGCCGAAGACCCAGCCGTACGTCGCGGACATCCTGCGCATGAAGTCGTCCGACTCGCTGACCATCCTCCAGCTCTCGCCGCGGTCGTCGGAGCGGTAGAGCCGGGCGCCTTCGATCGCGTCCTCGCGGCGGCGGTCGTACGAGTCCGTCTCGTCCTCGGGCACCTCCGCCACCTCGTAGCAGTCGATGAACGCGTACACCACGCTCGGGTTGGAGCGCGCCAGGTCGATCCCGATCCGGCCCCGATGCTCGGGCGCGGGCAGGCCGTCGGTGATCGGCTCCCAGGAGTCGCCGCCATCGGTGCTGCGGTAGATCGAGCTCTCGGTGTGGTCCGGCTCCGCCCGCGGATCGTTCCAGCGCTTGCGCCGACGCTCCCAGGTGGCGGCGTACAGGATCGAGGGCTTCGTCGGGTCCATCACGAGATCGATCGCACCCGTCCGCTCGCTCACGAAGAGCACCTTCTCCCAGCTCTCGCCGCCGTCCGTGGTGCGGTAGACCCCGCGCTCCTCGTTGTCGGTCCACTCGTGTCCGGACGCCGCCACGTAGACCAGGTCGGGATCGTCGGGGTGGATCACGATCCGAGCGATGGTGAACGTCGACGCGAGCCCCATGTGCTCCCACGTCTCGCCCGCGTCGGTCGACTTGTAGACGCCGGTGCCGGCCATGGAGCTCCGGAAGATGTTCGCCTCGCCGGTACCGATCCAGACGATGTCCTCGTCCGACGGCGCGATCGTCACGTCGCCGATCGACATCGACGGACCCTGCTCGAAGACGGACTCCCAGGTCGTGCCCTCGTTGACGGTCTTCCAGAGGCCCCCCGAGGCCGCGGCGGCGTAGATCGTGTACGTCAGACCGCGCGGCGTCGCGACGGCCAGGTCGGTGATCCGGCCGCTCATGTTGGTCGGGCCGAGGAACTGCCACTCGAGGTCGTCGAAGCGCGAACGCCTGACCATTCGCAAGTGGTCCGCGTACCACGCGAGCCGCGTCGCGGCGTCCGTCGCCGTGGTCGCGCTGTCCGGGACGAGTCGGTCGACGACGTCGTCGAGGCGCTCCGAAACCGCAGTCAGCCGCTCGAGCAGCTGCTCGAGCCGTTCGTCGTAGGTCGGGTCCTGGGCGGATGCGGAGAGGGCGAAGACAACGGACGCCGCAACGAGCGCCGGGAGTCGAATGGACGGCATGGTGCTTCCTCGAGGTGCTGGGGTTCAGGATCGATGGTAAACCAGCCCCGGAAATCGCGCATCGTGAATCCACGCTCCTATTCCTGGAGACCCACATGAGAATCGCCCTCGTCCTCGTCCTCGTCCTCGTCTCTATCGTGGAAGCACTCGGGTCGGCTCGGGGCAAGCGCCCCGAGGAGCTCCTGACCGTCGCCGAGGCGAGCGGCTGGCGCGCGACTTCGACGCACGCGCAGGTCGTCGATCTCTGCCGGCGGCTCGCCGCCTCGTCCCCGCGCATCCACATGGAAGTTGCGGGAGAGACGAGCGAGGGGCGCTCGTTGCCGATCCTCGTCGTCGCCGAGCCGCCCGTGGCGTCCCCCGAAGACGTCGGCGACCGGCTGGTAGCGTTCGCCTGGGCGGGCATCCACTCGGGGGAAGTGTGCGGGAAGCCGGCGACGCTCATGCTCGCCCGGGAGCTCGCCGCGACCGCGGACGAGCCATTGCTCGAGGGGCTCGTCGTCGTGTTCCTCCCGCTCCTCAACGCCGACGGGAACGACCGCATGAGTCCGGACAATCGGCCGGGCCAGAAGGGACCCGTCGAGGGCATGGGGACGCGTCCGAACGCGGCAGGGCTCAACATCAACCGCGACTTCACCAAGCTGGAGACGCGGGAAGCCCAGGCCATCGCTCGAATCCTCACGCGCTGGGATCCGGCGGTGGTCATGGACCTGCACACGACGAACGGATCGCGCCACCAGTACGTGCTGACCTTCGACGGTCCGCGCCATCCCGCGAGTGCCGCGGGCATCCGCCGCCTGGCGCGCGACGAGCTGCTGCCTGCCGTCCGTCGCTCCATCGAAGCGGAGACCGGGTACAAGACCTTCTTCTACGGGAACTTCAGCCGCAAGCACACGCAGTGGCGAACGTACCCCGCCGCGCCGCGCTACAGCACGCACTACCTCGGGCTGCGCCACCATGTCGGGCTGCTGTCGGAGGCGTACTCCTACGCTTCCTATCAGGACCGGGTCATGAGCACGATCGCGTACGTGCGCCACGCCTTCCAGTGGATCGCCGATCACTCAGAAGAGGTCGAGGCGACGATCGCGTCGGCCAGCCGCCACAGGCCCGAGCGCCTCGCCCTCCGCCAGGAGTCGAAGCTGAGCGCGGAGCCGATACTCGTCCTCGGCTACGGGGGCGGACGCGGAGAACCCCAGGGCGCTCCCGCGACGTACGAGGTGCTCCAGGACTACGAGACCGTCGCGACCCTCGAGGTGCGGTTCCCCCACGCCTACCTCTTTCCCGCGGCTCTGGCGGACATCGCGAGCAACCTCGAAACACACGGCGTGGTCGTGGACTCGCTCGCCCTCGAGACCGAGCTCGAGGTCGAGGTCTACCGTATCGATTCGCTCGACCGCGCCGGCCGCCCCGTGGAGGGACACCGCCTCACGTCGGTCGAAGTGACACCGCGGATCGAGACGCTGAGCTTCCCGGCGGGCACGCGAGTCGTGCGGACGGCGCAGAAGCTCGGGATTCTCGCCGGGTACCTGCTCGAGCCGCAGTCCGAGGATGGTCTGTGCGCCTGGAACCTCTTCGACCAGACGATCGCACCGGAGGGCGACTTCCCGGTCGTCCGGCTGCTTTCGCGCGTCACGCTGAACGTGCGATGACACTCCAGAAATCGGCGAGAATCTTCTTTCGGTTCGGCGAAGAATCCCGCTAGGGCGATCACTCTGGGTTCATCATGTCGGAGGGGTCATCGAGGAATTCCTCGGTTTGCCACAATAGACGAAACATGCCAGCCCCCCGGGAGTAGACGCATCGTCCGCACCTGGCCCTACCGGAGCCCGACATGAAAGACCTGCTACGCGGCCGATTTCTCTTTGCTTCCTTGGTGGTGCTGAGCTCGTCCGGTGCATCAGCGCAAGGCACGCAGACGCACCGATTCGACATCCCGAGCGACTACATCTCGGGCAGCATCACTTTCGTGTCCATGATCGGTCCGCCGGCCGGCTACCTGATTCGCGCGCGCGTCCACCTCGAGTTCACGACCGGCGGGACGTTCACGGCGGACGACCTGGAGGTCCGGTTCAACGCGCCGACGACGCCCAACCTCCCCGAATGGGTCGTCATGGGCGACGCGGACTTCGGCTGGGGTTCCACGCCCGGGACGTGGATTGGGGACGCCGAGTCGACGATCCTGAATGGAGAGATCTACTGGTCGATCTGGGACCTCTCGTACGGCCCCCAGCTCGGCTCAGGACACAACGGCGTCACGGGACAGTTCCAGAACTCGTACTTCGAGATCGACTATGTGCCCGCCGGCGAGGGGCCGGGTGAACCCTACTGCTTCGGTTCCTCGTGCCCGTGCGGGAACGACGACCCGACAGCGGGCTGCACGAACGCGACCGGATCGGGAGCGCTGCTCCACGCCTCGGGCACGGCGAGCCTCGCCCTCGACGACTTGACACTCACGGTGTCGAGCTCGGTGCCCCTGCAGTTCGGGATCCTGTACATGGGTCCAGCGAGGACCCTGCTGCCGTTCGGAAACGGGCATCGTTGCGTCGATTCCGGGACTGGCGCCTTCCACCGCTACCCGGTGATGCAGGCGAACGCTGCCGGCACCTTCGCCATGAACAACGTCGTGTCGTTCGCGAATGGGACCTTCCCGCCCTCCGGCGCGCTTCTGCCCGGAACTACGTGGAACTTCCAGGGCTGGTACCGCGATCCCGGGGGACCGTGCGGCGCGAGTTTCAACCTCACGAACGCCGTGGAGATCTCCGTGATCCCGTAGTCACCGCACACGCGCGAACTGGAAGGCTCGCCACGCCGGGTTAGGAACGGACGGCTTCGGCGAGCCGACTCGACATCCGTACCAGCGCCCTCTTCTGTGCGGCGTCGTCCAAGTCATCGAGGGACACCTTGGGATTCTCCAGGAGGGACTGGAACCGCGTGATTTCCGCGTGCGACTCGAACACCGTGCTGGGGCACCGACGCGCCGGCGTCTCGATCACGGCGTGTGCGTGACCTCGTAGCCGTCGGAGAAGTTGGCGTTCCCGCCGCCCCCGGCCGGATCCCGGTTCCAACGTTGGTAGTTGTAGCTCGCGCCCGCGACGACACTCAGGCCGCCCGGTGCGGAGGTCGCGTAGTCGACCACTTCGGTGATCGAGCCGCCCACCGGAGAAGCCACAGTGAGGAAGCGCTGCAGACCCTGAGGATCGATGCACAGGAACCCGTTGAAGAAAGGGATCTGAGCCTGGGCCGGCCCGGCGATGAAGATCCCCGGTTGAGGCGGGAGGTTTTCGGCCGTGAGGACGAGGGCGTTCACGGAGATGCTGGCAGAGCCCGTGCCCGTGATCGTCGACGCGGAGCCCGTGGAATTCGCCACGGAAATGCAGAAGTTCGTGCCGACACCGAAGTCGAAGATGCCTTCCGAACTCGGGGCACCGAGCGCGAGGACGTCGGCGTCCGAGAGCGCGACGTCCGCCACGGCGAACGCTGCGAGGAAACCGTGGGTCACGTCACCGTTCTGGTCCGCGAGGATCTGCGAAGCGACGCCGGGGCTCGTACCGTCGGGCATGATGTCCAGGACGACGTCCTGGAACGCGAGCAGGCCGTTCACGAAGCACTTCGCCGTCCCGCCCGAAAAGTCGCTGACGTAGACGATCCTGTTCCACTGGTCGAAGTTCCAGGTCCCGGGCGCGAGGCTTCCGACGCCAAGGCCGCTGAAGTCGAGGTCGTGCCAGAAGCCGTTGCTGAAGATCTCCAGGTGCAGCTCGGCGTCCGCGAAGTTGTCGCGCGACTGCCACAAAGCGCCATAGTCGTCCGTCGCGGCGGTCGAAGCCTCGATGTAGATGTCGTAGACGAGCGTGAACTGCGTGAGGTCCGCGCCCGTGAGCGGTCGGAGGACGTAGCCCATCACCGCCGGGTAGTGGTACCAGAACTTGAGGATGGGCGTGTCGACGCCACCGATGTCGGGCACTCCCGCCGACTGCGTCGTCATGAAGAAGTCGATCTGATCGGTGAGGCCGCCGTCTCCGTCGGCGTACTCGAGCGTCCCGGGACCGCCGGCCTTGTCGATGAACGCTCCGGTGTCACCGGTGAAGCGCCATTCCGTCGTACCTGCGCTGGGAACGGGAACCTGGGCACCGGCGAGCGCAGTGAACGACGCCGCCAGAAGGAACGCCATGATCGGGTGCTTCATCTTCCGTGCTCCATGTAGGGGACCGACAGCGAGTATAGGGCGGATGCCGGGTACGGGGATCCGCGTGCCGCTGAGGCGTGCCGGGGCATGCCGGAGAGGGCTTCCGGCTCCAGGGCACCCGTTCCGAAAGCCCGGTGGGTGGGCGTTCTCGGCGGTCGGTTGACGGCGCTCGCGCGCCCAGGGAGCGCCGCGCCGCTCGCTTCCGAGCCGCCCCGGCCTCCGGGACGGCTCGGCACTCCGGAGTCAGGCCCCGCCGTGGCGCGCCGCTCGGGCGCTGGTGGATCCCCTTGACCCCCGGCACACGGGGCAGGCTATACTGCGCCCGCAATCGAGCAACGCTTCCCGCGAACGCTCTCCGAGCGAAGCCATGAGAAGCGAAGCGACCGCGTCCTCCACCCCGGGGGATGCACTTACCCAGACACATGATCGATGATCCGCGTTTGCAAGCCTTTCCGTTCGGTCAGGTAGAACAGCGCTGACAACGGAAAGGAAACGACACCCATGGGCTCCCGACTCTACATCGGAAACCTGTCATTCGACACGAACGAAGATAGCCTGCGCGCCGCTCTCACCGAGGACGGCCGCGCGGTCAAGGAAATCCACATCGTCACCGACCGCGACACCGGTCGTCCGCGCGGCTTCGCATTCGCTGAGATGGCCAACCCGCAGGACGCCCAGGCCGCCATCCAAGCGATGGACGGCAAGGACCTCGACGGCCGCTCCCTCACCGTGAACGAGGCGCGTGAGCGTCAACCGCGCGGCGGCGGCGGCGGCGGCGGCGGCGGAGGCTATGGCGGTGGCGGTGGCGGCGGCCGCGGCGGCGGCGGCGGGAACCGCTGGTAGGCCACACTTCGAGCCGTGCACGGGCGCTCAGCGCCGCTTAGCACGGGGCCGGCCTGGCCGGCCGAACGAGGAGGACCGCGGGTGGCAAGCTCGCGGTCCTTCTTCGTGCTCCCCGCGAGCCTCCACTGTGCCAGTAGCTCGAGCGAGCCAGCGAGGTCGTGCTCGAGGAGCTCGAAGCGCACGCTCCGGTCGAGCGGACGCGGCCGCCGTTCCCCGCGCGAGCGCGCAGATCACCCGCTTCCGTCATCCGAACCGGAGCCACCCGATCAGTCCGACGTCGCCCGGTCGTCATCGGTCACGTGCATTCGCGCCTGCACGGGCAGGAAGAAGCCACCGACGCGCGCCAGCCCGTCCGCGCTCACGTTCCACCCGCGACCACCGGAGCTGGACGGCTCCATGCGACCCGTGGCACCCTCCGCGTCGAAGGTCGCGAGCCCGATCCAAAGGGTGGCGGGGAGGAGATCGCCGCGGCGGTAGGCGCCTCCCAACGGTCGGTACGGCAACTGCCACTGGTAGGGGTCGGCGGCCGCGATCACGACGTAGCTCTCCTCGAGTATCCAACCCGGCTGCCAGCCGCCGTCGAGGTCGCTGCGCGTGGGGTGATCACCATACGCGGGTCGGTGGGCGTTGCGCCATCCGTCCGACTCGCCCCCGATCTCGAGGCGATCGACAATCGTGTAGTCGCCCTTCATCTCGGACTTGCACAGCCAGTGGTAGGTGATCCAGCCGTGCCCGTCGCCCGGCATCTCCTCGAACTCGCAGCCGAGCAACACGACCTCCTCATGGTGGTCGTAGACCGCATTCGTCTCGGGCTGGCGCAGCACGAGCTCCCGCGTGAAGGTGATCGGGAAAGTGAAGCCACGGCGGCGGCGGTACTCGTCCGGATCCTCGTCCGTGTGCAGCCGGAAGAGCCGCCTCGCGTCCGGACCCCCCGTCGGCTTGGAGAACACGAACACCGGCCCGATGTCCTCGTAGGTGAGCCGATCTCCGAACACGGCTCGCACCTCGAAGGCCGTGTTGATCGCGCGCGAGAGCTCGGGGTGGTTCCAGAGCACGGCGACGTGCACCAGAAACCAATCCGAGTCGAGGATGGTGTCGAGGTCGGCTTGGCGCTGCTCCCCTGTACTGGAACTCCAGTAATCCAGGTCGCGCGGGAGCTTGGTGAGGGTGACGTCCCGGGACTCCTGGAGGAACACCGCCCAGTGACGAGCACTCGTGACCTCGACCCGGGGCGCGCCGGGCGTGCGAGCGCGACTGCTACGCGCTGTCTCGTTGACGAAACGGATCGCGTCCCAGTAGCCGCCGAACTTTCGGTGATTGTCAGCCAGCAGCGTTTGCACGCCGAGCCCGAGGGCCGCGAGGAGGAGCAGGGCGGAGACGGCCGCCCGCCACGGCGCCGGGCCGACCCCCGCCGTTCCACGCACGAGCCCCCAGCCAAGGGCGCATACCGGCGCGATGAGGGGCAGGAGCGGCAGCCACAGGCGGAAGTCCTTCGAGCCCTTGAGGCTCATGACCGCGACGTTGCAGAGGATCAGAGCGACGAGGATCGAGGAGGTCCAAGCCGGGCGCCTGACGCTCCGCGCGAGACCGGCCACGGCGAGGAGCAGGACCGGCCAGACCAGCATCGACGGCAGCCGGGTCACGTAGAAGTATTGGGATGTGAGCTGGTGCAGGTCCGCGGGGGTGGAACTGGGCGAGACCTGGGAGGATTCGAACGCGGTCTCCACCGTGAGACGGTAGATGTCCCTGGCGATGTCGTGGAACCCCAGCTCGCCGATGACGCGCGCGAGCATCGTGCCGAAGTTCCCGAGGAAGTAGCGCCACAGGCTCGCGCCCCACTCCCCGTAGTGGACGCGGTCCATCGTGATCTGCACCAGCACGCCCACGAGGAGGCCGAGCAGCACTCCTCCGAATCCCA
>SMVQ01000093.1 GCA_004357655.1 Planctomycetota bacterium
GAGACCCGAGGCGATCATGAGCAAGGGAATGCGGTTCATTGTGCTACTCGTTTTTTCTCGACTCGTCGTCGGAAGGCTCACCCTGGAAAGTGCGAGAGGCCAGTGGTTGATCGATGCGTTCGCCGCCGAACTCCGCGACGTGGGACAACGCGTCGGCCCAGCTGGCGAAGACGTGCACATGATCCTGGCGCGAAGGGACCGTGACGACGCCGCTCTCGACGAAGCAGGCCTCGTTCGCGTCCAACACCTCGCCCGTGAGCTCGTCGCGCACGCGCCAGTACGAGCCGTCCCGCACGTCCGGCCACTCGGACGCGCAGCGCACGCAGCAGAAGCTCGCCAGCACCTCGCGCTCGGCCATCAAGTCCACCCGGTGCACCGGGGCGATTCGGTTTCCGTCGAGGCTGCAGCGCTGGGCGCGCCGCTCGAACACGTCCCAGCGGCTGAGCATGGAAAGCGCGAAGACCGTTCCGAACCAGAGGATCAGGAGCTTGTACGTCATGCGCGGCTCCCGCCGACGGAAGGCCACTATAGCAGAGGCGGCCGGGGGCCTTCAGGGCGAATCCCGGCGTAGAACCTGGCGGTTCCCGACAGCCTCGTATGCCCCCGCCAGAGCGCTGGATTCCTCATCGAAGCGCGGATCGGGAACGTCGAATCCGTTGCGGGTTCGGTCGATCGCGCCGCGCAGGTCCTGTTGCCCGCCGAACTTGTATCCGACGACGCCACCACTGGGGAGGACGTCGAGCTGGCAGCGAGCTCCCGGAGGTATCCCATCGCTCTTCGAGCTCTCCCAGAAGATCGGGTCGACGTGCGCGTTGTCCCGGCCCTTGTCGTCGGCGCCGTTCCAGGTCCCTGTGCTCGTGCAGCGGGTCATGGCGACCGAGGATTCCTTGAACACGCTCAGCGCTCCGGATCCATGTTCGGCGTCGTGCCTCCCACCGCGCGAGCCCATGTGGTCCTCGCCCGTGTGCGAGACGTCGCCGACGAAGAGGCCGTTCTCGAGCACGGCCGGGCAGCCGGACAGCACGTCGCTGGCCGAGCCGGTGGGCTGGCGTGGTTGTCGTGCACGACCCGGGTATACTGGCCCGACGGCGAGCAGGAGGTCTTTCCCCGAAGGGCCGGCTCGCCAGATTCGTGAACCAGGCAAGTACAGCGGTCGATGAAGAGAGCCGATAGAGCATTCGCCATCCTGTTGATACCAGGCCTCCTTGGCCTGGCCAGCTGCAGCGACGACGCGGCGGAAACGAGAGCAGGTGCCGTCCCCGACCCCGCGCTGGTACTGCCTCAGACCGACTACGAAGGCATGGAACCCCCGCTGGCGGAGCGGCTTCGCTTGCGCACGGCGGCCGTCGAGGCCGATCCCGGTTCGGCGGAAGCCTGGGGCCAGCTGGGCATTTCCTACGACGTCCATGGCCTGTTCGCCGAGGGCATCGCTTGCTACGAGCAGGCGCAGGCGCTCGACCCCGACGAGTTTCGGTGGCCCTACTTCCTCGGTATCTCCAAGATGCTCGGCGACCGCGAAGCGTCGCTGGCCCACTTCGAGCGGGCCGGCGAGATCCGCAGCGACCACGCGCCGCTCTTCTTCTACCTCGGCAACGGACATCTCCAGCTGGAGCGGCTCGAGCGAGCGCGCGGGGACTTCGAACGCGCGCTCGAGGCCGATCCGGATCAGATTGCCGCGCACATCGGTCTGGGCAAGGTCGCCCTGGCCATGGCGGAGACCGATGCGGCGCTCTCGCACCTCGAGCAAGCCGAGTCGCTCGGACCGCGGACCGATGAGATTCACGCGCTCCTGGCCGAAGCGCACCGCCGCGCGGGCAACACGGCGGAGGCGGAACGGCACGCCGCCCTCAACCAGGGCGGCCTGGAGCTCGAATCGGTGCAGGACCCGCTCCGTGAAGAGCTCCTGTGGCGCGAGAGGGTGACCTTGCGCTGGCGGCGAGACCGCGCCGAGTACTACCTCGCACAGGGTCACGCCGCGGACGCATGGCGCGAGATGGAAGAAGCGGTCGGTGAGAACCCCGGCTCGCTCGAGGCCAACCTCGGCCTGGCCCATGTGCTGGTGCGCAGCGGTCGCATCGTGGATGCCGAGGAGGCCTACCGCAACGCTCTCGACATCGATCCGGAAAACTCGCAAGCCCTTCTCGGTCTCGCCAACGCGCTGTCCTCGGGCCACCATCTGAACGAAGCCGTGGTGGTCCTGCGGCAGGCGCTCCAGTTGAATCCGGATTTCCACATGTCGAGGAACACGCTCGGCACCGTGCTCGTGCAACTCGGGGACGTCGAGAACGGCCTCGAGCTCCTGCGGGATTCCTGCGACGCGATGCCGGACAACGCCGACGCCTTGATGAACTGGGCCCTGGCGGCCAAGAGCGTCAACCACAATCCGCAGGCGATCGAGGCCTTCTCGCGCGCGGTGGCCGCCGACCCGAAGCACGCACGCGCCCACTTCGAGCTCGCTCTCATGCTGGCTATCGACGGCCGTACCGACGAGGCGCTTGCGGGATTCCGGGAAGTGACGCGGATCCAGCCGGACCACCAGCCGGCGTGGACCAACCTGCACTTCGGCCTGAAGATCCAGAAGCGCTACAGCGAGGCGATCGACGTGTCGCACGCCGGATTGAGCGCGCTACCCGACAACAAAGCGATCCTGCAGCAGCTCTTATTGCTCCTCACCCTCTGCCCCGATCCGGCGCTACGCAACGCGGCCGAAGCCCGCGTGCTCGCGGATCGGCTATTGGCCCAGCTCACGGGCGACGACCCGGTCGCGGTCCACGCCTGTGCCGCTGCCCATGCCGCGGCAGGGGAATACGAGCGCGCGATCGAGTTGATCGACCGGGCCATCATGGAGGTCGAGCGCGTGAACAACGACCCGCGACTCCCGCCCAGCGTGCGCACCAAGCTCTCCCAGGAATGGCAGCAGGAGCGCGTTCAGTTCTCCAGCGGAAGGGCCGATTGAGCCGGGCCGCGCTCGTGGCGGCCGTCGCGTTCCAGGCCTGGCCCCTCAACTCCGGCACGATCGGGCCTGACCCGTACACGAGGGTCAGCGACCACAGAAAGGCGGGAACGGAGAGGCAAGGGGGGAAGCCGTACGCCTATCGGATCTGGAACTTGCTCAGCTTGCGATACAGCGTGCTCTTGCCGACCTTGAGGAGCCGCGCCGCCGCCAGCCTGTCGCCGCCACAGACGTGGAGCGCGCGCAGCAACACCTTGCGCTCGTAGAGGTCGAGGCTGACGGGGTCCTGCTCGGAGATCTCCCAATCGGCGGGGATGCGCTCGTTCCGATCCCGTGTGCCCCTGGCGGTTGTCCCGACGGGGCGCGACGCGGGGATGAGGTCCTTGTCGGGCAGCTCCTCGTAGAGCTCGCGCAGGGGCAGCGTCAGGTGCTCGACCTCGATGATGCCGTCCGTCGTGGCCGAGCAGGCGTGCTCGATGCACGACTCCAGCTCGACGGTGTTGCCGGGCCAGGGATACTGCTGCATCGTCCACATCGCGGCGTCGCTGAGCGCGTGGACCTGCTTGCAGCAGGCGAACCGCGCGATGTAGTCGCGGGTGATCGCGGGCAGATCCTTGATGCGCTCTCTGAGCGGCGGGACGTCGAGCACGTTGTCCGCGAACTCCGCGAGGAGCGCGCGCAGAAAGAGCCCCGCCTCCGCCAGCTTCCACAGGTCCCGATGCGTCGAGGCGACGACCCTCAGGCGAACCGCTTCGGGATGCTGGGCGCCCGCGCGGAGGACGCGTCCGGTCTTCAGCACGGAGAGCAGTCGCTCCTGACTGTGGAGCGGGAGCTCGCCGATCTCGGCCAGGAAGAGCGTCCCCTCCTGCGCCAGCTTGACGAGACCCTGCCGGTCCGTGACCGCTCCGGGGAAGGCCCCTGCGGCATACCCGAAGATCTCGCGGTCGAGCGACTCGGGGCTGAGGGCCCCGCAGCGCAGGTGAAGGAATGAACCGCTCGCATTGCCGGAGTAGTGGAGGACGCGCGCGGCAAACACCTTCCCTGTGCCTCGTTCGCCGCGGAGCAAGACGGGTCGCGAGCCCGCACTCATCTCGGTGACCGCCGAGCGATAGGCGGCGGTACGGTCGCTCGTCCCGACGATGGTCTTCGGGCTGAAGACCTTGCGTGCCGCTTCCATCAGCGTCCCGAGCTGGTGGTGCGGGATCATCGCGTCGGTCGTGCGCATCACCTGCTCGGCCCACCGCCTCCGCCCCAGGTCGAAGAGGAGCACGACGCGCAGGCCGTCCGACCCGCTCCGTCCGTCGCTCGTCATCGGCGTGACGGACGCCATGAGGGCCCGGCTGGAGCGACCCGTTCGCGCGGCGACGTCGAACCGGAATCCATCCCGCGCATCATTGCGAGCGTCGCGCACGAACGCTTCCAGCCCGGTCGCCGGGACCAGGCTGCCCAGTGTCTTCCCGAGGAGGCCGGGACCCAGGAGCTCGTGTCCGCCGCGATCCGCCTGGTGTACGCGGCCCTCGCGATCGACCACGAGGAGACCGTCCGGGCGACCAGGAATGGGCTCGCGAGCGACCGGTGATCGGCGCGCATTCCCCTGCTTCGACGCGCGATCCTTACCGCGACACTCATCCAGGAGCCTGGAGTTCTCGCCCGCTAGCTGTTTGTGTTGATCGGTGAGCTCCTTGCTCCGCGCCTTGATGCGCAGGAGCACCAGCGCGACGCGGTCGATCGCCGGCATCTGGGGCCGCGAGAGGAAGGAGTCGCATCCGTTCGCGTACGCCCGCTCCTGGAGCTCCACGGCCGAGGGCTCGCCGCCGTAGATCATCACCGGGACAGAGGACATGTCCGGGAGCGCCTTCATCTGACGGCAGAGATCGGGACCATCGTGACCCTCCCCGAGCTCCGAGGCGATGAGCACCAGATCGAAGGGCCGCGAGCGAAGCTCCTGCAGACCTTCGGCGCTCGTCTCCGCGCTCACGACATCGAGGTCTTGGGCTTCCAGGCGATTCGCCAGCACCAGCCGCTCACCGCGGTCCGGTTCAACGATCAATACGCGCCTCATGGTCTCTCTCTCCTCGGCCATAGGGGTCGAATGGGGACGGCCGTGCGCGGCGGGCGCTGACGGGGAAGCTCATCGGGGGGATCACCCGGCCACGTGGGGGCAATCATGGGTCACGGCGCACACCCTTGGGTACTTACAGGCCTGTAATCCGCGCCCGGCCCCCCCGGCGGATCAGCTCGACTCGGGCTTCGCGGCGACGAGCCGATAGCCCTTGCCGACGAGCGTCTCGATCATCGGAGGCCCACAGGCGTCGATCTTCCGGCGCAGGCGGGAGATCTGGACCTCGACGACGTTCGTGCCCGGATCGAACTCGATGCCCCAGACGGTCTGCAAGAGGTCCTTGCGGGAGAGGGCCCGGCCCGGGGACTCAGCGAGCGCACGTAGGAGATCGAATTCGCGGGGGCTCGTCTCGATCCGTCGCTCACCGCGCTCGACCACTCGCCGACCCAGGTCGATTCGCAGGTCGCCGACTTCGATCGCGGGGAGGGAGCGTCGACGCCGGACCACCGCCTCCATGCGGGCGATGAGCTCGGCCGAATCGAAAGGCTTGGCCACGTAGTCGTCCGCCCCGAGCCGGAGACCCTTGACGCGCTCCTCCACGGTCTGGCGGGCGGTCAGGAAGATCACCGGTGTCTCGTCGCCGGCTTGACGCAACTCGTCGAGAAGATCCCAACCGGACTGCACCGGCATCATGACATCGAGCAGGATGACGTCGAAGTACCCTCGGTCGCGCTCCTTCAGGAGCGCCAGCGCCGCGCTCGAATCCTCTGCCGTCGCGCACTCCATCCCGTTCCGTTCCAGGAGCCGCTGGACGAACACGCGCACGTCCTCATCGTCGTCGACGACCAGTATCTTCACGTCCCTATTCCGCGATCCAACGCGGTTGCCCTGCTCCCGGGCACGGTTCACGCCTGTGAGGGAACGACCGCGGAACCGAGCACGGTGCGGGGCCCCAGTATAGCACCTCCGACCCCGCAGGAGGAACGAACGCCCGTTCGGCCCGCGCGCGAATCACCCGCGGAATTGTCGGAACTTCGTAACTCAGGATATCCCGAAGCGCTTCAACTTGCGGTACAGAGTGCTCTTGCCGACGTTGAGGAGCCGTGCGGTCGCGAGCTTGTCGCCGCCGCAGCAGTCGAGCGCCCGGAGGAGGGCCTTCTTCTCGTAGACGTCGAAGCTGATCGGGTCGTCCTGCGTGATGGTCCACGATTGGACCTCCAGCCGGTCAGCGGCGGGCCGTGTCTCGGACAGGACCCTTGCCTGCGACCCGTTGGAGCCCGGGTCCGTCGCGCACAGGGCGGTCGGACGCAGGGCCGGGATGAGGTCCTGCGCGGGGAGCTCGGCGTGCAGATCCCGGAGCGGCCGAGTGAGGTGCTCGATCCGGACCAGCCCCTGCTCCGCGCGGCGGCATGCCTGCTCGATGCAATCCTCCAACTCCGCGACGTTGCCCGGCCAGTCATACTGCGCCATCACCCAGAGGGCGTCGCGTTCGATGCTCTCCACCTCGAAGCGGCTTCCGAACCGGGCGAGGAAACTGTCGACGAGGGGCGCGACGTCGGCGATGCGCGCCCTCAAGGGTGCGACGTCGAGGACGTTCGTCGAGAGCTTCGCCAGGAGGGCGGGCAGGAACTTGCCCTCGCGGGCGAGCACACGGAGGTCGCGGCTGGTCGAGGCGACGATTCGCACGTCGACCCGCTCCCGCCGGCGCTTGCCCATGCGCTGCACGGTTCCCTGCTCGAGGACCTCGAGCAGCTTCACCTGGAGTTCGTGCGGGAGGTCACCGATCTCGGAGAGGAACAAGGTCCCGTCGTTGCTGAGCAGGACCAGCCCCGGACGATCGGCCACGGCCCCTTCGAATGCGCCCTTGAAGTAGCCGAAGAGCTCCTTGTCCAGGCTGCCCGGCGTGAGCGCGCCGACTCGGATCTGGAGGAACGAGCCCGTCGCGTTCCCGTTGTAGTGGATGATGCGGGCGACGAACTCCTTGCCCGCGCCCCGTTCGCCTCGGATGAGGACGGGGCCCGGCCGGTTGTTGAGAGCGATGATCTGCTTCCGCGTCGACACGGCATCGTCGGTGGTACCGATGAAGGACGAGGGCCGGAAGATGGTCCGCGCCGCTTCGAGCAGCGCCCCCAACTGCTGGCGCGTCACGGCAGGCTCGAGTCCGCCGAGCATCTCATCCGAGAGCTTGCGCTTGCCGACATCCAGCAGGAGCACCACGCGCCGTCCACACTCGATCGCGGTGTCGCGCGTGGTCACCGGCATGACCGAGGCGAGGAGCGCACGACCCTGGCGACCGCCCCGCCCGGGCAGGTCGAATCGGAAGCCGTCGCGCGGCTCGTTCCTGGCGTCCCGCACGAAGGCTTCGAGCCCGCTGTTCGGCGCCAGGGTCCCGAGGCTTCGGCCTTCGAGCTGGCCGCCGAGCAGCTCGCAGGCGCCCCTGTCGGCCTGGCGCACCTGGCCCTGGCCGTCGACGACGAGGACGCCGTCCGGTCGCCCGGCCCCGACCGCCGCAGCGACGTTGGGTCGACCGAGCTGTCGCTCCATATCCGCGAGCGCCCGCGACTCTTCCTCGAGCCGGCGATTCTCGTTCTCGAGCGCCCTGTTCTGCTCCGCCACCTCGTCGTTGCGCGCCTTGATGCGCATCATCACGCTGATGACGCGCTCGATCGCGGGCACCTGGGTCTTGGTGAGGAACGCCTCGCACCCGGCGTCGTAGGCCCGGTCACACAGCTCCGTCGAGCAATTCGTCCGGCAGTACATGAGGATCGGCACCGAGACGAGGCGCGGGATCGCCTTCAGTCGCCGGCAGACCTCCGTGCCCTCGACGCCCGCACCCAGATTGGCTGCGAGGAGGATGAGGTCGACGTCGTTCGTGCGCGCCTCCACGATCCCGGCGGCCCCCGTCTCCGCGCAGACGACATCGTGCCCCAGGTTCGCGATGCGACTCTGGATGATCCTGAGCTCGGCCAGGTCGGCTTCGATGACTAGAATGTGACTCACTCTTCCTACCTCCTCGCCGGTGCGGCCGCTGTGCTCAGCGCCCCGCGCGACGAATCTCGACTTTTGGGTTTCATTGAGGTCCCGAGCCGGAAGCTGGACGTGCCTTGAATCCGGAAATCGAGACTAGCAGCCTTCCGGATCGGGAAAAAGTGGCCGATGCAGAGGTCTTTTGTTCGCATCCGTGCGAGTTCGTGACAAGAAATGCCACCTGACCCCATCTTTGGGAAAGAAGTTGCGCTCGCCCTGGAGGCGATTCCCGGAACTGCGACCACGCTCCAGATCGCGACTTTCCTGCGTACCAGGCTGGATCCCGAGCTGGCCCGACGCGCCGCGGAACTGCACGACCTCAGAATTCGGAAGAAAGGGCGGTTCGATCCGAACTACCTTGCGTTTGTCACCAAGCGAGGGCTCGAGCAGGCGACCCCGCAGCTCGTCGCGGAAGCGCGCGCAAAACAAATTGCGAATTGCGCACGGGGCGCACTCGTCTGGGACGCGACGTGCGGCATCGGCGCGGACAGCGTCGCGATCGCCCTGTCCGGTTCGACCGGCGGCACGGCCCTCGTCGCCTCGGATCGCGACCTGCACACCCTGCGGTACGCCCGGGCGAACCTCGAACACCACGGCGTGAATGCACGCGTGGTGGTGGCGGACGCCGGCCGCCCGCCCGTCGTTCGCGCCGACGTGGTGGTCCTCGATCCCGACCGCCGCGCGTCCGGCGCCCGCTCGCTCGATCCCGAGCGGTGGTCGCCGCGGTTCAGTCTCACGCTCCGTGTGGCGCGGTCATTCGACGGAGCCTGCGTCAAGCTCGCGCCCGCGTTCGATCCCGCGCGTGTCGGGGAGGGGCTCGAGGCCGTCGGCGCGTGGGTCTGGGTCAGCCTGCGGGGCTCGCTCTGTGAGGTGTCGCTCTGGCTCGGCGCGCTCGCCGACGGCCGGCCGGGCCGGTCCGTGCTCGCGCTCGATGGACGCGGGGGAGTCGCCACGCTCGCAGGTGAGCCGGAAGACGTGCCCGCGCTCTCGCCCGCGGCAGCGCGCGAGGTGCGCTGGCTCGCGGAGCCGGATCCCGCCGTCATCCGCTCAGGGCTCCTCGGCAACCTCGCACGCGCGGAGGCGCTCGCGCCGCTGGCGCCGCGGATCGCCTACCTGGGCGGAGCGGAGCGGCCCGCCTCGCGACTCCTCGCCGCCTGGCGCGTCCTCGGCACGGCATCGCTCGACCGCCGCCGGGTACGAGCGCTCCTCGGGCGGCACGACATCGGTCCAGTCGTGGTCAAGAAGCGCGGCCACCCCGAGTCCGCGGATGAGCTCGCCCGGCGGTTCCGGGGTCCGGGGACGCGCCGCGGCCTGCTCGTCGTCACCCGACTCGAGCACACCCACCTGGCTCTGCTCTGCGATCCAACCCCAGGCGTGGTCGCCCCTGGGGTCGACTCGTAGGGTCCGCAGTGGGCGGTGTGGTGGGCGGTGTGGTGGGCGATAAGGGATTCGAACCCCCGACTTCCTCCTTGTAAGGGAGGCACTCTAGCCACTGAGTTAATCGCCCGGTTGCGCTTGGGCCCGAGAAGGTATCCTGCCGAGTTCTCCCACTCCAGGGCACTCTTCCGGAGCCCCCGCCAGACCCTCAGGGTCGCCCCCCCGCGGACAAGAAGGTCAATGCGCATCGCCGTCATAGGAACCGGATACGTCGGCCTCGTCGCCGGCACGTGCTTCGCTGAACTCGGAAACAGCGTCACGTGCATCGATATCGACGAGGACAAGATCGCCAAGCTGAAGCAGGGCATCGTCCCGATCTACGAGCCCGGCTTGGAGGAGCTCGTGAAACGCAACGTCCACGACGGGCGCCTGCGCTTCACGACCGACTACACGGTCGGGATGGACCGCGCCCAGATCGCCTTCATCGCGGTCGGCACGCCCCCGGGTGAGAACGGCAGCGCGGACGTCAAGTACGTCCTCGCCGCAGCGCGCTCCATCGCCGCGGAGATGAAGGGCTACACCGTCATCGTCGACAAGTCGACGGTTCCAGTGGGAACCGCGGCGAAGGTCCGGGAGGCGATCGAGGCGATCACGGGCTGCGAGTTCGACGTGGTCAGCAACCCCGAGTTCCTCAAGGAGGGCGCAGCCATCGACGACTTCTTGAAGCCCAATCGGGTCGTCATCGGCGCGGACTCCGAACGGGCGGCGCACATCATGGACGAGCTCTACGAGCCGTTCGTGCGCACGGGGAACCCGATCATCCACATGGACGTGGCGTCGGCCGAGCTGACGAAGTACGCGGCGAACGCCATGCTCGCGACGCGGATCTCGTTCATGAACGAGA
>SMVQ01000094.1 GCA_004357655.1 Planctomycetota bacterium
CAGGCGCAGGGCGCGCAAGAATCGCACGCGCAACCCGAGCGCTCCCAGCAGGAGCTTCCAGCGCAGGCTCACGATGGCCTGCCAGGCGAGCCCGAGGAGGCAGGCGAGCGCGAACGCGCGCGGGCTCAGGCGCTCGAGCCCGCTGCGCAGACCGAGCGCGAGGGTCGCGCTCGCCGGGACGGCATCGGGCGCGCCGCGCGGGGGCACGACCTCGGTCACCTCGAGCGTCGCGGGGTCGTCGACGCGCAGCGTCCAACCCTGCCCCGCGCCGACGCCGCGCCAGGTGCGGCCGCCGGCCTGAGTCGCGGCGCCGGGATCGGGCTCGACGAGGATCGTGCGCTCCGAGCCGTCCAGCGCCACGAGCGTCGCGCGGTCGCTCCAGGGGATCTTCTGGTAGAGCAGGCCGAGGAGCAGGGCCGCGACGCCGAGCTTCAGGAGGGGCACGCCGACGCGGCGAAAGGCGCTGGGGCGAGGCTCGTCGCTCGTCATCGCAGCTCTATCGGCACGCGCCCGTGCGCGCCTCGCGAGCGAAAGCTCCCTTCCATCCTGGAATCCTACCCTGTGCCAGCGGCGCCCTCGGCCGGCTTCTCGACGCTTGCCCGCCCCGCGACGGCGCCAGACAATGCCGCGATGACTCGCATCGAACAACGCAGCGGAGGGCCCTGGATCCTGATGGTGTTGATCCCGGCCCTGGGTTCGGCGTGTGGGGATGCGAGCGAGCCCCAGGTCGGCGGGCCGGGCCGCCGCGCTACAGCGGCGGCCCGGCCGCCGGTCTTCGTCGCGCGCCGCGAGCGACCGGTCGGCGCCAAGCCGGATGCGATCCTCGCCAGCGACCTCGACGGCGACGGGTTCGTGGAGCTCGTGGCGACCACGCTGGCGCCGGGCGCGCTCGTCATCTGGCGCGGCGGCCCGGCGGGGATCGTGGACGCGGCGGTCACGATCCCGATCGGTGACTACCCGCTCGAGCCCGTGCCCGTGCGCACGGGTCCGGCCGGCGAGGGCCGCGCCCTGGCGATCGCCTCGCGCGCCGATCGCACGCTCGTCCTCCTCGATCCCGTGCGCCGCGTCGAGCTCTGGCGGCGTCCGCTGCCCGGGACGCCGCGGGTCCTCGCGGGTGGCGACCTCGGCGCGGACGGCTCCATCGAGCTGGTCGTGGCCACGGACGCGGGCCGCCTCGTCGTGGTCGACCTCGAGGGCGAGCTCTCGGAGTCGGAGCTCGGCGGCGAGCTGCCGCGCTGCCTCCTCGTGCTCGCGGACGGGAGCGGCGTCGTCGTGGGCTTCCAGGCGACGCGCAGCCTGCACTTCTTCGCGTACGTGGACGGGGCGCTCACGAAGAGCGCTGCGCCGGTGTCGCTCACCGGCATCCCGCGCGACCTCGCCGCGGCCGACCTCGACGGTGACGGGGACGACGAGCTGATCGCGGTCGGCGGCGACCGCGCCCTATGGGTGTTCGGATGGGATCTGCCCGGCGGACCGGCGGCGGCGCTCGCCTCGTCCGAGCCGCCGCTCGAGTGGCGGATCGGCATCATCCCGCTCGACGTCGAGGTGTGCGACGTCGACGGTGACGGCGTCGTCGAGCTGCTCACCCTGCACACGATCGGGCTCGACACCACGCTCTTGGGCGGCTTCGAGCGCACGGGTCCGACCCGCACCGAGACCGCCTACGCCGGGCAGTCGCCGCGCTGCGCGACCGTCGCCGACTTCACGGGGGACGGCGTGCCCGATCTCGCCCTCACCAATCGCGACTCGCACAGCGTGAGCCTCAGCGCGGGCACGGGTCGCTCCGGCTTCGCCGCGGCGCCGCGCTTTGCCGTCGGCGGCTTCCCTTCCTCGATCGCGTGCGGCGACTTCGACGAGGACGGCACGCCCGACGTCGTCGTCCTGAACTCGAAGGACGAGTCGCTCTCCTTCCTTCGGGGCGAGGGCGCGACGCTCGCGCCGCAGGTCGTGTACAGCGTCGGGCCGGTGCCGCGCGCCGCGACCTGCGTCGACCTCGACGGCGACGGCCACCTCGACGTCGCCCTGCTCACCGTCAGCCCGATCGGCGCCCACGTCGCCCTGTGGCTCGGCGACGGGCAGGGCGGGCTCGCGCGCGGGACCCCCGGCGCCGGTCTCCCGATCGGGCCCGGCGCCGCCGACCTGCTGGCGGTCGACCTCACCGGCGACGGACGGCCGGAGCTCGTCGTCGCCGACGACATCGCGGGCGAGGTCGTGTGGTTCCTGAACGAGACGAGCGCGACGACAGGGCTCGCGTTCGGGGCAGCGCGCCGGATGGCGATGCGGCCGGGGCCGCGCGCCTTGACCGCCGCGTGGCTCGACGGTGACGCGACGCCTGAGGTCGTCGTCGCCCTCGGCGGGCCGGGGACGGACCTCGGGTTCGCGGTGCTCGTCGCGCGCTTCGACGCGGCCGCCGGACTCGAGCTCATCGAGGGCCATCGCCAGGCGGTGGACGGCGCGCCGATCGACGTCGTCGCGACCGACCTCGACGGCGACGGTCGCGAGGACCTCGTCGTGCTCGCGAACGACAGCTTCGGCGGCCAGCAGGGAAGCGTGCAGGTGTTCCTGCGCGCTCCCGATTCGGCGCCCGGACCCTTCGTCGCACTCGGACCGATAGCGACGGCCCTGCACCCGCGCCACGTGCTCGCGCACGATCTCAACGGCGACGGGCTCCCGGAGCTGGTCGTGGCCGCGCAGTCCGCGCACCTCGTCAACGTGTGGACGTCGCGGGTGGACTCCGGCGGCGGCTTGCGGCTGGAGCGCCTCCACGACCTCGGCGCGGCGGTCGGCTGCATGGACGTCGCGGCCACCGACCTCGACGGCGACGGCTGGATGGATCTCGTCGTCGCGAACGGCAACAGCAACGACGTCAGCGTACTGATGGGCCGCGCCCCGTGACCGCGCTCACAAGTGCCCGAGCATGATCAGGAGCGCGTTCAGCATCCGTACGCCCCCCCCCGCCATGTTCTGGTCCGGCAGCTCGTCCGCCGTGAGCAGGTACCCGTAGGGACGCCGGTAGTGCTCGACGGTCGAGCGCAGGACGGTCGTGAACATCGCGCGCACCGCGGGCGTCCGCAGCCCGAGCGATTCGTCGTAGATCACCGCCAGGCCGTAGAGCAGGTTCGCGGGCGTCCCGCCGAGGTCGCCCACTTCCAGACCGCTCCTGGGGTCGAAGTTCACGAACGTGATGTCACCCCAGGCTCCGTTCCGGTACTGCTCGCCCTTGAAGTGGGCGCGCGCGGCGGCAAGGAGGAGCGGCGGCAGCGCGTTCCGGAGCCCCTCGTTCTCGGGCGCGAACGCGACGAGCAGGTCCCAGCAGCGCACCTGGTCCGCCGCGATCGAGCCGCCGAAGCGCAGAGCGTCGCGCCAGAGCGGCGCGTAGGTGCGCCAGCCCGACTCGGCCAGCCCGCCGAACGCGACGTCGCCGGGCAGGTGGCCCGCCATCGCGACCGAGCGCTCGCCGTAGTGCCCGAAGTCGTCGTCGAAGCCGGGGTCGATCGCGTCCCACTCGCCGGTCCAGTAGTGCGTGAACTCGACCTCCGCGAGGGCGTTGCGCGCCGCGCTCGCATAGCGCGTGTCTCCGGTCCGGGCGGCGAGCCGCGCGAGCTGCTTGGGCACGTCGAGCCGCCGGAGCTGCACGACGTTGGTCGTCGTCGCCGCGTCCCGCGCGCGATACTTCGATGCGACGGAACCGTCCGGCAGGAGGCCGTGCTCGAGCACGGTCGCGCCGATGCGTCTGGCGGCGGCGTCCGCGCGCGCACGGAACGGCTCCGGCCCGCGCTCGGCGACGTCCAGCAGGAACTCGAGGTCGCTCGCGATCTCGATCCAGCCGTCGTCGAGCGGCACGTCGCGCACCGTATCCCACTTGCGCGGCAGCCCCGTATCCGGGTGGAAGCCGAGGCTGAGGTAGTCCTCGAGGAACGTCGCGAGCGCCGGCTGCCACGCGGGGTCGCCGCCCGGGTCGGCGCCCGGGTCGGCGCCATAAGGCGCGGCGTCGAGGAGCGCGGTGTAGAGGGGGAACAGCCCGCCTTCCGTCGTGCGGAGCGCGGCGCCGGTCCGTGCGTCGAAGAGGTGGGCGACGAAGCCCGTCGACCGCGGTCCCTGTTGCCCGAGTCCGCGGTCGAGCCCGCGCTCGAGCCACAGCTCGAAGATCTCGGCGAGCCGCGCGAGGATCTCCGCGCGCAGCTCCGCTTCGGAGGGGCACGGGAGCGGCACGTCGAAGGCGACGTCGGCGAAGACGGCCGTCGAGTCGCCGGCGGCCAGCTCGAGCTCGAGCCTCGGCAAGGGGGCCCGGCCGAGCAGGGCCGCCCACGTCTCGCCGTCGATCGCGAAACTCTCCCAGCCGTCGCTCGCCCCGCCCACGGCGACCTCCGCGCGACCGCCGAGCGCGTCGACGAGCGCGACGCGACCGTCGCCCGACACGCGCCCGCGCACGACGATCCCGCGCGTCGCCGGGGCGTAGGCGGCGACCGGCTGCGCGATCCGCGCGCCCGGTTGCAGCGTGAGCTCCCCGCGCTCGGGATCGACCTCGACGGCGTGCCGCGTGCTCGCGTTCCGCCACCACGGAATCCGGTCGCGCCGCCCGTCGTTCGCCTCGGACAGGGGCTCCGTGAACCGGCCGTTGTCGAGCAGCTGGAACCGCCGCAGGTCTCCGAGCTGCGGTCCCGCCTCCTGCGCGGCGGCGGGCGCGGTGGCGAGTCCAGCGAGGATCGCGGCGGAGAGCGCGAGCGTGCGTCGACGAAGATGCGCAATCCGATCCATCGCGGTGCGTTTGGCCGCGCAGTCCGTGCGGCGGTCCGGAGCGTATTGTATACCGGCGCGTACGGCGACCCATGAAGCGACCGAGCGCACTTCAGGCCTTGACGATCGCCGCGCTGCTCGCCGGGCTCGTCGCGCTCCTGCTCGGCCTCCCCGCGGCCGGCACACCCGGCTGGGACGCGGCCTCGTACGCGCTCGGCAGCCTGCGGATGGCGGAGAGCCTGCGCGTGTTCGACCTCGCCGAGTTCGCGCGCGAGCTGCACGGCGACGGCTTGAACCCGCCGCTCGGCCGCGTCGCCATGTCGTTCGGGTTCCTCATCGGGGGCCCGGGCTTCCTCGCGCCGCGCGCCATGACGTGCGTCGCGTGGATCCTCACCCTGTTTCTGGCCTCGCGGCTCGCGCGGAAGCTCGTGCCGGAGGATCAGGGCGACACAGCGGCCTTCTGGACGGCCTGCTTCGGGCTCACGAGCTGGCTCGGCGTCGTGCACGCGCGCAGCGCGTTCATGGAGCCGTACTCGGCGCTGATCACCGTGACCGCCTGCCTCGCGTACCTGCGCGCGCGCGAGGAGGGCCGGGCCGCGTGGGGCATTCTCGGTGGAGTCCTGCTCGGCGCGGCGTTCCTCACGAAGTTCACCTACGGCCCGCAGCTCATCGGGGCCGTCGGCCTGTGCGCGCTCGTCGACCTCGTGCACCGGGGCGCCCCGCCCGCGAGTCGCCGCGTCCTGCCCTGGGGGCTCCTGGGACTGGGCGTCGTGCTCGCCTGGTGGTTCCTGCTGCCCCTGCCGTACGGGTGGCCCATGGGCCGGTCGCACTGGGCCAACTTCCTCCAGTACCTCGACACGCCGCGAACCCAATCGACGCTCGGGCCCGGGTTCACGGTCGTCGCGTGGCTGCTCGAGTCCTTTCTGTCGCTCCCCGCCTTCCTCATCGCCTTCGCCGGCATCCTCTGGGGCCTGCGTCACGCGGGTCGCGGTGCGCCGCGGCTCTGCGCCCTCCTCGCGCTCATCGGCCCGTTGTCCTTCGCGCTCTACCCCTTCCGCGTCGATCGCTTCCTCCTGCCGACGCTGCCGGCGACGTGGGCGCTCGGCGGCGCGCTGTGCGCCGTGTTCCTCCACCGGCTGAGCGCGCGAGCGCGGCTGCCGGTCGCCGTCGCCGTGCTCGCCGTCATCATCGGCATGCGAGGCATCGGCGACGAGCTCGTCACGCGGCTCGCATTCGAGCTGCCCGCGGAGCTCCCCCAGGAAGTGCTCGACAACTTCGACGAGTGGAAGCACCCGTACCGCTACCGACCTGCGCCCGCCTCGGGACCCGAAGGCAACGAGCGCGTGCTCGATTTCGCGGCCGCGCAGCTCGACCCCGACCAGCCGTTCGCCTGGATCGGCGGGACGGCGACCGAGCTCTCCTACGACCTCTTGTTCTGGCGTCTCTTCCAGGAGCACGGCGACCGGCGCATCCTCGGCGACGAGTCGCCCGGCGTCGCCCACCTGTGGGACGATCCGGGCTGGGACGAGGCCGCGTTCCGTAAGTGGTCGTCCTTCTTCCCACGGGTCGTGACGCTCGACCCCCCCGACCCGAAGAACCGCAAGGGCCGCGATTTCGAGCGCGACTACGTCACCTGGATGACGCGCCACCCGGGGTTCCGCGTGCGCGCGAGCGAGGACGTCCTGCTCGACGGACGCGGGCACAGGGTCACGGCCTACGAGCGAGTCGAATAGCCGCAGGGCCCGGTCCTCAGCTCGCCCCGACCTCGCGCGCCATCACCTCGAGCAGCGCGTCGATGCGATCCTTGTGAGTGCGGAAGCAGAGCACGGCCACGCGCAGCCAGTACACGCCGTCGATCGTGGTGGAGGAGAGGAACACGCGCCCGTCGGCCAGCACGGCCTGCAGCA
>SMVQ01000095.1 GCA_004357655.1 Planctomycetota bacterium
AGACATAGCAGGAAGACAGGAAGCGCAGGAAGGGAACGGAACGGAATGGGGGAAGAAGGAGTTTCCTCGTATCACTCGTGCCGCAGCGCCTCGACGGGATCCATGTTGGCGGCGCGCCAAGCCGGGTAGAGACCGAAGATGATGCCCGTCGCCACCGAGATGCCGAAGGCGAGGAGCGGCGCCTGCACTGTCACGATCGTCTTCATCTTCGCGAAGTGCTCCACGCCGAGCGGGATCGCGAGCCCCAGGGCTACGCCGGCGAGCCCGCCCCCGGCCGAGAGTACGACCGTCTCCACCAGGAACTGCGTGATGATGTGATGCCGCTTGGCGCCGAGCGCGCGGCGGACTCCGATCTCGCGTGTGCGCTCGGTCACCGTGGCGAGCATCACGTTCATGATGCCGATGCCGCCCACGAGCAGGCTGATCCCGGCGATGCTGCCGAGCACGATGTTGAAGATGCGCTTCGTCTCTTCGGCGCGCATGAGGAGCTCGAGCGGCACGATGACTTCGTAGTCCCGCTGCTCATGGTTGCGGGCCAGCATCGCGCGGCAGGCGTTGGCGACGAACGGCACGTCTGCGGCGCGCGCGACGTCGACGACGATCTCGTGCAGCTCGACCGACTCCATCTCCCGGCTGCCGCTCCGGATCTTCACCTGCATGCCGCCGAATCGCTTGCGGCCGGTCGAGAGCGGAATGAATACCTCGCCGCCCACCTCGATGCCCGGTCTTGGGGCATCATCGGAGAGCGGGACCCGTGGGAGCATCGCGCCCACGACGGTGAAATACTCCGCCCCGATCCGCACGCGCTGGTCGATGCAGGACTTGAACGGGAAGAGGAAACGCGCGACCTCGTAGCCCAGCACACACACCGCCGCGAACGACCGCTCGTCCACGTCGCGGATGAACCGGCCCTCGTACAGCACGCGACCCGTGACTTCGCGGTAGGCGGGCGGCACCGCCTTGACCCGCGGGTTGCTCGCGCGCGCGCCGACACGAACCTCCTGGGCAATCTCGAGGATCGGGACGACGCGCCCGACGCCCGGAAACGTCTCCGAGACGCGGAGCAGGTCCATGTCCGTCAGGCCGTAGGTGATGACGCGCGTCTGCTGGTCGCTCACCACGTCTTCGGCGGGCTTGATGCTGCGCAGGATCACGTTCTGGCTGCCGAGCTGCTTGATCTGGTCCTGGGCCTCCGCGCTGGCACCTTCACCGACCGCGAGCATCGCGATCACGCTCGCGACCCCGAAGAGCACGCCGAGGGTCGTGAGCAGGCTCCGCAGCTTGTGCAGGAGAAGGCTGCTGACTCCGAGCCGGATGGTTCGGGCGACGTTTCCGCGCATCAGACGGGTGCGCCTCGACGCTCGATCACGTCCTCGATCCGCCCGTCACGCAGCCGCAGGGTCCGATCCGCGCGCTCCCCCACCATGGGCTCGTGGGTCACGATCAGGAGGGTCTTGCCCTCGTCGTGCAGCTCGTCGAACAGCTCGAGGATCTCCATCGCGGTCGTGCTGTCCAGGTTGCCCGTCGCCTCGTCCGCCAGGATCATGGCCGGATCGTTGATGAGTGAGCGCGCGATCGCCACGCGCTGCTGCTGACCACCGGAGAGCTCGGGCGGACGGTGCTCGAAGCGTCCACCCAGACCGACGCGCTCCGCGAGCTCCTCCGCGTGCTCGCGTGCGTTCGGATCCGGGTCATCCTGGTACAGGACAGGCACGAGGATATTCTCGATGACGTCGAGCTGGGCGATCAGGTTGTACGACTGGAACACGAACCCGAGCTCGGTCCCCCGCAGCTCGGACAGCTCGTCGTCGTCGAGGTCGGCGACCTCCCGGCCACGAACCCGGTAGGTGCCCGAGGTCGGGCGATCGATGCAGCCGAGGATGTTGAGCAGCGTCGACTTGCCGCTGCCCGAGCTCCCCATGATCGACCAGTACTCGCCCTGTCGGAAGGTGAAGGTGAAGCCGTCGAGCGCGCGCACCTCGTTCGTCCCCATCTGGTACAGACGGGTGACCTCGAACAGCTCCGCGACGGGTTCGGGCTCCTCGCTCGCCATCTATTCGGAGTCCTCGGATTGCCGCGCGCCCGTCCCCGGGGCATCCGACTCCCGCTCCGCTCGCGCCTGACCCTCGCCGCCACCGGTGCTCCGGCCCCGGCCGCCGCGCTCGGACCCACGCTCGCCGCCGGGCCGACCGCCGCGCGCGCCCCCTCCAGGCATTCCGCCGCGCTTCCCCCGCATCGCTTCGCGCATCGCCTGGGACGGCATGCCGCGCCCATCGGCGGAGGCGCCGTCCGGCAGGCCCTGCGGAGCACCGTCCGACTGACCCGCCCCAATGCGCTCGCTCTCCGGTGTCCCGCTCGGTGTGAAGCTGACGGGAGGACTCAGGAGCACCAGCTCGCCCTCCTCGAGCCCGCTCTCGATCGCGACCCACTTCGAGTTGTCGGAGCCGATGGTCACTTTGCGCATCTTGATCTCCCGGCCGGTCTTGACGAAACAGATCGGCTTGCCCGCGTCCACGAAGACCGTCTGCACAGGGACGTAGAGCGTATTCTCGATGGTCTCCGAGAGGATCTCGACACTGCACGACATCCCGGGCCGCATCTCCGGCGTCCCGTCCGTGATCGAGATCTCGGAGCGATACACCCGCTGGTTCGGGTTCGCGTACCAACTGTTCGCGTCGGGGAGCACGGCGACGAACTCGACCCGGCCCGCGAACGACATGCCGGGCATGGCGTCCACCTGGATCGTACACGGCTGCCCGACCGCGACCCGCTTGAGCACTGTCTCGTGCAGGCTCGCTGCGACGATCATGCCGCCCTCCCGCGGCAGGGTGGCGATATCCTGGCGCTCACTGACGTCGCCGCCCTCGGAAACGGGCTCGCCGCCGCTCATGTGCCGGCCGCTCTTCGAGCGTCCATAGACGACGATGCCCATCTCGGGCGCGATGATGCGCGCCTTGGATATCTGGTCCTCGATCTTGGCGAGCTTCTGCGTCTCGAGCTCGAGCTTGGCCTTCGTCGTCTCCCGCGCCGCCTCGTAGTCCGCGAGCCTGGCGGACGACTGCTTCTCCACGCGCCTCAGGTCGCGGCCCATCTCCTCGATGTCCGCATTGAGCTCCACCACCCGCCGTGGGTTCTCGTACTCGGTCAGGAGCGCCTTCTGGCGCGTGGCCTGCTCCAGCTCGATCTGCGACCGTTGCACAGCCAGCTGATCCCGCTCCAGCTCCGTGCGCTGCACGAAGCCCTTCTCGGCGAGCTGCACGGTCCACTCGAGCTTGTCCTCGGCCTGGATCAGCTCTTCCTTCTTGATGAGGATCTTCTCCTCCGACTCCTTGAACTCCTGCGGCCACTCGCCTTCTTCGTACTTTTCCTTGTCGATCGCCGCAAAGGTCACCTTCATCTCGGCCGATGCGATGTCGCTCTCGTTCTGGATGACCTGGATCTCGTACTGCTCGTAGGCCTTCGTGGCTTCGGCTTGGGAGTTCTGGACTCTGATCTTCTGGGCGACCCGGTCGTCGACGAGCTCGGTCACGTCGAGCTCCGCGATGAGGTCGCCCCGCTGGACGGTGGTGCCCTCCTCGATGAGGTAGAGAATGGTCGTGCGGCCCTCGATCTCGCTCTTCAGGGTGATGCTGTCCTTCGCCTTCAGGTTGCCGCGGACCACCTGGCTGATCTTGAGCGCCCCACGGCGGACGGGCACGCCCTCGAGCGCCGTCTCCTCGGCGGCCGAGAACCAACCGCCCGGCCCGGCGCCGTAGATCCCGAAAGCGATGCAAGCGATGGCGAGGGTGAGGAACAGTCCTCCGCGACTCTTTTTCTTGGTCATTGATCTTCCTCAGTGAGGACGGATGCGAGCGACTCGTCGATATGGATACCGTCCTCGTCGATCCGGAGCAGCTCCATGTCGAGGTAGAAATCCAGGCGCGTCAAGGTCAGAGTGATCAAAGCGCGGGTGGCCGCGTTCTGGGCGTCCAAGAGGTCAGCCTGGGCATCGAGGAGGTCGCGCGTCTCCGCGCGTCCCGCTTGGAGCATCAAGGCGGCGCTCTCGACCCGTCGCTCGGCGAGCGTGACTGCACCGAGCTGGATCACGTAGCTCGCGCGGGTGTCGGCCACGTCGCGAACGTCGTTGCGGATTTCGAGCTGGATCTGGTCGGACAGCTCCTCGACCGCGCGCTCCTGGGCCTCGAGGGCGATCAAGGAGCTGCGCCAGGCATTGCGTTCGATAAGGCGTTCGATCGGCAGATCGAGCGCGAGTCCTAGCGACCAGTCCGTGTTCTTCTTCTTGAAACGCACCGGCTGGCCCTCGTCCGTCGCGGAGTTCGCCTCGATCACGAGCGCGAGCCCCGCCCGCAGGGCGTCCTCGAGCACGAAAGCCTGACGCTCCCGGTCCTCGAGCTCATCGAGGGTCGTCCGCAAGTCGAGGCGATTCGCCAGCGCCAAGTCGATCGGTCGCTCCGGAGCGAGACCGTCGAGCAGAGGATCCTCGTCCGTGAGGCGTTCGAACTCCCTGGGATCGACGTGAACGTCGGCGCTCATGGGGAGGCCGAGGAACAACTTGAACTCGTCCGTCTGCGTCCCGAGTCGCCCCCGAAGCTGGAGGAGCCGGTTCTGTGAAGTCAGTACGCGTTGACTTGCCTGGTCGGCCTCGACGTCCGAGAGCCGGCCCGCCTCCGCCAGGGACTCGTTGCGCTCACGCAACCGCGTCAAGCTCGCGAGGTTCTCCCGCTCGTTCCCGAGCGCGTCGGTGGACTCCAGGAGCGCGTACATTTGGCGCGCGACGGTCACGGCGAACGCCCGCCGGAAACGCTCGAAGTCGCGCACCTCGTACACGAGGTTCCGCTCGGCCTGCGTGAGCGGCTCGAGCGCGATCTGCTTCCCTGCGCCGCGCAGGAGGGGCTGCGTGAACGCGAGCGAGATGTCGCTCATCGCGTCCCAACCGTCCCCCGTCGAGACCACGCGGAAGAGGCTCGTCCCGAGCGAGGCGACGATGGTCCCGCCCGTCCCGAGCGCCCGCATCAGGCCGCCGCTCGCCCCCCCCGCGACCACGTCCGCTTCCGTCCCTTCCCCGTCCACGGCGGCGACCGCCGAGCCGAAGCCTTGCGTCTCGAACTCCCAGGTCTCGCGCGTGAGCGCGAGGGCGGAGCGATAGAGGGCCTCCTTCTGATCTTGGTATTCGCGGCTGTTCTCCGACGCGATCTCGAGCAGCTCGACGAGCGTGAGCGACCGCTCGATCCGCTCGCCGCCGATCAGACGCTCGCGGAGGCTGCCTTCGGGCGGCTCGATCGTGAACCCGGGGGGGAGATCGAAGAGCTCGCCCCGCTCGCCATCGACGAGAGCATAGACCGCCTCGTCCGCCTCGGCCCGATAGTCCGCGGAGGACTTGCAGCCGGCGAACGCCAGGCCGAAGAGGAGCGCGGAAGTCCAGACCTTCCACGCCTCGCCCGCGCGGACACTCATCATGCGGGACTCGCGGCGGGTGGGAGACTCGCGGCGGGTGGGAGACTCGCGGCGGGTGGGGGACTCGCGTGTGTGGTTCAAGCGTGCGTGGGGATCCAGTCCGGTGGAGGCGATGGCGCCCCGGATCTTATATCGGCGCCAGGAGGTGAACCAGGCACGCGCTGCGGGTCGCACCCTCGACCGGGACCGTTCTACCACTCGCGCCGGAGAAAGGCCCGTTGGCGACCATGACGTACGGGGGTCTTACCGCCCGATGCTCGCGAGGAGTTCGGCGACCGACTGGGGTTTCTCGACTGCCTGCAACCACGACTCGAGCAGGCGATGGTAGTCGGCCGCGTCGATGCGATAAGCCCAGGCTCCGCCCGCCTGCCACTGAGAAGCGAGGAGCTCGCGCCCGCGGAAGACGAAGCGACCCGCGAGGCTGCCGTCGCCGCGTCGAAGCTCGACCGTGCGGTCCGCGGCGCCTCGCGCGAGGAGCGCGGCGAGCCCGGCCGGCACCCATCCGTCCACGCCGACCAGGCCGGGGTGCGTCGTCACGAACACCGCGGCGGTTCCGCCGACGAGGGGCTCGAGGCACTCGAACCGGCCCCCGCTCACGAGCCCCGCCCGGACGAGCTCCAGCAGGGCGAGCGGCATCTGGACGCCCGCGTCGAAGTGCCACACCTCGTGGAGCGCGTGCACTCCGCCCCATTCGGTGATCTCCACGCGCCGTTGCGCCCGGTCGAGCTCGGCGAGCCAGGTGCGTCCCCCCTTCCGGCGCAGTTCTCGAAAGACGAGGCGCGGTAAGCCCCCGGGGACGTGCGTGGCGAGCCGCTCGGAGTGGCGGATCCGGATCCCATCCTCCCGGAAGTAGACGTCGCGCTCGAGCAGCTCGCCCGACTCGGATCGGACGCGCCTCCAGACGACGAGCGCGACCGGGGCCGTCTCCACCGCGTCTTCACCGGGCAGGTCGGCAGCCGGCGCTTCCTCGACGAGAAAGAACTCGGCCCGCACGCGCCGCTCGGCGGAGACCGCCGCGAGGATGAAGGCTAGAATCCACGACAAGACCATGACCTCTCGCTATCGGCCGGACCGCGGGATCCCTTGAGGGCCTCGAAAACCGACCTACGGCGCGCTGCGGTCCAGACCGCGGAACGAGAGCACGGTCCCCACGAGCAGGAGCATCGACACGATCAGCGCGGGCGGCCAGACGGACATATCGAGCCGCCGGACCTGATCGACCCAGGCTAGGTGCCGGAATTCGATGTCCCGTCCCAGGGTCGGCGTGATGACGGCCTCCGCGTCGACATGGAAGATTTCGCGCACGGGGAACCGCTCGCGCCGATCCGGGTCGTCGAACGGCGCGAGGCGGTGGCGGAGGATCCGCCAGTGGGCCCACGGCGCCGCGAAGCCCCAGTCCCACTGGATGCGGTCGAAGCGTTCGGCCTCGGCCGCGTCCTCGTCGCGGCCCTCAGCGGTCGGCCACGCCAGGCGCGCCGCCTGCTGCGCGAGGTCCTCGTGCGTCGCATGGTCGACGAGCGCCGCGGGGATCTGCACGAGCACACCCAGGCAGAACAACCCGACCGCGAGCACTCGGAGGTGCCGCCGCTCCTCCACCGCCTTCAGGGCGAACGTCACGCCGAGCCACAGGAACGGCAGGGCCGGCAGAAGGAAGCGCGGTCCGTACGTCCAGGCGCCGTGCCACGAAGCGGAAGTGGCCGCGGGGAGGAGCACTCCCATGAAGACCCCTGTCGTCACGAGCAACCAGAGCGTTTCGCCGCGCGCCCGGGCCGCCGCGATGCCCCACGGGAGGAGGAGCAGGGCGGGCGCCATCCACAGGAGTCCCTTGCCCGGAGCGACCAGGAGTCCGGCTACCCCCGTGGGCATCGGATGGTCGAGGAAGCCCGCGCCCAGGACCTCGTCCCCGACGAAGAAGACCCCGAAGCGCCACTGGTCCAGCGCGAGGTGCAGGCCCATGCAGGCGATGAAGGGCACGAGCAGGAAGGCGAGCGCGCGCATGCGTCCGGTCCCGAGCGGTCCCTTCGGGGACCAACGCGACGCCGCGATGCGCCGGCTGCCGCTCCCGACGACGGTCTCCGCGGCCGCCAGGAGCACGATGCAGATCGGCAGGAGCGAGACGCGCGTGAGGAGAGCGCAGCCGAGCGCGAGTCCGATCCCGGCCAGCGTGCGCCGGTGCGGCGTGTCGAGACGATCGTATCGCTCCCGCACCTGCAGGATCAGATGGAACGCAAGGAACACGAGGAGCGTCGCCTGCACGTCGGGGAGCGTCGAGCGCGCCTGGGACCAGGCGAACGTCGCGATCCCGTACGTGACCCCGCCCAGCCAGGCATGGCGGCGCTCCAGCCCGAGACGACGCGCAGACAGGACGAGCAACCAGCAGGTGAGCGCCGTGAACAAGGCGTTGCGCCAGCCGGCGACGAGGTGCTCGAAGTACTCGCTGCGCGGTGCTCCCCAGTACGAGCGCGACTCGTGGAGCTCCTGGATCGAAGGTCGCACGAGCGCAAGGATCCGGCCAACCCAGTAGAAGGGGACGCCGGTGACCGCGTGCCCGATGCCCGAGCTCGCGAAAGTGCCCTCCCCGATGCCTTCGCGCAGGAGCGTCGCGCTGGAATCGTCCTGCGCGTGCGCGATGAGGATCTCCGCCTCGGGCGTGCCCCCGATCGCGAGGCTTCCGTGCCGGGCGAGGGCGCTCGAAGTCTGGAACGCGATCTCGCCGCCCGGAGTATCCGGCACTCCGCAGAACGTCGCCGTGTAGACCGCGAGGACGAGCGCGAACACGGCACGCGCGAGAGTGCGGTCGGTGTGGCGGATGCTCCGGCGTCGGACGAACGGGTTCATCGCGGGTCACCGGTCGCGGCGAGCCATGCGCGCAGGAGATCCTCGAGCTCGGCCACGACAGCCGGATTCTTCGTGGCGACGTCGTGCAGAGCGTGCGGGTCGACCCGCTGGTGATAGAGCTCGATGGTCTCTTCCCCGCCACCGCCGGCAGGCGGGAGGAGCACGAGCCGCCACTCGGGCGTGCGCACCGTGAAGCTCGCGCGATCGCCTTGGACCGAGAACGCGGGGCGTCGCTCGAACGGCCGCTCGACGTGAGAGTCCATCAAGGGCAGGAGGCTCCGCCCGGTCACCGACTCCGGGGCCGGGATGCCGAACCAGTCGAGCATCGTCGGCATGACGTCCGTGAGGTCGACGATCTCGGCGAGGATGCGCCGTCCGGTCAGCGTGTCCGGGTGCCGCATGAAGAGCGGGACGCGCAACACGGAGTCGTGCGCCGAATCGGTGTGGCCCCACGTCGCACCGTCGCGGAACAACTCCTCGCCGTTCGTCCCCACGAGGACGAACAACGTGCTGCTCCACGCGCCGGCGGGCGCCGTGGCCCAATGGAAGTAGTCGAGGAACCAGAGGAGCATCCGGTTCGTCATGGCGACCTCGCCGTCGTACAAGCCGACGATGTGTCCGCGATCGGCTTCGTCGAGTGTGGGGGTGGCGGCACGGAATCCCGCGCTCCCGTCGGCCGAGCCCGCGTACGAAGGATCGGTGAAGAGGCCCGCGCAATCGACCGTCCCGCCCGCTCCGGGGACTGCGCCCGGCTCGTACGGGAACGAGGGTCCGGAGAGGTGGATCCACACGAAGAGCGGCCGCTGGTTGCCGAAGTCGTGATCGCTGACGAACCGGACGGCGGCGCCCAGGGCGCCGGCATCGTCCTCCGCGCGGTGAAAGACATCGAAGCCCTGGTCCCAGCCGGCGGCGAGGGGCCGGTCCTCTTCGGCGACGAACGCAACCGTCAGGAAGCCCGCGCCCGCGAGCGCCTCCGCGAGCGTCGTCTCGGTGTCCGCGATCGGCGCTCCGCCGTCGAGGACGCCGGTCGCGAGCGGGGAACGCCCGGTGTGCAGGGACGCGAGCGATGGGCGGGCACGCGAAGAGGGGGCGAACGCATTCGCGAACAGGACGCCTTCGGCCGCGAGGTCGTCGATGGCGAGCGCCCGCCCGAGCTGTTTCTGCCCGCCGTCGAAGTGCACGTACGTCGTCGGACGCGCGTAGAGGTAGGCCGAGGTGTGATCGGCGCGCAAGCCCGCCACCGTCACCAGCATGAGCGTGCGCGCCGGGATGCCCGGCCGCTCGGGCTCGCTGCAGGCGACGAGCACGACCGCGAGCAGCCACGTGCAAGCGCGATTGCGAATAGCGTTGGCCATGAGGGGGCGCCGAGAGTCTACGGCTGCGCCCGCGTTCCCGCACTCGTGCATCGCTCGCGCGCTCAAGGCTGGGCCCACTCCGGCAGCGCCACGCCAATGCCCCAGAGCGGGCGCACCCAGAGCTGGAACACGATAGTGATGAGGGCGACCATCACCAAGTTGAGCCAGATGCCGGCCCGAACCATCGCCGGCACGGGCACGAGGCGACTGGCGAACACGACGGCGTTCGGCGGGGTCGCGACGGGCAGCATGAAGGCGGCGGAGGCCGCGATCGTGGCGGGCATCATGACGAGGAGCGGATTGACGCCGCTGGTGATGGCCGCCGACGCGATCACCGGGAGCAGCACGTTCGTCGTCGCGGTGTTCGACGTCACCTCGGTGAGCAGGCTCATGAACAGCACGACACCGGCGACGATGACCCAGGTGGAGCGCCCCTCGAAGAGGGGGGAGAGGAGACCTCCGAGCACCGTGTCGAGACCGGACTCGTTGAACCCGCGCGCGATGCAGAACCCCGCGCCGAGCAGGAGCAGCACCTCCCAGGGCAGCTTCGACGCGGTCTTCCAGTTCATGAGGTACTCGCCGCGCTTCCGGCCCGAGGGGATGAAGAAACACAGGACGGCCATGAAGGTGGCGACGGTCGAATCGGAGACGTCGTTCTTGTGCAGCGCGTACCACGCGGGGTCGTGCGCCGCGTCGCCCATGAGGAGCCGCGACCAGCCGGGGATGCGGAAGTTCCCGAGCACGAGGTCCGCCCGCGTTACCCAGAGCACCGCGGTGGCGACGAAGATGACCGACATGAGGATTTGCGGGCGCGACATGGGACCGAGCCGCGCGCGCTCCCCGTGGATCGCCTCCGCGCCCATGCCGGTGTCGCGGGGGACCCGGTGGATCACGCGCGTGAGCAGGAGCCAGGCGATCGGGACGAAGATCACGACGAGCGGCGTCCAGGCGAAGAACCACTCGCCGAACGAAATCTTCGGTCCGCGCGCGAACGCACCCTCGAATTGCCCGAGAAAGACCTGGTTCGGAACGGTGCCGACCGGCGTCGCCATCCCGCCGACGGAGGCTGAGTACGCGATGCCCAGGAGGAGCGCCATGGCGAACGGGCTCGGGCCCTTGCTCTCGCCGGCCTCATCGCCCCCCACGCTCGCGATCACCGCCAAGCCGATCGGCAGCATGAGCAGGGTCGTCGCCGTGTTGTTGATCCACATCGAGAGGAATGCCGCGGCGACCATGAAACCGAGCACGAGCCGGCGCTCGCCCGTGCCCACGCGAGCGATGATCCAGAGCGCGATCCTCCGGTGGACACCCCAGCGCTCGAGCCCGAGGGCGATGATGAACGCGCCGATGAAGAGGAGCACGAGGTCGCTCATGTAGAGCGGAGCGGCCTCCTTGGCGGTCATCACGCCGAGCACGGGGAAGAGCACGACGGGCAGGAGCGAGGCCGCCGCCACCGGGACCGCGACGGTGATCCAGAGGAGCGCGGTGAGCACGGTCGTCGCCGCCACGGCGCGTTGCTCGTACGTGAGCGAGAGCCCGGGCCAGAGGAGCAGGACGAGGAACCCTAGCGCCCCGAGGACGAGACCCGCGCGTCGCGCCGCAGGCGCGCCCCGCTCACCGTTGTCGGCGCTCTCCGTCACGAGTCGGTCGATTCCATGAGCCAGGCCAGGTAGCGCGCTGCCACGCGCACGGGCGCAAGCGCCACGCACTCGGGAACGTCGTACGGGTGCAGCTCCGACAGTCGCGTCTCGAGCTGGGCGAGGCGAGCGTCCGTCGTCTTCCCGATGAGGAGCGCCTCGGACGTCTCCTCGACTGCGCCCTCCCAACGGTAGATGCTGGTGATGCCAGGCACGATGTTGGCGCAGGCGAGCAGGCGCTCCTCGACCAGCGATCGCGCAATCTTGCGCGCGCATTCCTCGTCCGGCGCGGTGATCAGGACAACCCTCGCAGCGTTCGGCATCGGCGCATGGTAGTACGGAGCCAGGGTCACTCCACTCCCTTTGTAGCGTGATCCTGGCTCCGGCGACGGCGTATACTCTCGCGCCGTCATCGCCCGGAGACCGCCCGGAGATCACCCCGACGGCCACCCATGGTCCTCGAGAAGCTCGTCCTCGCCGCGCTGCCGCTCATCCCCCGCCCGATCATGAGGCGACTCTCCGCGCGGTACATCGCCGGCGAGACCCTGGAGGAGGCGATCGAGCGCTTGCGCCGGCTCTCGGCCGCTGGCTTCGCCGGTGTCCTCGACATCCTCGGGGAGGACGTCGCCGACGAGGCCGCAGCGCGTACGGCGTTGTCGGAGTACCGGGGAGCGGCCACCGCGATCGCCGAGCACGGACTCGACGCTTACGTGTCCGTGAAACCCACGCACTTCGGTCTCAGGATCTCGGAGGACCTCGCGTTGGAGCTGTACGGAGACCTACTCGCTCACGCATCGCCGCTGGGTCAGGCCGTGCGGGTGGAGATGGAGGATCACACGACCACGGACGCGACCCTGAGGCTGTTCGCGAAGCTGCACGAGTCGCACGACAACGTGGGGCTCGTGCTCCAGTCGCGCCTGTTCCGGACGCCGGCGGACATCGCCGCGCTCCCGGACGGCACGATCGACGTCCGCATGGTCAAGGGTATCTACCTCGAGCCCGAGTCGATCGCGCACAAGGGCGTCCAGGAGATCCGCGACGCGTTCTTCGAGTGCAGCCTTCAGCTCCTGGCAAATGGACATGTCCTCGCGATCGCGAGTCACGACGAGCACCTCGCCGCCCGACTCCTGCTGGCGATCGGGGCCGGGGAGACGCCGGGCGAGCGGTTCTACTTCGAAGTGCTGCTCGGCGTGCAAGAGCCGCTCTGGCACCGTTGGAAGGCCGCGGGACACGTCGTGCGGGTGTACGTGCCCTACGGTCCGCACTGGCGCTCCTACAGCCAACGCCGGTTGCGGAAGAACCCCGAGATCCTGCGCCACCTGATTCGGGACACCTTCAGGCGCTCTACTTCCCGAGCTCCAGCCGACGCGCGAGGATCTCGCTGAGGACTCCCGTCGCCCGGATCTTCTCCATGGTCTTGCGGAAGTCGTAGGGCACCCGGTGCCAGGTCACCTGCTCGTCTTCCATCACGGCATAGCAGGCGCGCGTGTCCGAGTCCCGCGGCTGGCCAGTCGACCCGACGTTGATGAAGAACTTGTGCCCCTTCGGCAGTGGGACTGAGACGCGATCTCGACCGTCCAACCCCTGGAACCTCATGTCCTCCGTGTGGATCCCGGGGTGATGCGTGTGGCCGCCTACCGCTATGCCTTCGAACGAGTCGAAGATCGCGCGCAGCTTGTTCGGGTTGAGGAACCCGTCGGTCGAGAGCACGTACTCCCGGATGGGGTCCCGCGGCGAACCGTGCACGAAGGTGAACCGGCCCACCACATGTGTCAGCGGCAGCTCCTTGAGCCACTTCCAGCGCCCCTTGCGCTCGCTCGAGCTGATCCAGCGCGGACGCATGCGATCGCGCGTGAACTCGATCGCCTGTCGTGCGTGCGGGTTGAAGTCGGCCGCACCGTGAAACAACGCTTCGTCGTGGTTGCCCATCAAGCAGAACTGGGCGTGCCCGCGCACGAGGTCGACGCAGAACTCCGGCTCGGGCCCGTAGCCCACGACGTCACCCAGACAGAAGATGTCTTGAATCCCGAGCCCGCGGATGTGGGCGAAGACAGCCTCGAGCGCCTCGCGGTTCGAGTGCAGGTCCGAGATGACGGCGACCTTCATCCCTGGGAGTCTACCTTGCCGCCGGTCCCGCGTCGTCGTGAGCGACGACGGGTACTCGGCCGGGAATGATCGGTCTCGAGAGCGTGGCACGTTCCATGGCGGGTCCCCTAGGATCGTTCACGGGCGGTTCGAATTCAATTGCGCTCGCGCCTGGGGCTGTGTGGGGAGGCCTCTGGACGTATACGCGGAAGCACGAAGGACGTTTTCAGAGGAACCCTTCAGGCATGCTGCGCGACGCGCCGGCCCGCGATCCAGACCCCGCCCACCTCCGGGATCGCCGTTGTCAGCTCATCCAGACACGCCTTCGTATCCTCGGAGGAGAGCCGAAAATGGCACAGGTCGGCGCGCGCTCCGCGCTCCAGGCGACCCACCTCACCCTCGAGGCCGAGCGCACGCGCTCCGTGGTCCGTCGCCATCGCGAAGACCTCGCGCGGGTCGAGCCCGGGTGCCGAGCGACGCAGGAGAGCCATCTCCCTGCGCATGTCGAGGTCGTCATTGCTGGCACTCGAGTCCGTCCCGAGGGCGATTCGCACGCCACGTTCCCGGTAGTGACGGATCGGGAATGGGTCGCGTCCGAAGAACAAGTGGCTGCCCGGGCAGTGCACGAGGGTGGCGTCGGCGCGTTGTATCCGCAGGGCTTCACCACGTTCCGGATGGTTACCGTGAACCAGGGCAGTCCGCGGTCCGAGCAGCCCCGCTTCCTCGATGAGATCGAGCCCGGTGCGATGTGGCGAGTTCCGGACGAGTCCCGCCAACTCGCCCTGCCCCGCGCGCATCCATTCGAGCTCGGCGGGCGTCTCAGACCAATGGATCGTGACCGGCAGGCACCGGCGGCGCGCGACCTTGCCGATGAGGGCGAACAACGCCGGACTCACCGAGTACGGCGAGTGCGGTGAGAGGCCCTCGCACAGTCCCGCCCGCCGGGGTAGGGCACGGCGTACTGCGGCACACGCCGCCTCGGCGCGCACAGGATCGCCGCCGTCCAGCACTTCGCGGTAGAGGCGGACCCGCAGCCGATGTCCGGCGAGAACGCGCCCCGCCGCGCCGGTCGAATCGATGTCCCCCACCGCGGTGGTCCCCGTCCGCAGCAGGCGATCGGCCCCACGCCGGACGCCCGCACCGAGGGTGTGATCGCCCACCGCCCGTCGCATCGCGATCAAGCTCTCGATCCACGGGCGGATCGTGCGCGTAGCTGGAACGCGCCGGTGGAAGCCCGAGAGCTCGAGATGCGCGTGTGCGTTCACGAGCCCCGGGGTCAAGATCCCCTGACCCAGGTCCTCGACAGTGGCTCCGTGCACACGGGCCGCGCGTCGCGCCGCTCCCGATGTCCGCGGCACCGCCGCGATCCGCCCGCCCACGACGAGCACTCCCCCGCCCTCCAGGACCTCCCCATCCGGCGATAGGAGAAACCGAGCGGTGAGGAGCTTCACGAACGAAAATCCGGGGCGGACTGCTCCTCTCCTCTCCGTTCCGTTCCCTTCCTGCGCTTCCTGTCTTCCTGCTATGTCTGCTTCTGGTCAGGCATGGGCGGCCGCCCATGCCTGACCAGAAGCAGAC
>SMVQ01000096.1 GCA_004357655.1 Planctomycetota bacterium
CGCTTGTTGTGCACGCCGGTCAGCGGATCGCGCACGGCCGAGTTGTAGAGCGCGAGCTGGAAGCTCTCCTCGAGGTGGTCCTGATACGAGAACTTCAGGATGACCGTGCCCCCGATCTGGATCTTGTCCCCGTCCGTGAGCTCGCGCTGAGCGTCGGTCAGGGGCTTCGCGTTGAGGAGCGTGCCGTTGCTGCTACCGCAGTCGCGGATGTACGCCGCCCCGCTCGAGGTGATGAGGATCTCCGCGTGGAGGCGCGAGATCTCCTCGTGCTCCAGGCACACCTTCGTTTCCCGTGATCGGCCAATGCTCGTCGAGCCGGGCTCGAGCCGGTGCATCTTCCCGATCTCCGCGCCGGAGAGGACGATCAGGTAGGCCTGCGCGCAGTCCTCCTCGGGGAGGATGTTCTGCATCGTCTGGATCAGCGTCTTGTATCGATCATCGCTCATGGGAACCGGATCGCCTGGACACGGACGATCACGACCGGGGTCGCGAGACTCCAATCGGACGCTCGCGAGAGAATCAAGGCCGGGTGCACGAAGAGGAGGACCCTCAGGTCTCAGCACATATCGGAACGGTCAGGGGGGAGAGTTGAGTCGCGTGCCGATCGAGGCGCCATGGGCGCCGCTCGGCAGGGGCGATTCCGAGTGGAGCCGGGCCGGAGAACCGGGAATCGGTTTCCGGTCCATCCGTCCTGAGGTCGTCAGCCCGGGGCGTCGGCGGCCCCCCGTGCCTGCGCCGGCGCTTTGCTCCGCGATCCGGATCCTGCCATAATTCGGACCACCGCCTGCGGCAGCCACTTCGGCCGACCGCGACGCCTGGACTCGGAGGCCGAGCTTTGTCCCTTCCGAACTTCGCACGACGTGGAATCGCGCGGTCGATCTCGTCCGCCTGCCTGCTCTTTCCCATCGGCTGCGCCCACTCCCCGATGGCCGGGGGGCCCGCGGGATCCGCGCGCGTCCACCTGGGGCCGGCCGTGGCCCCCGGCGAGGCGGGACCCGCACGCTTCGTCACCGAAATCTACGAGGCGTTCGACGCGGGCGCCGCCCTCGCGCTCGCCGGAGCGGCCGACCGCTTCTATCGCACACCGGGCGGCGAGGGCTACGACGTTACGCTCGACGCTCTCGCCGCCCGGCTCAGAGCAGCGGGGTTCGGGCACGAGGAGAGCCTCGAGCTCGAGTTCCTCGAGTACGAAATGGACGATCCCGCGTGGACTCCGCTCGCGGCGCGGGTCGTGTTGCACGTGGAGGGTGCGGAGCCCGTGACGCTGCACGCATTCTCCGAGTCGCACGAGGTCGACCGCGTGATGCTCCCGATCAACACCCCCGCCGCCAACGTCGAGGGTCCGCCCGTGTTCAGCCTGGACGAAGTCGAGCCCGGAACGGTCCTCGTCATGGACGCGGCTCCGAGCAAGAGCATCCTGGCGCGAGCCGAGCGGCGCGGTGCCGTGGCCGTGCTGTCCTCCGCGCTCTTCTCGTTCTCGGTCGACCCGACGGGGGCGGAACGCCACCTCGACGCCGTCCTTTTCACGAAGGTCGAGCCCGGCACGAGCATCCCCGTCGCCACGATCTCCGCCCGCAGCCACGAGCGCATCCGCGCGGCCGCGTCCTCGCCTGCGTCCACTCCTGCTTCAGAAGGACCGCGCGTGCGGGTCGCGCTCATGTCGGAGGTCCGGTTCGGCGGGCGGACCGCGCGTGTCCTGAAGGCGACGATCGTGGGTGCCGGACGCGCGGACGAAGTCGTCGCGATCGTGAGCCACGCGCAAGAGCCAGGCGCGGGCGACAATGCGAGCGGGATCGCCGGCATGACCGAGTCGGCGTGCACCCTGGCGCGGCTCCTCCGCGAGGAGCGGCTGGAACGCCCGGCGCGCACGATCGTGTTCGTGTGGGGCGACGAGATGAGCCAGACCCACGTGTTCCTCGACTCGACGGAACGGCGCGTGATCGCCGGCATCTCCGCCGACATGCTCGGACAATCCCCGGAGCGGACGGGCGCGATCGCCCTCCTCGAGCGGAGCCCGGACCCGGGGGCGCTCCAGCCCCTGCCGCCCGACGAGCACACGCCGTGGGGCGCGGCGGAGGTGGACGAACGGGACATCCGCCCGAGCGGCGTGGCCCTGATCGCGCGCATCGCCTTGTCCGACGTCGGGCGGCGCGTCGGCGGCTGGCGCACGTCCGAGAACCCCTGGGAGGGCGGCAGCGACCACGACGTTTTCCTCGAGCGCAGGATTCCCGCGGTTCTGATCTGGCACTTCACCGACTTCACCTACCACACGAGCCTCGACCGGATGGAGATGCTCGACGGGGAGGAGCTCCGGCGGACCTGTACCGCCGTACTGGCCACCGCCCTCGCGCTGGCGGATTCCCGACCGGGAGACCTCGAGCGATACCTCGCGAGCAACGAGCTCGAGCGCAACCTCCGGCGCGGGGCGGCCGAGGCAGCCTCGGAGCCCGAGCTCGCGGCGCGCTGGGACGAGTGGTGCCTCGGCACGGAGCGCTGGCTGCGCGACCTCTGCTCGGTCGAGTGATGCCCTGAATGACCGCCGATTCGCGCTCGCCCGGAAACGCCGCCGCACCGTCCGCGTAGTACCATCCGGCGAGTCCTATGACCGGGATCGACACCGCACTCCTCAAGGCCTGCCACTGCTGCGGCCTCGTCCAGGAGCTCCCGAGCGTGCCACAGGGATTCCGGGCTTCGTGCGCGCGTTGCGGCTCGAGCATGAGCCGGCCGGGGCGGCGGGCGACGAGCAACCGGCGCGCGGTGGCGGCCGCCCTCGCAGCCTTGATCCTGTACCCCTTCGCCATAAGCATGCCGATCATGCGCCTCGAGCGGTTCGGCAACTTCACGGAAGCGAGCATCTGGACGGGCAGCGTCGGCATGCTCGAGCGGGGCGAGGTCTTCGTGGGCGCCGTGGTCCTCGTGTGCTCCGTGGTCATCCCATTCCTGAAGCTGGCCGGCCTGCTCGCGATCACGATCGGCAGGCGCCAGCTCTCGAAGCGGCACCGCGCGCGCACCTACCGGATGATCGAGTGGGCCGGGCGCTGGGGCATGCTCGACGTGCTCTTGATCGCCGTCGTCGTCGCGTGGATCAAGATCGGCGACCTCGTCGAGGTGAGCGCCGGCCCGGCCGCGCTCGCGTTCACCGTGTGCGTGCTGCTGAGCCTGCTCGCGAGCGCGTGGTTCGACCCCCACGCCCTGTGGGAGGAGAGCGCTTGAGCGAGCCCTCCGAGCGCTCCACGCCGGAACGCGCGCGCCCGATCGCGGTCCCGGTCGCGGTCGTGGAGCCGATCCGCGGTCGCTCGTGGGCCTGGATCCTCCCGATCGCCGCCATCGCCCTCGTCGCCTACCTCGGTGTCCATACCTGGCGCGGCCAGGGCACGGTCATCACGGTCCGAGCCCTGGAGGGGCACGGCCTCAAGAGCGGCGATCCCCTGCGCTACCGCGGTATCACGGTGGGCGACGTCACGGGCGTCCTGCTCGCGCCCGACCTGTCGAGCGTCGACTTCTCCGTCCGCCTCGACCCCGCCGCGGACAGACTCGCGCGCACGGGCAGCCGATTCTGGATCGTCCGCCCGCACCTCTCGCTCGATAGCGTGCAAGGCCTCGAGACGATCATCGGCGCGCGTTACCTCGAAGTGTTGCCCGGACCCGAGGGCGGCGAGCCGCAGGCGGAGTTCATCGCGCTCGAGGAGCCGCCCATCGCCGAACGGATCGATCCCGAGGGGCTGGAGATCACGCTCGAGTCGAAGTGGCGGCTCGGTCTCGCTCCCGGAGCGCCGCTCGGTTACCGCAGGATCCAGATCGGTTCCGTGCTCTCCGTCGGTCTGTCGAGCGACGCCACGACCGTCGAGTATCGCGTCTACGTCCGGCCTCCATTCGTGCAACTCGTGCGCGAGAAGTCGAGGTTCTGGGACGTCGGAGGGCTCGCGATCAACCTGGGGATGGGCGGGCTCGAGATCGAGATAGACTCGCTCCGTTCGCTGCTGGTCGGTGGGATCGCCCTGGCCACGCCGCCGGCGGGGGGCGAGCCGGTCAGCACGGGACACCGGTTCGCGCTGCACGCCGAGCCCGAGGACGAGTGGCTCGAGTGGCAGCCCCCGCTACCCGTCGGCAGCGCGCTCCTGCCGATCGGCACGACCCTGCCGCGCCCGCTCCGCGCCCAGGTGAGCTGGAAGAAGGGCCTCCTCCGCACGACGGCGCGGCGCCAGGGCTGGGTGCTCCTGACCTCCGAAGGCCTGCTCGGCCCGGCGGACCTCTTGAAGGCGAGCGAGGACGCGCGCGCCGGCAGCGCCGTGCTCGAGCTCGCGGGCCAGCGCTTCGACCTCTCACTCGACCCGGTCTGGGAAGGGCGCGGCCTCGCGCGCGTGCGCATCGGGATCGAAGATGCGAGCGAGTGGCCGTCGGAGCTCGTTCGATCGGCGAGCGCGGCCGAGGACTGCCTCGTCGTCGCCGACCCCGCCGCGCCGATCGCGCTGTCCGCCGCGCGCCTCCTCCCCGACCCGAACGGGTGGCGCGTGGACGGTGCGCTCGCGTTCGATCCGGAATGGCACGGCGCGTGCGTCGTCGCGCGCAGTGACGGACGGCTCGTGGGGATCCTGCTGATCGGCGACGGCGGCGCCGTGATCGCCCGGCCGCCTGACTAGCCCCGATACCGATCGACTCTTGCACCGCGGCCATCGTGAACATCGAGCCTCGTCGGGCGTAGGACGCCCCCCGAGGAGAGCTTGAACGCCCGTGGGGTTCCTGCTCAACTCCCCGCCGGCGCAGTCGCGTGCCCGACGTACTCGTGCGCGCCTTCTCAAGGAGCACGGATGAGCGAAGAAGCGAAGCCGCAGAAACCGGCGCAACCCACCTCGAAACTCAAGAAGGAGTCGATCTGGGAGGTCTACTACCCGCGCAACCTCGACGTGGACAAGGAGGCCGTGCCCCTGGCGTCCTTCCCCATGATCATCTACTTCTGGCCCTCGATGATCGCGTTCCTCGTGTGCGGCTTCCTGCAGTGGAGCACGGACCTGCCGGACGACACGATCGGACTCTGGGCGACCGCGATCTGGGCCGTGAACCTGATCGTCATCGTGACGGACCTCGACCAGAAGAAGTTCGCGATCACGCTGCTGCTCCTCGCGCTCGTCGGATTGGGGGCGTACGTCTCCAACTTGAAGGACATGGGCCTCGTGAGCGCGGTGACGGGCTGGATCGACGGGCTGGACGTGACCTTCAGCAACCATGCCTACCTGATGATGGCGGGAATCCTATGGGTGCTGTTCCTCGCGGGGATGGTGCAGCCGCGGTTCGACTACTGGCGCCTCGAGGCGAACGAGTTCGTGCACTACATCCAGCCGTGGGGACGCGACCAGAGCATCCCCCGCATTGGGAGCACGGTGACCCGCGAGGTCCGCGATGTGATGGAGCTCCTCCTCACGTTCGGAGGCGGGACGCTGGTGATCCGCCGCGAGGGCAAAGTGGTCGCGCGGATCGAGCACGTGCCGTTCCTCGGGCGGCGGATGAAAGCGATCGAGAGGATGCTCGGGTCCACGCGGGTGACGCACGTCGAGCCGTC
>SMVQ01000097.1 GCA_004357655.1 Planctomycetota bacterium
AACCGCACGTCGCCCGAACACGTCAAGAGCTTCGCCGTCCGATGCGAGCAGGGTGCCACTATGGATCCAGAGCTCGCCCTGGCGTTCATATACGTGCGCGGCACCTGCGAACAATGCCGAGGGCAAGCTGGCGTGTGTCGCGGTGACCACGGCTGTATCTCCCCAGAGAGCGGCTGCTTCACCAAAACCCGTCCCGCCGACCGCAGGTGAGTCCGGTTCCTCGAGCCGTGCGAACCGAACCCACCCGGACGGCGTCTCGCGCAGCAGAAAGCCTCGGCCACGACCTGCGGCTGAGGTCTGCGAGCTCACGACAGCCAAGTCCTGCCAGATGTCGATCGAGGCTCCGAACCTCGCACCAGGCGTGGGATCGTCCCCCGGGATCTCCTGCCACAGCACCCATCCTGAGGATGTCCGCCGAAAGGCGGTCACCGACCCCTGGTCTCCGACCTGAACGTCGTCGAACGGGGCCCCCACGAGCGCAACGTCGTCTCGCAGGCATACCGACCACCCGAACTTGTCCAGAATATGGCCGGCGACCGGCGTCAGGGTTGCCGCCTGCACCCAGGCGGAGCCCTGCTGCTCGAAGATGTACGCCGAGGAGTTGCCGGGCGCACCCACGAGAACGGTGGTGCCCGAGATGGAGATGGAGAAGCCGAACAGGTCTCCTCCCGCCCCGTCCGCAGGGAGCAATTGGGCCTCCTCGATCCATGAACCCGCCACCCGGCGGAAGATGTAGGCCGAGCCCACCAGGGGACTCACGTCACAAGCTGCGCCGATTACCGCGAGATCGCCCTCGAGATCGACCGAGGAACCGAAAAAGACTGCTGGCAGAGCGTTCTGAGTCTGCAGTACCTGCATCTGAACTTGACCGACGGCTACCGCGGCGAGGAGCCCGTAGCCCGCGCCAATGAGCGCAAGACGTCGTGTCCACCTTGATTGAGTCGCGTTCATCATTGCCCTCCGAATCCCCCCCCCATTCAAGCGTCTAGCCCGAAGTGATCGGGAATCCCCTCAGAATGGCCGCCGAGGTCTCGCCGCTTCCGAACAGTCTGCTTCCGAATCGGGGACCCGTGGGGGTTGGAGAAGAACTCATGGGCCGAGTCGGTCCCTACCCCACAATAACCATTCCGCGGGCGTGGACCGGGTTGCACCCGATCGCACCACACGGCGACAAGGAGTTGCCTGGAAAGGAGTTACGTCCGGACAAGGGCGGGATACGAAGAGCGACCCGGTGACCTGTACCCGGCGAGTGGTCCCTCCGTCAGAGCGGAAGCGCACACCCGTGGCAGTCCACCGCACGATCGAGGACGTGTTCTGACGGTCGCCGTCCACGCCCCCGCGCCCGTTCCGGCTCGAACGGCGCATCGTCGACGTCAGGGCACCCGGGATCCCGCACCTGGGTGCTCACGCGGGAGCCGAGCTCGCCCGCGCCCGCGCCCGCCGCCGCTGATCTGTCCTCTGTCGTCGACTGCGTCGGCGAGCATCCCCCAGCCCGTATCCGCAGGCCATGGCGACCCGTATGTCCCAATGTCCCACCTCGATCCGGCCGCTCGGGTCCCGGAGAGGCGTAGCTCACGGCCGCGAGGGCGGAACGTCGGCTACGTGGCGTCGGGGCGGGTCTTCACGCCGTCCTCGGCCGTCGTCATCGCTCCAGAGTGAAGGTGCGTTCGAGGAAGGGGACCGGGCGCTTGACGCCCGGGGCTTCGTGCCGGCCCTCGAGCACGAGGGTCGCGCCGGTGCCCTCGACGACGAGCTCGAGCGCCTCCTCGACCGGCAGGTAGGCGCGGTTGTCGATCGTGAGCTCGCTGGCGGCGACTTCCTTGCCGCTCTCGTCCAGGACCTTCGCGCGGAAGTGGATCCTACGTTCCAGGAGGCCGGGGACGCGGTGGCCGCAGTTGTTCTCGATCGAGAGCACCGTCCGGCCGTCCTTCACGGCGACGCGGAAGAGGAACGCCTTGCGCAGGAAGTGCGGGTCGCGCGGCGTCATGAGCCTGTGGCTGCGGCCCTTCCGCACCGGGTACTCGGTACCCGCGTCGTCGTTCGCGATCGCGCGCTCGATCGCGGGCATGTGACAGCCGACGCACGAGAGCCCGAGGTCCGTCTGCTCGGTCTCGACGAAGTCCTTGGCGATGCCGATCACCGGACCGATCGTCGTCGCGTGGCAGGTGACGCAGATCGTGTTGTCCGCGTCGTGGTCGAAGAGCTTCGATTGCTGCGTGGGGTGCGCGTCGGTCGCGATACCGTCCGGACCGAGCATCGTCACCCCGTCCGCGGCGAGGTGGCACGCGACGCAATCGATGCCCAGGTGGCGTGAGTCGGCGCGCGGCGCGGGCTTCTGCGTCCAACCCTGGGCGTCGAGCGGCTCGGGGACGTGGCAACCCCAGCAGCTCTTCTTGCGCCGGATGCTCTTCAGCTCCTTGCGGTAGTGCGGATCCTCCCAGGCGAGGGCGTGCATGCTCTCGCGCCATTCCTCGCCGATCGCTGTGTGGCAACGGATGCAGTCGTTGCCCTCGAGCGACTCGAGGCGCGCCGGGCGGCCGTCGTCGAGGAGGCGCTCGGCCCAGGTCGACACGGGGTCGTCGCCCTTCTGCGCCAGGAGCCCGAGGGCCAGCGCGACGAGGGCGGTGCCTGCGAGGAGAACCCGGTGCCCGACCATCTACTTGTCGAAGACGTTCGTCTCGCTGGGGTTGATGCGCTCCTCGACGCGCTCGACGGTGAGGTCGAGCTTGCCGAAGTCCAGCCCGGCGGCGGGCTTGTCGGGGGTCTCGGTCTGCTTCGCGGCCGGATCGGGCTTGCCGTCGGGAGTCTCTCTCGGGTCGGTCATATCGTCACTTCGGTGGGGGCTACGGGGCGGGGAGCGAGCACTCCCAATCGGTGGAGCTCGGCGGCGAACCGCTCGAGGTTCTTCCGCGAGCGCTCCGCGCCGGGGAGCGCGGGATCTATTCCGTCGAGCAGGGCACCGAGCGAGCCGGCTTCGCGCATGGCATTCAGGACGCGCAGCCCGTCCCCGCGCAGCTCGACGAACTCGCCGCTCGCGCCGTCGTAGGCGAGGACCCGGTCCGCGCGCGCGAGCGTCCCGAGCTTGCGCTCGGCCTCGCGCTCGGCGTCCACCACGTAGCGCCCCGTCAGGAAGTCGGGGCGCGCGGCGCGCGCGAGGGGGTGCGCCAGCATGGCCACGGCCTCGCCGTAGGAGAACGCGATCGGTCGCGCGACGAGATTGGCGCCGGGGGCCAGCGCGCGGTCGGCCCCGCGGCGGCCGCGCGCCGCGGTCCGCGCGCCGCACTTTTCGGCGAACGAGTCCGGCGACTCCCCGCGCGCGAGGTGCAGGAAGTAGTGGCTCTTCTGCATGAAGTAGAAGATGTTGTCGCCGGAGAAGAGCGGCAGCTCGCGGCGGAAGCCCGCCATCATCTCCTCGAACATCTCCGCGGCCTCCGCCTGCGTCATGCCCGACTCGGCCTCGTAGTCGTGGTAGAGCTGGAGGTCGGCGTCCTCGTCGTTCAGGATCGTGATGCCGAAGGCTTCGGGCTCGGTGTACGTCGCGGCGACCTCATCGATGTGGAAGGTCTGCAGGCTGACCTCGCGCACGACATCCGAGTGCTCGAGGATGAAGTCGAGCGTGGCGCGAGCCTCCGCGCGCGTCTCGGTCGGAAAGCCGACCATGGCGTAGAAGGTGACGCTGATCCCGGCGGCGTCGCAGCTCTCCGCGACGTCGACGACCGAGCGGAGGCTCTGGCCCTTCTTCATCATCTTCAAGAGGCGCGGGGTCGCCGTCTCGAAGCCGAAGAGGAGCTTCCGGCAGCCGGCATCGTAGAGCCGGCGCGTGCCTTCGGGTGTGTAGGCGCGCGGCTCGATGCGGGCGTCGGACCACCACGTGATGCCGGCCTCGCGCTCGATGAGCGCGTCGGGCAGGTCGCGGATCATGCCGGGCGGCATGCAGTCGGTGATGAAGTTGAAGTGCGTCGTGTCGTAGCGCGCCTTCAGCGTGAGCACGTGATCCGCGATCGTCTCCGCGCTGCGCGTGCGGTAGCCCGGGCCGATCACGGTCGGGAGCGTGCAGAAGGTGCACTCGCCGTAGTAGCAGCCGCGGTTGACGTCGAACGGGAGCACGAGCCGGGGCGCGAAGTACTTGTCGAACGGCAGGCCGTCGAAGTCGGGCGCGGGCGCCTCGTCGAGCGCAATGGGATGCCCGGGCGGGTTGTGGACGGGGCGCGCGGTGCCCGATTCTTCGCGCGCGAACCAGGCGAGCGAGCCGACCTCGGAGAGCTCCGTGCCATCGCGCAGGGCCGCGCACAGCCCGGCGAGCGGCGCCTCGCCCTCGTGGAACACGATCGAATCGAGGCACGCGCCCGTGCCCTCGGCCCGCATGAGCTTCTCGCCGATGTACGCGAGGAAGCCGCCGCCCGCTGTGACGTGGCAGTCCGGCAGCGCTTCCTTCACGAGCCGCCCGAGGGTGAGGGCGGGGATGAGCTGGCTGCCGTAGACGACCGACAGGCCGAGCACGCGCGGCCGGCGCCGGATGAGCTCGGGCAGGACGTGCCGCCGGTAGAAGGCGATGAACGGGTTCTGGTCCTCGTCCCGGATCGCCGCCTGGATCTCACGCGAGCGATCGTTCGCGTAGCCCATCGTGAAGTTGTGCGGCGTGAGCTGGGTCGGGAAGTGCGCCGCCGAGAAGAGCCGCAGGCCGTGGTAGAGGGCGTGGACGGCGGGGACGTAGGCGTCCGGGTCGAAGCACCGATCGGTGCGCAGGACCGCCTTCGCGTCGTCGATGCCACCGATGAGTGCGTCCGCGCTCACGTCGCTCTCCACCGCCGCGCGCCAGGCGGCGAGGTCCTTGAAGGGCAGCTCCGAGCGTCGATCGAAGCCGTCGAGGGGCAGCCGCTCGCGCACGCGCGCTTTGGCCTCGCGCAGGGCGTCGGGTGAGAGGAAGCGGTCGTAGGCCTCGATGGAGAGGTCGCGCTGCTCGACGTCCTCGAAGCCGGCGCGCTTCAGCCACGCCGTGAGGCACGGGATCGCGAGGTGCGGCTGGGTGAAGTGGCCTTGCGGCGGGAAGACCAGCGTGATCGGAAAGTCGGAGCGTCGAATCATGGCGCGGTCCGTCCGTGGGCGCCGTGGAGCGAGGGCGGCTCGGCGTCGGTGGGTGGGAGAGGAGATCCTACCGCAAGCGTGAAGGCGACGAAGCTACGGTCGAAGTCGCTCCGCCCGGAGGGTCCTGGCACGTTGGACGGCCCATTCTTCACGGGCGAGGTTCGCCTCCTCGAGAATGCGAAACTTCCGAACGCCTCGTGGAGCCGCCCCCGGCGCCAGCCGTGCCGCAAAATTCCAGAGTCTTCGGATCCGAGTCGCGAGCCGAGGGTCCCCTCGCTCGATCCAGAGCGCTCGACGAGCATCGTCCAGGGTGCGAAAGCGGTGAATGGGCATCAACCTTCGTCCAAATCGAACATCCGAGTCAGGGCCGAGGCATCCGCCTGGTCGATCGGTCGCAGAGTATCGCGTTTCATGCGCACCAGGGTCGTGGGGGTTGCCACGCGTACGTCCACGCCCTCCACCGTGATGGTCTCCCACTCGAGGTCATCGAAGGCGAACTTCGTTCCGAGACGAGTCAGCACGTCGATGACGAGGTCCTCGTCCGGAGGAGCATATCTCAGCGTGGGATGGGATTCGAAGTCCTCGGCGCGGATCTCGTCGATCTCGGGATCGTCCCAGAGAGACCGAAGCGCTCGCTTGAGCCGGGCCACGTTTTTCGAATCGGGTCGCAAGAAGAAGTCGACGTCCTCGGTCGCGCGCACGATCCCGTGAAGGTTCACCGCCACGTCTCCCACGAGGATGTAGTCGACTCCGGCCGTCTCGAAGGCCTGAACGATGCTCAGGAAGCGATCGAACTCCACGGGTGTCAGAGTAGCCGCTCGTGCCTGGAGTTCCGCCACCGGCACCGGACGACTCTCCATTCCGTGGACGACCCGTGGACGACGACTCCAAGGGCGACGCATCAAGCGCTCATACGGCCTTCTGGCGTAGCGCTGGTGCAGCCCGCCGACCTTGTGGAGAGCCCGCTCGGGGCCGAGCGACGGAAGCCCGACTGCTCGAGAGACAAGTGAGCTCGGAGCGTCGGATCATGGCGCGCGGAGGGCGGGCGATACGGCGTGGGTCGGCGAGGGAGAAAATTCGAGCGGACGCGCGAAGGCGACGAGCCCTGCATCCACGAGCCGCGTGAGCGCCGCCGCGATCCCCGGGTGCTCCGCCTCGAGCTCGGCGAGGGGACGCCCGTCGAGCAGCGCGAGCACGGCCTCGACGTCGGCGGAGACGCGCAGGGTTGCGACGCGGCGTCCCTCCGCGGCGACTGCGAGGCAGGTCGCGGGCGACGACGGTCCGGGGAGCGGCTCACCCGCGAGGAGGCTGCGCGCGACCGCGGGGAGGTCGTGATCCGCGCGAACGACTTCGGCGCGTGCGCGCGGGACAGCGCCGGGCGTGGACCCGTCGCACCCGTTCTCCGCGCCCATGCCGCGTGCGCCGGCGCGGACGATCGCCTGCTCCCAGGCGAGCAGGTCGCGGACGAGCCCGTCCCTGGAGGCGAGGGCGAAGGCCTCGAAGCTGCGCCCGGTTCGGCGCCAGGCGCGGTAGACGGCGAGCGCGCTCGCGCGCGGCATCGGGCGTGCAACCGCGGCGGACCCGGGGCGGTCCACGGGTGGAGGTGGGGGTGGCGGGATCCCACGCGATCGCTCCGGGGCCCCCTGGGGGGGGGTGGACCCCATGCCGGCCGCCGTGTCACCCCCCATGTCGCTTCCCTCGCCCGCGCACCGGCGCAGCGCCCCAAACGTCCGCGGGTACCGCATGAGCACCTCCGGCAGCGCGGTCGCGATCGCATGGAGATCGAAGGCGCGCTCCTCTGTCTGCGGCAGGAGCGCCCAGGTGCTGAAGATGTCGGGGTGGAGCTCGATCAGCTCGCGTTCGGCCGCCGTCGTGCCGGCGCCGAGCGCCATGTCGGGCGGGATGCCCGCGATCGGCCGCGACCGCGGCCCGAGCTCCTCGCCCAGGCCGCAGCCGGGCTGGGGATTCACCATGTGCAGCGACACGTTGACGCCGGCGCGCAAGGCGGCGTCCGCGCAGAAGTCGAGGCTGCGGGCGAGGGCCGCTTCGTCCTCGCCCGGCAGGCCCAGGATCAAGGACAGGATCGGCGTGATGCCGGCGGCCGCGCAATGATCGACGACGGCGAGCAGGTCGATGTCCGGACGCATCCCCTTCTGGCAGCGCGCGCGCACCCCAGGGTCGGCGGACTCGATGCCGAGCAGCACCCGGTGACAACCCGCTCGGCCCATCAGCGCGAGGAGTTCCGCGTCCAGGTGGTCGGCGCGCCCGCGGCACTCCCAGGGCACGTCGATCTCGCGCCGAATCATCGCCTCGCAGAAGGCGACCGCGTGCGGCCGGTCCGCCCCGAAGATGTCGTGGCAGAGGTACGCGCTCTTCGCCCCCGGGATGTCCTGGATCGCGGCCACCTCGTCCGCCAATCGCTCGGCGGGCAGAGGCCGTGAGCGCCGATTCCAGAAGCGCCCGATCGTGCAGAAGGTGCAGTCGTACACGCACCCCCGCCCCGAATCGATCGGCGTGAGGCCCTCGTCTTCGCCCGTGATCCGCTTGTATTCGGCGAGTGGCGGCAGGAGCTCCCAGGCGTACGGCGCGAGCGCCGAGAGGTCCTGGATCGGCGGCCGGTCGTCTTCGCGGTGTACGGCTCCCGCGGCGTCGCGCCACGTCGTCCCGCGCACGCCGGCGAGCTCGCGTCCCGCCGCGAACCGGCCGAGGAGCTCGGGCAGGGTCACCTCGCCCTCGCCCCGCACGACGGCGTCGATCCACGGGAACCGCTCGAGCACGACGCGGTCGACGCCGGTCGTACCCGGACCGCCCAGGACGATGCTCGTCTCCGCCGCCCGGGCGCGGACGCGGCGCGCGATCGCCAGCGCGATCGGCAGGGTCGCGCCCATGACGGACAGACCCAGTACGTCGGGCGCTCCGGACGCGAGGAGCAGGTCCGCGGCGGAATCCGCCAAATGGTCGTCCGCGGGGAGCGCGCCGCTCGCGAGACGAAAGGCGAGGTCTTCGAGCACGACCGGAATGTTCAGCCGCGCGAGCTCTCCGCCCAACCGGGTGAGGCCCGGCGGGGGCATCGAGTAGCCGAACGTGTCCGCATGGGGGGCCGATGCCAGGAGGAAGCGCACGCGCCCATGAGAACGCAGCGCCACATTCTTTTCCATCGCAACGGCGTTCGGGGGCCGATCCGGCGCATGAAGTTCCGTGCGACCTGCCGCGCGGTTAGGCTATCGAACCCTCCCTCAACCACACGCCCCCCCCCGCCACGGTCCCCCGCCATGCTTCGGACATCGCACGCCCGGTTCCCCCGCCTGACCCCGCTGCTCCTCCTCACGGCCCTCGCCGGAGGGTGCGGCAACGGCAGCAGCAGCAACGACAGCAACACCTTCAAGGTCCGCAACACGCACTACTCCGTAGCCGCCAGCACGCCCGTCGTGACCTCGGGCCATTGGCTCGCGTTCCTCGCCTCGGAGGTCGGGACGGGGGATGGGATGGGTGGAGCGAACAGCTTCCTGAATGGGGACGCCGACGTGCTCGACTCCGTCGTCATCGTGGTCCGCTTGACGGGCAGCTCGGAGACGAACGTGGCCGTCGCGGCGGAGAGCATCACCTGGGCCGGCGACGACCTCTACATCGCGGTCAACGAGGCGGATGATAGCGTCGATTGGGATGGGGATGGCGACATGCTCTCCTCCGAGTTGTCCCTGGTGCACTGGTCCGATGCCGCGGGCGTGGCGACGTTCGTCGCGAGCCTCGACACGGCCGGTGCGATATCGACGCTCGCCGTGGGGGACCTCCTCTTCTTCCCCGAGGAGGTGGCGATGGCGCCCGGGATGAACATGACGAGTCTCCGCGTGATCGACACGACTGTCGACCCGCTGGCCTTCACGACCATCACGACTCAGTCGCTCGCAACAACCGGTCTGCAACCACGCTTGATGGGCGGGGACGAGGGCCTCGTCTTCGTCTACATGTGCGAAACGGTCGACGCCTATGACCTGAACGGGGACGGCGACATGACCGACGCGTTCGTCCTCGGGGTGTTGGACGGGACGATCGCGACCGGAGAGGTCATGAATACGGAGTTGGGTATCGCCAATGCCGACGTGCCGTTCCGCGCCGACTCCACGGGAGTCAGCGATTGGCTCGTCGCATTCCTCGTGAGCGAGGCCGCGCAGGCTCCGCTCGACACCCTTGGCCTCAACAACTTCATGGACGCCCAGTTCGTCGCCCAATGGAGACCGACCCAGTGTGACTCCGGTGACCCGGATCAGGACACCCTGGACAACGTGCTCCACTACATCCACTTCGACGCGTGGGCGATGGATCCGGTTCTCAACCCGATCCGCAACACCGGGCTGACCGGCAGGACCCGGGTCATCGTCGTCGACGGCTACGTGGGGACGATCTCCAGCGAGGGTGATGAGGTCAACGCCTCCGGTTGCGACTTGAACTCGGATTCGGACAAGCTCGACCGGATCTCGCGCTGGACGTTTGCCGTGGGCGGGACCTTCCAGCTGAATCCCATCATCCCGCCTTCGCACCCGAACGACGACATGGTCGCGCTCACCAACATCAACGCCATCCCCGGCGGCACCTGCGGTCTCGCGGAGCTCGACGGTCGCATGGTCGCGCTCGTCAGCGAATTCAGAGACGACACCGACTACGACAACAACCCGACCAACTTCAACCTGCTCGCCTGGTACGACCCCGATTCATCGGGGCAGTGGAAGTTCGACCACGGCACCTCGTCGTCGTTCTACGGCGGCGCTACGTGGATGCGGGAGGTCCTCGACCGGGAGCACCTCATGGTCGCCATGCCCGAGGACGTCGAGGACATCAACATCAACATCCCCCCCGGTAAGACCGGTCCCGACCAAGACACGAACGACAGTATCCCGAGCTTCAGCCGCTTCAACAACGAGCCGCGGTTCATCTTTGCGATCGCCCGCGTCGCCCTCCTCCCCGACAACGCGGGGATGCTGATCGCGCGCAACCACGGCTACTACCGCGTCGACGAGAGCGACGACTCGCGCGACTGGAACGAGGACGGGGACATGAACGACATCGTGCTCTTCCGCACACACCTGTCGACGGGCAACTCGAAGTACATGTCGCCCGTGATCGAGGATTTCCAGGGCCGGGGCGTGATCTTCGTCGACCTCATGGACGACAGTCCGAGGGGCGGAGCGATGATCGCCGACGAAGCGTCGCAGGGCACCAACGGCGTGGACTACAACGGCGACGGCGACAAGAACGACCTCGTCATACGATACTTCGAGATGTGAGACGTCACGCCGGAGGGGGGGGCGTCGCACCTTTCGACGACTGAGCCTCGCCCCCTCCGTGGTACTCATCCCGGAAGAACCGGAACAGGTCCAGGGGCGCGAGGCGTCGGCCCTCGGGATTGAACCCGTCGGGATGGACGACGAACGCGTCCTGCTCCTCCGGCTCGTCCCCGCCGTGGCACCCGTACTCGTCCAGGAAGTTCCACGCAAACTCCGGCTCGCGCGCGCCGAAGATCACCACGTCGCCCGAGTCCTCCAGGGCCAGGAGCTTCCAGAGATCGCGGACGAGATCCGCGTCCAGGCGCGGGGTGGGCGCGTCGCTGGATTGCACGAAGTGCACGGCTCCGTCGCGCACGATCCGCAGCCTGTCGCCCGCCCGTGAGACCCACCAGCCCACGTACTTCGACCGGCTCAGCACGCCCTCGAGCGCCGGCACGCGAGCGACGACCGCGTCGTGGTCGAGGTGTTCGTCCGACGAGAGGTACAGGTGCGCCAGATTCCCGGTAGCGCGCAGGAGCAGGGGGGGGCCCTCGTAGCCGCGCGCGGCCAACTCCTGGTTCATGAGCTCCTCGAACTCCATCCCGGCATCGATCGCGATCGGGCGCGAAGGCACCATCCCGTGGTCGCTCATGACGAAGAAGTCGTAGCGGCACGCGGTCGACTTCATAGCCATCCGATAGAGGCGGCGCAGGTCGCGGTCGATGAGCTTCAAGCTCCAGAAGGCAAACGGGTGCAGTGGTCCGCGGAGGTGCGCGGCTTTGTCGTAGCCGATGAAGTTGATGAAGAGGTGCCGTGTCCCGGCCTTGATGTCCTCTCTCATCGCGGCGACCGTGATCTCGCCCTGCAGGATGTTCGCCATGCTGCGGATCACGAAGGAGAAGTGCCCACGGTTCGGCTCGTGCCGCACGAACGCCCGGACGACGTCGAACACCTCGAGCGCGATCTCGCGCAGGGTCCTCCACGTCACGCGGGGCAACGTCCGAAGCCACATCCACAGGAGGTACGGGCCCTGCCGCAGGCGTTTCTTGGGCGTCGCCCAGATCGTGCCGGCGCCCACGCCCGACGTCGAGAAGCGCGCGAGGTCGGCGGAGCCGTCGAAGATGTTGAAGTACGAGCTGCCCGAGTTCTGCAGGATTCCGAAGTGGCCGGCGAAATCGTTCGCCTCGATCCGCGCGACGTCGAACGCGTTCCCGAAATAGACGGTCTCCCCCGTCGATCGCCGCAGGTACCGAAAGCCAGGGAAGCGTTGCTCCTTTCCATAGAGCAGCTCCGCCTGGACCTTGGGCGTCGTGGCGGGCACTCCGGGCCGCAGGTGCGAGAAGCGGTGCAGCGCCCGGCCGCGATGACGCCGCACGAGCCGCCCCAGGAAGGGCGCGCGCCGACGGCGGATCGCTTCCAGGAGGGCGCGCCAGGCGAGCCCGTCGATCTGCACTAGGATGAAGCCCCTGGATCGGACGTCTCCGGCGCTCGACGTTCGTCTCAGTTCCAATGGGGACTGGCGTTGCGGGAGTTTGCGGGCGGCGAGTTCATGCCCTCGAGGAAGCGTGCCGCGAGCTGCACGCTCGCCTGGTCTCGCTCGGGTCCGGGCGGGTAGCTCGCCACGAGCTCACGGCGCAATGCGAGCGCTTCCTTCTGCGCCCGCTTGCCCGTCGTGTCGATGTGGTGCAGCTTCCCGACACCGCGGGGGTGTAGCGCCAACCGGATGCGGGCGACGGCAGCTTTCTGGAAGATGGAGAGAAAGCCCTTTGTGAGGGCGACCCTCCGCATCGGGTGTATGCGCTCCACGGCGCTACGCCAATGCTTGCGCTCGCTCACGAGCAGGACGTGGTTGAAGATGATCTTGTTCGTGCCCATCGACAGCGCCTTCTTGGGCACGGCGCGGTTGATCAAGTCGTCCAGCGCGTCCAGCTCCGGGTCGTCCTTCAGTTGCGCGACGATGTCCCAGCGCTTGACGGGTACGAAGCGATCGGCGTTCAGCTCCCAGTACAGGTGCCCGAGCCCCCGGGCCCGCGCGTATCGCGCGAGATGGTAGGGGACGTAGTGGTTGTGGGCGATCGTGTCGGCCGCGAGGTGCGATAGGTACCCGAGGATGAACGCCTCCTCGCGCGGCTCGTGCCCGAGCTCGCGCATCTGATCGATGATCGTCCAGCGGTGACAATGGTTCAGGTGCCCACCGTAGGCCTTGGCGTTGATGATGTCCGCCGCGAGGTTGCCGTAGAAGTAGGCGCGCTTCTCTTCCGCGAGGAGCCGGGCGACCGTCGCGGGCAGCATCTCGCGCCGCCTGCGCCAGACGCGCTCGGCGAACTCGAGGTGGTGGCCCGGGCCCCAACGGCCGGCGAGGAGGCGGGAGAGCGCGATGAGTGCGAGCAGGAGCGGGATAGTCATGGCGTTCGGACGGAGAGGATCGTTCCTTCTGGGACACTTAGGCAAGAGGTTTCAAGTAGGGGCTCGTCCGCGATACAACGGGCCCGCCATGGATGACGAGTTCGCGGACCTCGGGGACCGCCTGGCGCAGCAGACGCACCGGCTGAGGCTGCTCGTCTCCCACCTCGCGGGTCGCGCCATCCTGGCGCGGGTCGAGCTCGAGGATCTGGTGCAGGAGGTCTTCCTGAGGGCGCTGTCCAGCGCCGATATCCCTGCCGCGGAGCCCGGCGATCCGCTCCTCATCCGGTTGCTCGCGCGCATCGCCCGCAACACGGTCGTCGATGTCGCTCGCGCGATCCGGAGCCAGAAGCGGGACCGCTCGGCGGCACCCCTGGCGCGATCGGATTGGAGCCACGCGGGCTCGGGCGAGGTCGCGAGCGCTGGGCCCGGCCCCGCGACGCTCGCAGCGGGCCGCGAGACCCAGAAGAAGATGATCGCGGCCTACCGGCGTCTGCCCGGGGACTACCGGCGGGTGCTCGGCCTGCGGCAGTTCGAGGGCTGTTCCGCGGCGGAGACGGCCAGGCGCATGGGGCGCTCCGAGACTGCCGTCCACTCGCTCTACCGGCGTGCGCTGTCCGCCTGGGGGGAGGCGTTCGAGTGATTTTCGGCGGAACGCGCGACGAATCGGGCGTGCGGCCGCGCCAGATTCCCGTATGAGGACCACCATCACAAGCATGGACGACCGATCACTCGACGACCTGATGGACCAGCTCGTGGCCGAGTACTCCGACCGCGTGGCGGCGGGCGAGGAAGTGCGCGACGGGGACCTGCTGGAGCGCGTGCCCATGGAGCAGCGCCAGAACCTCGGGCGCTGTTTCCGCATGATCCAGTCCGGGCTCGCGTCCGCGCCGAGCGCCTCCCGCCCGCTCGGCCCGGGCACGGTGATGGACGGCTACCGCCTGGTGCGCGAGATCGGCCGCGGCGGAATGTCGGTCGTCTACGAGGCGATTCAGGAGGATCTCGAGCGCCGCATCGCGCTCAAGGTTCTGCGCCCGGGCCTCGCGCTCGAGCGTCGCCACGTCGACCGTTTCCGGCGCGAGGCGCTCGCGATCGCGCGGCTCCAGCACCCGAATATCGTGCAGGTGTACACCGTCGGCGAGGCCCTCGGCCACCACTACATCGCGATGGAGCTGGTCGACGGCAAGAGCCTCGCGGCGGTGCTCGAGGCGCTGCCGAAGGATCGGGCGTGGACAGCGATGGACCTCGCGGACGCTGTCGGTGCACCGGCTCTCGGCGCGGATCACGAGAGCTACCACCAAGCCTTCTGCGCCCTCATGACCCCTATCGCCCGCGCGATCGGCGTGGCGCACGAGCTGGGGATCGTGCACCGCGACGTCAAGCCCTCGAACATTCTCATCCACAAGGACGGCCGCCCGGTGATCGCCGACTTCGGCCTGGCGAAGGGCGACGGGGACCCTGGACTCTCCCTCTCGGGCGAACCCATCGGCACGCCGTTCTACATGTCTCCGGAGCAGGCCGCCGTCATCGAGTCGCCCGTGGACGAGCGCACGGACGTCTACAGCCTCGGCGTGACCCTGTACGAGGGTCTCACCGGCCGGCGCCCGTTCGAGGGCCCGACCGTGCTCGCCGTCATCGACTCGATCCGCCATCGCACGCCCCCGTCCGTGCGCTCGTTGTCGAAGGGGCTCACGCGCGATGTCGACGCGGTCGTGCGTCGCGCGATGGCCAAGTACCCGGAGGACCGGTACTCGACGGCGATCGATCTCTCGAGCGAGCTCAACGCGCTCGCGCAGGGCCTGACCACGCGCGCGGCGGCCCGGGAGGGCGGCCCCGTGCGGCGGTTCATGCGGCTGGTCAAGCACGGCGCGCTCGTCTCGATGACGGGCTACGGCTACGAGTACCGTTCGGAGCGCACGTTCCTCGGCCTGCCCCTCGTCCACATCAACATGCGCCAGCGCCGCCCGGGTCAGCTCGTGCGCCGTGCCAAGGGTTGGTTCGCCGTCGGCGACGTCGCCGTGGGCTTCGTCGCGTGCGGCTCCTGCGCCATCGGTGTCTTCGGGTTTGGCGCCCTCGCGATCGGAGGTCTCTGCTGGGCCGGCATCGGGGTCGGCATCGCGCCGTTCGCCGGGCTCTCCCTGGGCGTCCTCGCCACGGGCGGCCTCGCGGCCGGCTACGCCGCGATCGGCGGCCTGGCGTACGGCTACTACGCGCACGGCGGTGCGGCCTACGGCGTGCACGCCTCGGCCGAGGGCGCGCAGCCGGACGCGGCGGCGCAGGCGTTCTTCGAGACGTGGATGCCGTGGTTCTGAGTCGGCGCGCGTGACTTACGGCGCGAACGTCATGCTGCCCCCCCCCGTGTCAGGGAAGTTGTCGCCGCTGCTTCTCGACCCTGGCGACAAGCTTGTCGAGGAGGACGTTCTCGGCCGCCTCATGCACGGCAAACTCCGAGATCAGATTGCGGAGGTCGCCGTCGAAGCAGCTCTGCACGGTCTTGCCCGGCACGAAGCTGAAGTCGAACTCGCTGAGGATCCGTTCGATCTCGCGCTCGAATTCCCGATGCTGGGCGATGAGGTCGGCGACCAGGCGCAGCATCTCGGAGTCGTAGCATTCCGAGTCGGCCCACAGGAGCCCCCCGCTCTCCTCGTGCTCGAAGTGACGCCTGAACTGATCGCGTAGCGCCTCCACCAACCCGGGCAGCTCCCAGGATTCTCCGGGCTGTGCGGGATGGTCGAGCAGCCGATCGAGCTCGGTCTCGATCTCCAGGATCCTCGCGCGGATCTCTTCGTGCTCCTCCAAGATCTCCCGCCGTTTGGAAGTCCAACTGGTGTCCGTCACAATTCGGCCTCGAGCTCAATGCATGGGTCGTATCCGATGAAGGCTCGATTGTGGCCGACCGGAGAGAGTCTCCCCATGCGGACCTGTTCGTACTTGGTCGCAGAGAGGATCCGTACGGGCCGGGCACGGGCAGCCCCAGGATCTTCATGGCGCGTCACGTGTACGCCGCCGTCGGGTTCGCAGGGCCTACTCGCTGCCATGGGGAACAGAGGCACGGGTTCCTACCACACGAGCCCTGTCGATAGGCGCTGCTTGTCGGCGCGCTTCGTGGCTTTGAAGGGGCAGCACGATGGTCGCTGCCTATCGTGTGCCATGGAAGCACTCCGATGAGACTTCACTCCGCGCACGCGATCGCCATGCTGCTGGCCTTCGCCCCGGCACCTGCGCCGAGCCTGGGGCGGGGATTCCTCGACCCTCCGAAGGCCTCGTCACCCACCTCGATCACGGGCGAAGAGCTCCAGTTTCGCGCGATCCGCGACGCCGAGTTGAGCGCGACGCTCGAGCGCAGCTACGAATGGACCCTGCGGACCATCACGCTCTACTGGCGGGACAAGGTGGACGACCTCTCCGCCTACCATCCATCGCTGCGTCTGCGCGGCGAGCACGAGGCGCGCTGGAGCGATTGTTGGGAGCGTGTCCGGGACGAGCAACCCACGGTGTACCAGCGCACGATCGACGTGCTCGGGAGCCAGTTCGAGTGGGAATGGACTTTCGGCGCCTGGGAGGCGAAGTCAGCGGGAGGGCGGCTGACCAGCGTGCTCGTGGATACAACCCTGCGCGCGACACGTGACGACGAGGGCTGGGTCTTCGAGACGCTCACGCCGAAGTG
>SMVQ01000098.1 GCA_004357655.1 Planctomycetota bacterium
AACGTGCGATCCCGGAAGAGCCCCCCCTCGCTTGGATGAGTCCCGTGGATGCCTCTCACGTGCAGGGTATGCTGCCCGGATGGAGCCTGCAGCCACCACAAGTCTGAAGGCGCACTGGACCCTCGACCCCGAGGTCACCTTCCTGAACCACGGCTCTTTCGGCGCGTGCCCGACGCCCGTGATCGCGGCGCAACAGGAGCTGCGCGACCGCCTGGAACGCGAGCCCGTGCTGCTCATGGCGCGCGAGCTGGAGGGGCTGTACGACGGCGTCCGGACGGACCTCGCGGCGTTCCTCGTGGCGGAACCGGAGGACGTCGTGTTCGTCCCGAACGCCACGACCGCGGTCAACGCCGTACTGCGCTCGATGGCGCTCGCGCCAGGCGACGAGATCCTCGTCACCGATCATGGCTACAACGCTTGCCGGAACGCCGTCGAGTTCGTCACGGAGCGCGCCGGCGCGCGCGTCGCCGTCGCGGAAGTGCCGTTCCCCGTCCACAGCCCCGACGAGGTCGTCGCGGCCGTCCTCGCGGCGGCGACCGATGCGACGCGGCTGGCGGTGATCGATCACATCACCAGCCCGACGGGGCTCGTGCTCCCGATCGCGAGGATCGTCGCCGAGCTCCGGGAACGCGGGATCGAGACGCTCGTCGACGGCGCGCACGGTCCGGGCATGGTCGCGCTGGATCTCTCCGCGCTGGGAGCAGGGTACTACACGGGCAACTGCCACAAGTGGCTCTGCACGCCGAAGGGCTCCGCTTTCCTGCACGTCAGGCGCGAGCTCCAGGAGCCCGTTCGTCCCGTCGTGATCAGCCACGGAGCGAACGCGCGGCGGACCGATCGCTCGCGCTTCCTCGTCGAGTTCGATTGGCCGGGAACCGTGGACCCGACACCCGCCCTCGCGATCCCCACGGCGCTCGCCTTCATGGGCTCGCTGCTGCCCGGCGGCTGGGACGAGGTCCGCGATCGGAATCGCGCGTTGGCGCTCGAGGCGCGGACGATCCTCATGCAAGCCCTCGGACTGCCGGCCCCCGCGCCGGAGGAGATGATCGGCGCCCTCGCCGCGTTGCCGCTCAAAGGCGCGACGACCGAGCGGGCCTCCCCGTTCGCGGTCGATCCCCTTCAGACGGCGCTCTTCGAGCGCTACAAGATCGAGGTTCCGATCTACCTCTGGCCCGCGCCCCCCCTGCGCCTCCTGCGCATCTCCGCGCAGCTCTACAACGAACGCGCCGACTACGCCAAGCTGGCCGATGCGCTGCGCGAGCTCTCCGGCGAGTTCACGGTCGTCTAAATACGGTATCGCGACAAATTCTTCACAACTCGGCCTTGCCTCACCTCGGCGCTGCAGCGGCGAGGTGAGGCAAGGCCGAGTTGTGAAGAATTTGTCGCGGTACCGTATTGTCAGACCAGGCCGACGCGCTCGAACACCCGCCCGGGAAAGAGGCTCTCGACCGCCGGGCTGCCGAGGTGCACGCGTGCCACCTCCGCGAACACGTCGCGGAAATCGGTCGTCTGCTCGAGGTCACGGCCCTGGTGCAACTCCTCGGGGGCGAGTCCGGGCCAGCGGCCCAGGACGTTGCGCGCCGTGCCGCCGCCGGCTGCGTGCACGGGGCCGCCGAGCGCGAGCAGGCAGTTGCCCCAGCCGTGATCCGTGCCGCCGGTGCCGTTCTGCGCCGCCGTGCGACCGAATTCGGAGATGGTGAGCACGAGCACGTCGTCCATCCGATGCTCGAGGTCGCGGGCGAGCGCGGCGACGGCGCCCGCGACCTGCGCGACGAGCGCGCCGAACGTCCCACCGCTGGAGCCCTGGTTCTGGTGCGTATCCCACCCACCGAGGTCGACCGCCGCGATCTCGAGCCCGATGTCGGCCTTCACGAGGCGCGCGATCTCCCTGAGGCGCCGCCCGAGCGACGTGTCCGGATACTCGACCGCAGAGGAATAGGGCGCGTTCGCGACCGACTGCAGCTCGCGCAACGCCTCGAGCGTCGCGCGCCCGCTGCGTCCGAGGAGCGCGCTCGACGCCTCCTCCGCTCGCCCACCGTACGCGCGTTCGAGCGCGGCGAGGACCGCCGGCCCGCTGCTCCCGCCGAGCGAGAGATCGGAGAGCCCGCGGATCGCGATCGCCTCCGCGTCGCCACGGAGGATGCGCGGCAACCCGTCCCCGATCGCGACCGCGCGGATCGGACCGGGCCCAGGCCGGCTCGCCAGGTGCCGGTTCAACCAGCCGTCCGTGCGCAGCGTGTTGTCGAGCGTGCCCGTCTCCCAGAGGTCTTGTTCCGTGAAGTGCGAGCGCGAGTTCTGCGCGTGCCCGACGGCGTGGATCGCGACCGCCTGACCCGAGGCGAAGAAAGGCTGCAGGGCGCCCGCCGCGGGGTGTAGCCCGAAGAACCCGTCGAGGTCGAGCGCGCCTTGCGCCTCGCCCGGCCGCCGGATGGCGAGCCCTTCGCGCAGCGGACGGTAGTGCGGATCCCCGTACGGCACGATGAAGTTCAGGCCGTCGACGCCGCCCCGCAGGAACAGGACGACGAGCACCTTGCCCTCCGCCGTCGACGGAGCATGCGGCGCGAGGCGCGGCCAGTGCTGCACCGGCAGGCAACAGGACAGCGCGGCGCCACCGGACGCCCCCAGGAATGATCGACGGGTGAGCGGCATCGAGCACCCCCTACTTCAAGCTCGCTTCGGGCATGCGGCTGATCAGGACCGCCGCGCGGTCGACCTGCTCCCACGCGTTGCCTGTCTGCGAATCGAAGAACTCCAGGACGGCGGCGTTCGACTCCTCGCCCAGGACCCGGCCCGTCAGGCGGACGGCGGCGACGTCGACGACGCGCTGGTGCCACCGGGTCGGATCTCCGCCGCCGTACCTCCGGAGCGCATCCGGCACGATCCTCCGGACGGCCCACGGGATCTCCTGCGGCAGACGCCAGCGCTGCATGACCGCGTTCGAGTCGGTCCACTCGGCGTCCCCCTCGGGGTACCCATCGGGAGTGGCGCAGTCGAAGAGCCCCATCCCACTCCGGTCCAGGAAGCCGACGAGGGCGCCATCGACCGCGAACACACCCGTGGCGCGGGCGAGGCGGACGCCGTAGTCGAAGGGCGTCGTCACGCGCGGCGCCGCGTCTTCCCAGAATGCCGGGTGGTCGGCGATCGCGAGCAACACCTCCGCGAGGTCACCGCCGCTCGCGCGGAACACCCGCGCGAGATCGTCGACCAGGTCGTCCGGCGCCGGGGTGGACACGTAGTGTTCCGCCAGCTTCCGACACACGAAGCGCGCCGTGCTCGGGTGGCCCGCGAGCAGCTCGAGCGTGAGGCGGAAGCGGTCGAACCGCTCATCGGGCGGCGTCTCGTCGAAGCGCATGCCGAGCACCGTGCGCGCCCGGCCGTCCGAGAGCTCGGGGTCGAAGCGCAGCCGGCGCGTGAGGTATCCGCCCTCGCCGTTCGGCGACGCCTCCTCGGCGAGCGTGAGGCCCGTGAGCAGCCAGGCGAGAGCGGTCACGTCCGCCTGCGAGTAGCCGCCGTCGACGCCGACGGTGTGCAGCTCCATGATCTCGCGCGCGTAGTTCTCGTTCAGGCGCCCGGAGTAGCTCCGAGCCTGGTCGAGGTAGAAGAGCATCGCCGGGCTCGTCGCCGACGCGGCGAGCAGCTCGCCGAACGGCGCGGCGCCGAGCGCCAGGAATGCGAGGTGCTCGTACCACTCCGCGGGCCCCTGTGTCTTGCCCATCCAGGTCGAGAAGTGGTTCTCGACCCAGAACGCGAGGCGCGTCCGCGCGGGGTTCGGCGTGCGCAGGACGTGGGCGAGCACGGCGCGCCGGATCGAGTACTGCCCGAAGTCGGCCCGGCGCGCCACGGCCGCGCCCAGCGCCGCCTCGTCGCCCGCGCCCTGCCGCGCTAGCCCGTCCGCCAGCCACTCGCGCTCCCCCATGAGGAGCAGCTCCGCGAGCTCCCGCGGGTCGGGCCCGAACGCGAAGCGGTCGAGCAGCCGGACCGCGCGCGCGTAGGGCCCGCTCCAAGGCGCCGATTCCGCGCGCACGACGAACGGCACCCGCGCCGACTCGCCGACGTTGCCCGCCCGGTCGAGCACGCGGACGGAGAGCGTGTGGGCGCCGGGTGCGATCGAGCGCAGGATCAGCGGGAAGACGAGGTACCCGGCGCCGTCGGGCATGTACGCGGCCGTGCCCTGCAAGCGTCCGTCGATGAGCACGTCGCCGGACTCCAGGCGGTCGTCGTCGTCCCACGCCTCGACGATGACGGCGTCGACACCCGCGGCTTCGTGCCCGGGCGGCGGATAGAGGATCGTCGCCCGCGGCGGGGTCCGATCGGGGGCGGCGCGGCGCTCGCGCAAGATCACAGCGCGGAGCGCGAACGCGTCGTTCCCCCCGTCGTTCCCGCCCGGATCGATGTCGAGCGCGAGCTCCTTGGGGCCGGCCGCGAGGCGGACCTCGCCCCCGTCGCGGAGGCTCCACCAGTTCGCGACGTTCAGCTCGCGCTCAACGGTCTCGGCGCCCTCCGAGGAGATGACGATGCGCACGCTCGCGGGCGCGAGCTTCGCGCTCGGGCCGCGCGCGTCGAGCAGGACGTCGAAGTCACCCGCGAGTTCCACGGGCAACCGGATCGTGAACCGCACGGGCTCCGCGGGTCGCGCGACGGAGTGACCCGATTCCTGTCCGCGGTCCGTGAACGCCGCGCGCACCGCCTCGTTCCAGCGCTCGTCGTGCACGCCGAACCGGTGGAATGCACGGGACCGTACGCCCGACGCGTGACCGTTCACGTGGACGACCTGCTCCGGAGTCCTCGCGCGCCGGCCGTCGGCGAGGGTCGCGACGAGCTGGATCCGATTCGGACCTTCGGCGAGCGCGGCGCGGTCGAGCACGAAGAGCGGCTTCACCGCCTGCTGCGTGGCAACGATGGCGCCGTTCACCAGGAGCTCGACCCGCGGCGCCGCGACCGCGCCCATGTCGCGGTAGCGGGTGTAGCCCTCGATCTGGAGCCGTCCGTTGACCGGCAGGCCGTCGAGCGGGCGCTCGAAGGCGATCCAGATCCCGTTCGAGCTGCCGGAAGAGCCCGCCATCATCCCGCCGCTGTCGCCCACGGTCATGGTGAGCCCCGCGTCGAGCGCCATGCCGATGTCGCGCGCGGGCCCCGCGGGGACGGCGCGCTCGCTCCCATCGAGCGCGAGGATCTCGAAGCGGTCGAGGAAGAGGTTGCGGTCGCTCGTGCCCGAGACCCGCAGGTCGTTCATGAAGCGGATCGCGAGCGTGTGCTCTCCGGGCTCCAGCTCGACGGGAAAGCCGACCGGGATCCGATGCCAGGCGTCGTCCACGAGCCGCACCGCGGTCAGCACCGGACGCGGAGCATCGACACAGAGCCCGATCGAGGGAAACGCGCCGGCGCCGAAGTCGCCGCGGGCCACGACCGTCACCTGGTGGCGGCCGCCGCGCTCCACTTCGAACGGGAGGATCCACACCGGCTCCGGGCGCCCGTTCACCACGAACCCACCGCCCGACGCGTCGGGCGAAAACCCGGCGGCGGGGATGCCCGCGCCGAAGGCCTCCGGACGCGGGGCGTCGAGGAACGCCTCGCACTCCCCGGCGACGACAGCTCCCGCGTCCGGGTGGACGACCGTGAGGCTCAAGGGACGGCTCTCGACGGGGGCGCCGTCCGGCGGCTGAAGGACGGCGACGAGCTCGAGCAGTCCCTCCGGCAGGTCGCTCGCATCGACGTCGAATCGCGCGCGCCGCACGAGGCCGTCGAGGCGCGGGAGCAGGCGAACGGGCTCGAGTAGCTCGCGACCTGGAACGCGCAGGCGAACGCGCACCGGCGCGTCATCGTGTCCGCCGCGCGCACCGGGCGAGACCTCCACGCCGACGGAAAAAATGCCCCAGACGACGGCGCCCTGGGCGGGGGTGGTGATGTTCGCGACGGACCGGTGGATCCGCGCCACCACGGGGAGCGCGCGGACGAGAATGCGCAGCGAAGCCGAGCCGACGTGGAGGGTGGTCGCTCCCAGTGCGAGGGCGCGCACGCGCAAGAATCCCGTCCGCTCGCCCGGGAGGATCGTGGGGGCGCGGAGCACGGCGAGGATGATCGGGTCGTCCACGCGGCATTCCAACGTCGCGTCACTCTGCACCACGCCCGCTGCGCGGAACGGGATCACGTGCGAGCGATCGAGCCAGAGGACCTGTTGGGAGGTGAGGAAAGCGACGCCGGCACGGGCCTCGGGCGAGGACTCTTCGCACAGCACCACGGCGGACGGGATAGCGCCCGCGGCGAGAGCGACGAGGAGGAGCGTGGCGCGATTCCGCATGGCTCGGACTCCGGTTCTCGGGTCGCCGTTCGTCCGAGGTGACCCGGCGACGTGCGCTCGATTCTACGCTGCGCGAGCCCACCACGCTCGGCCAGGGTATTCTGCCCCCATGGAATACCGCAGAGTCGGGGCCTCCGGCCTCAAGGTGAGCGCGATCTCCGTCGGCGGTTGGATCACGTTCGGAGGCACCATCGGGGACGAGACGGCGGGCCAGATCCTGCGCGCGGCGATCGACGGAGGAGTGAACTTCATCGACCTCGCGGACGTGTACGCGATGGGCGAGGCGGAGAAGACCGTCGGCCGGTTCCTGCCCGAGTACAAGCGCTCCGAGCTCGTCGTCTCGAGCAAGGTATTCGGCAAGATGAGCGATGACCCCAACGATCGGGGGCTCTCGCGGAAGCACATCTTCGAGAGCATCGACCGCTCACTCCGAAACCTCGGGACCGACTACCTCGATATCTATTTCTGCCACCGCGCGGACCCGGAGACTCCGCTCGAGGAGACGATCGCCGCGATGGACGACCTCGTACACCAGGGCAAGATCCTGTACTGGGGCACCAGCGTCTGGTCGCCGGAGACGCTGGAGGCCGCGCACGAGCTCGCCGGTGAGCGGCGCCTGGTCGCGCCGATCGTCGAGCAGCCGCTCTACAACCTCACCGACCGCGGGATCGAGCGGGACGTCATCCCCACGGCGAAGCGGCTGGGCATGGGGCTGACGGTCTGGAGCCCGCTCGCGGGCGGGCTGCTGACGGGCAAGTACGACGACGGCATCCCGAAGGGGAGCCGCGCGGACACATCCGAGTGGTTGGACGCGGAGCGGATCGAGAAGAACCGGGAGCGCCTGCGGCGGTTCTCGCAGATCGCCGAGGGCATGGGCGCCCGCCCGGGTCAGCTCGCGCTCGCCTGGATCCTGCAGAACGACGCGATCACCTGCGTGCTCACGGGGGCCACGTCCCCGGCGCACATAGCGAGCAACCTGAAGGCGGTCGAGCTCGAGCTCGGCGATGATGTGAACGCCGAGCTCGCGGAGCTGTTTCCGGCTTGAGTCCGGACGCGTTCACGCTCGCGGCCGTGCCCACTCCTCGGCTGTTCCTGGCCAGTCGGCGCTAACCGACGCGCTTGTCGAGATCCTGCATCGTCGCGAGCTGCGCGAGAACCCAGCCCTGGCACTTGCGGACGTAGCGCTGGAAGCGCCCGAGGCTGTCGCGGATCACGGGATCGTCGCTCGGCTCGATCTCGACGCCGAGCTGCTGGAACGCGCCATGGGGGCGGGAGTACCGCAGAATCCCGTTCATGTTGTACGGATCGGGATCACCAGGGACGGTGAAGGCCAGCTTCAGCTGCCCCTGCGGAGTCAGGTACTCGACCTCCTCCGACTTCACGATGAGCGAGAGCCCCAGGGTGGAGAAGTTCTCGAGCACGGATTCGACGAACATTCCGTCGTCGCCGTTGTGGATGGCAACGGTGATCGGCCGCTTGCTGTTCGCGCAGATGCGGTACTCGCCCCGCGCTTCGATGAGCGTCGTGAGCGCCATCTGCGTCTCCTGGTCGATCTCGAAGCGCAGCCGGCAGCGGTACTTGTCCTCCCCGCGGTACACGACCTTCGCTTGAAACTTGAGCGAGGACTCCCGCCGCGAGGACGAGAACGCGAGGGGAATCACCTGGCTGGCGATGAGCGCGGGCGCGTGCGTCACGGGAAAGTCGACCAGGATCGCCTTCGAGCTCACCTCGGCGGCGATCCCCTGGAAGTACCCCATGCCGTCGATGTACACGCGGACGAGTTGGTCACTCCAGTCGTTGTTCGATTGCGAGAACACCATGGCCTGCGAATTGGGGCGGGGGGGGTGAACGCCTGTGCGTTCGGACGCGAAGGAACATCACGCTCCCACCGTCGCGGGAGTATGAACGTCATCCTCTTCGGTCGGCCGCCGGCCCCATCCCAAACCATTCCGGGGCCGAGCCCTGAAAGGACCGGAAAGGATTTCCAGGGGGGGGCGCGGAGCCCCGTGACTCCGCGCCCCCCGTGCCCCAGCGTGAGCCTCTTACAGCTTGGCGTAGCGCCTGAGCGCCCGCTCGTTGGCGACGATGGCCTCCTGCAGGCTCGTCACCGTAGCCTCCGTGTCGCCGCCAAGCTTGAGGGCGGACCGGAACGCCTGGTGCGCGTCCATCACAGCCTTGCAGTTCCCGTCGAGGATGAACGAGACGAGGAGCCCCGCCTCGGAGATCATGGCCCCCGAGTCCTCCGGCTTGGCGGGGTCGAGCCGGAACGCGAAGATCTCCTCGAACGGCCGGATCTGGCCCTGTGCGCGGAGGTTCTGGAAGGCCCAGTCGCGCGCCCACCAGGGGTTCCCGGTCTCGTCGACGGTCGAGTCCTTGAAGAAGCGTTCGACGTAGGACGCCGCGCCGAACCGCAGCCACATCGGGATCTTCTTCTCGGACCAGAACGCGGGGGCCGCCACGCCCCCGGCGGGGTTCGCCACGACCTTGCTGATCGTGTCCCAGCTCGGGTCGATCGCCTCGAGGTACGACTGGGCGGCCGCGTGTCGGACGGCGTGCTGACCGTACCCGGTGAGCTTCTCGTCCGAGCGACTCCAGTAGGCGACGCCGCACCCGCCGAACTCGACCTGGTCGCCGTTCATCTTGATCCGCGAGTCCGCGAAGAATGCGTAGTGGACCGAAGAGTTGCCCGAGGCCTCGCTAGCGCGGATGCCCTGCTCCTGGTCGCCGGCGGCGTACATGTTGTATTGTCCGATTCCATTCAGGACGACGAACTCGGGCTTCTCCTCCGGCTTGAGGCCGAACGTCCGAACCAGGTCAGGGTAGATGAGATCCGCCCAGTGGACGATCCACTCCACGCCTTTCCCGGTCCGGTCGCAGGTGGTCAACGCCACGAAGTGCTTGCCAGGCACCTGCCACATCGTCGGGATGTTCGCGTGGTACGCGTCCGCATGCTCCGTATCGAGCCACTCCTCGTCGCACTTCCACAACCCCTCGCGCCACTTGTCGAAGTCGTCCGGGTGGATCCACGTGAGGTCCTGCTGCTCCCAGCCGTCCGCGACGAACTTGGCCTCGCGCGCAGCCTTCTCGGCGCGCGCCGGGCTGACGAACTGGCCGGAGTCGTCCTTCTCCCACCCCATGCGGAGGAACGGCACCTCGTCGGGACTCGCCCAACCGTCACCGAATCGGACGAGGCCCTCCTCCTCGAGCATGCGCTTCTCCTCTTCGCGCCGGTACTTGGAGAGCGCGGTGTAGCTGTCGAACCACTTCTCATCGTACCGATGGTGCCGCAGGGCCTTGTGCGCAGCCTCGTGATCCGCGTCCACCACGAGGATGCGCTTGTAGACCTTGCGGGCCTGGGCGGAGCCCTTCTTGTACGAGCCGGCGAGCTCGACGAGCTTGTCGACATCGGTCCCCGCGGCTTCGAGCTTCTTCACCGCCTCTTCGCCATCGTCCTGGTACGAGAGCACAGCAGGGGCAGTCCCGGCGTCGAAAGAGACGGGCGCGAGGGGCGCGATCGAGATCAGAATCGAGAGCAGCATGACCTTGTCCGTTCGGGGTTCGCGAGAGAGTGAGGGGGCGGTGAGCCGCAGAGGCGAGTGGAGCCGACTCCCGCGGACGCGGAACGCCGGACCTTTCGGATCCCCCCTTCCATCATCGAAGGCGGGGACCGCAGTGAGTTCGAATCTACATCGGCGTGATCGCTTCGATGAACTCGAAGACGGCCTCGGCGGTCCCGAGCTCCTCGACGCTCATCATACAATACGGCGGCACCTTGTCGCCGGGGAAGCCCAGGCTGGACCCGCCATCTGCGAGGCCTGGCAAGGCCCATGGCTTCGTATGCGCTGGATACTCGGAGTAGGTGCGACGCAGCCAGGGGCGGTCAGGCGGCTCGACAAATGCACTGAACTCTCGACTCACACCACTAGATTCCCCGGGGTGGACGAACGGTCGCAGCCGCCCGGGAAAAATACGTAGCCCTCACATGGCTTCGAGCAGGGCCCGGATGTCTTCCGGATCCAGGAGGTCGTCCCTGCGCTCCGCGCAGTATCGAGCCGTGCGGACGGCGAGTGATCCCAGCTCCATCACCTCGCCCTCGTCGCGTGCCAGGTGGAAGAACTCGAACCCGAGCACGATCGATCGCGCCGTGTCGAGATCGCCGCGCTCGAGCGCGTCCTCGACGTTCCGCGCGACCAGGCGCTCGAGTCGCGACCAGGCCTCGGGCCGGCCCTGAAAATCGAGCGCGACGGCGGCGGCGAGGTCCCTCGGCGCCACCATCTGCCCCTGCTCCGGAAGGTGGGCCAGGAGCAGGATGACCGCGGCCTCGTCGCCCTGGAACGCGAGGTAGGTCGCGGCGAGGATGGGCTCCTCGGGCGAGTCCGGTCCGTAGAGCGCGACCTGTGCCACGACCTCTCGTTCGAACTCGAAGGCGCCGCGCTCGGCCAGGGTCACGAGGTGCTCCTCGGTGAACACCCCCGGCGCCCTCAGCCAGAGGTCGCGCGCGACGCCCAGGGCCTCCTCGGATGGATCGTACGCGGCGAGGTCCACGAGCCGGCTGGCGACGAGCGGCAGCTCCGGGGCCAGCTCGATGAGCCGCAAGGTCCGGGCCTCGAGCTCGCTCCAGAGCGCCGGCTGCTCGCTGAGGAGCCGTGCGAGCTCGTCGACGGGCCCGGCGACTTCGCCCGGAGATCCGGCCGCGGGCCGCTGTGGCGCCCAGTCGTAGAGCTTGTCTGTCGCCGCCTCGAACGCCTTCGCGAAGCGCGCGCGGTCTTCGTCGGTGGCGAGCGCGAAGACGGCCGGTCCACCGTACTCTGGCGGCGTGGTGGTCTTCAGCGCCGGTACGGCGGCGAGCTCGCCCCCACGGGCCGGCATCCCGCGCGAGCCGAGCGTCCAGACCGCGAGCCCGCCGGCCGCGAGGACCGACGCCGCGACGAGCCACGTCGGCACGGCGAGCGTGTGCGGTGCCGCGCGCACCGGCTCGCGCTGCTCGAGCAGCTCTTCGTCCGGGCCCTCCTCCGGGATCCCGCTGCCGCGGACGCCGCGCTCCCAGGCAGCTCGGATCTCGGCCGTCTGGTCCACCGGCGGCTGGTCCTGGTGGACGAGCTTCAGGGCGTAGTGAAGGATGCGATCACGGGCGTCGATCATCGGGCGAGCCTCCTTTCGATGCAGTTCCGGAGCTTCTTGCGCGTGCGCACGAGGATCGACTTCACGCCGCCCTCCGAGAGTTTCAGGCGGCTTGCGATGGTGGCGCGCCGCAGGCCCGAGTGGTAGCGGAGCTCGAGTACGGTCCGCGCCCGCCCGCCGACCGTGAGCAGGCACTCGCGCAGAGCGGCCACGTAAGCCTGGCCGTGGTCGTCACTCTCGAACTCCACCCAAGCCGCCTCGACCAGAGCGGGGTCCCCGATGACCGGGCGCCGGCCCTCGCGCCGCATCGCCTTGTGGAAGAGGTTGCGCGCGACGGTCCGGAGGAACGCCGCGGTGGAGGCGTGGCCGCGGTCCTCGAACCTCGCCGACAGCACGGAGAGGAAGACGTCCTGCACGAGATCGTCCAGGTGGCACGAGGGGCACCCCAGGTACACGAGAAACCCACGCACGGAGGCCTGATGGCCCCCCACGAGGTCTTCGACGGCCCGGGTGCGCGGAACGGACACGCTCTTCACCGCTGGATAATCCCCTGGATGACGGCAACGGTCGCACCCAATCGCAAGAACTTTCACGGGGGACGGGGTCGCGGCCGCCGAGGGGCCTTGAAGACCGGAGTGCGAGGTTCGAGGATCAGGAGACGCCCCCGCGACCGCGCTTCCCATGACCGACGAATTCGAGACCCGTCCAGAGCCCGCCCGGCCCTCCTGCCAGCTCCACCTCGCCGGTTGGATCCTCGTGGCCGCTGCCCTCGTCCTCGGTCTCCAAGCCTGGCGTACGACGAACTTCGGGCTCTTCGACGAGAAGGCCGAGCCACGCGCGATCGTCGCGCGCGGGGACCTCGCGGCGGACGAGCAGTCGACGATCGAGCTGTTCGCGCAGAGCTCGGGTTCGGTCGTCCACGTGTCCACGGAGGAGCAGGTCGTCCGCCGCAACTTCTTCAGCTACGACATCCTCAACGTCCCCGCGGGTCAGGGCTCCGGGTTTCTCTGGAGCGCGGATGGGTACGTCGTCACGAACTACCACTTGGCTGGGAAAGCCTCGCGCCGGATCGTCAGGCTCGCGGACGGGCAGTCCTACGAGGGGTACTACGTCGGCGGCGACGACACCCACGACCTCGCAGTGCTCAAGATCAACCCGGTGGGGCTCGACCTCGAGGCGATCCCGATCGGAACCTCGAGCGACCTGCTCGTCGGGCAGAAGGTGTTCGCGATCGGCAACCCCTTCGGTCTGGACCAGACCCTGACGACTGGGATCATCAGCGGCCTCGACCGGACGATCACGTCCGTCGCGCGCACGCTCATCCACGGTGTCATTCAGACGGACGCCGCCATCAACCCCGGCAACTCGGGCGGGCCGCTGCTCGACAGCGCAGGGCGGCTGATCGGCATCAACACCGCGATCTACAGTCCGTCGGGAGCGAGCGCGGGCATCGGCTTCGCGGTCCCCGTCGACACGATCAACCGTATCGTCCCCCAGATCATCGCTTCGGGCAGCGCCGAGCGCGCCGGGCTAGGCGTGGTCATGGTCCCCGACCATCTCGTGCGGCGCTCCGGGATCGACGGCGTCGTCATAGGCTCCGTGCGCAAGGGCAGCGCGGCGGAGCGGGCGGGCTTGCGCGGCCTGGATCCCGCTCGCAACGTGATGGACGTCATCCTCTCGATCGACGGCCGCGCCGTGCGGCTCCAGGACGACCTGCGCCGCATCTTCGCCGAGAAGCAGGTCGGCGAGGAGGTCGTCCTCGAGCTCGAGCGCGAGGGACGCAGACTTCGAGTGCCGGTCCGGCTTCAGGACGTCCGGTAGGAGCTGTGCGCTGCTCCCTGGCACCGCGCATCGAGCCCGTTCCGCTCGCCGGTCTTCGCGACCGCTCGTGAGCCTGGACGGCGGCCTGCCGGCATCTCACCGCGTCCAGCCCACCCGCCCCTCAACGCAGCAAGAACCCGTCCCGCAACGGGTCATCGGGGTCGACCAAGAACTCGTGGCGTCCCGTGATGTGCGCCGTGCCGGTCACTTCCGGCACGATGGCCGGTAGGTCGCCGACGAGCGTTGCGCGCACCGCGCGCACGTCGAAGCGCGTTCCGATCAGGCTCTCGATCGTGATCCGCTCGCCCAGCGCGAGCTCGCCGCGCGCGTGCAGCACGGCGGCCCGACCGCTCACCCCCGTGCCTGTCGGCGAGCGGTCGACCTCGCCCTCGGCGAAGATGCAGACGTTGCGGCTGAAGGCGCCCTCCGTTCCCGGCTGCGAGAGGATCGTGCCGTACAGGAAGCCCAGGTCGGCATCGCCGTCCGGGTGGGCGATCACCTTCGCGTCCATGACCGCGCGCTTGATGCGCATGCCGACGTCGACGAGCCGCGCATGGTTGGCGGGAACGACCTCGATCCCGAGCGCCGTCGCATCGACGTACGCATAGAACGCGCCGCCGTAGGCGAGGTCGCATGTGACAGCACCGACACCGGGCACGTCGAGCGCGACGTCGCGCTCGAGGAGGAAGGCGGGGACGTTCTCGAAAGCGACGCTGCGGACGCACCCGCCCTCCATGTCGGCCGTGGCCGTCACGCGGCCGGCCGGAGTGTCGATGCGGACGACCGGGCCCTTCGTCGCCAGCAGCCCGCACTCCAAGCCGACGGTCACGAGCCCGATGATCCCGTGCCCGCACATCGTGCTGTAGCCCTCGTTGTGCATGAAGAGCACGCCGACGTCACCGTCGTCCGTGACCGGCGGCGTGAGGATGCAACCGTACATGTCCGCGTGCCCGCGCGGCTCGAGCATCAGCGCGCGGCGCAGGGCGTCGTGGTGGCCGCGCGCCGCCCGACGTTTCGCGAGCATCGTCGCGCCCGGGAGGTCGGGGTACCCGCCGGTCACGACGCGCAGGGGCTCGCCGGCGGTGTGGGCGTCGATCGTCGTGATGCGCAGCCAGTCGTCCGGTGGCTCCCAGGCCATCAGAGCACCAGCTCGCGCCCGAGACCGCGCTCGCGCGCCACGCGGACGGCGCGCGCGGCGGTCGCGACGTCCTGAACGGCGTGGCCGACCGACTTGAAGAACGTGATCTCTTCCGGTCCGGACCGGCCCGGCGCCTTGCCCGCGGCGACGAGCCCGAGCTCCGTCCACTCCTCGCGGCGCGTCGCCCCGGCGCTCTCGGCGAGCACGAGGTCCCCCGCCTCGTCGAGCGCTGACTCGAGCGAATCGATGAACACGCGCGCGCGCCGAACCGTAGTATCGTCGACCTCGCGCGTCTCGAGCGTGAAGCTCCCGACGGCATTCACGTGCGTCCCGGGCACGAGCGCCGCGCCGTCGAACACGGGCACGGGCGAGGTCGTCGCCGTGCACACCACGTCCGCACCGCGCACGGCGTCATCCGCGGACGGGGCCACTTCGAGTCGCGCCTGGACCTCGGTCTGCATCGCGTCGGCGAAGGCTTGCGCGCGTTCGGCGTCGCGGTCGAAGACGCGGATCGTCGCGAGCGTCCGGACGCAATCGATCGCGAGGACCTGCGTCCGCGCCTGGTTACCGCAGCCGACTATCGCCGCAACGGAGGCGTCCTCCCGCGCGAGGAGGAGCGTCGCTACGCCGCTGGCCGCGCCCGTGCGCCAGGCCGTGAGGAACGTGCCGTCGCAGATCGCCGTCGGCTCGCCCGTCTCGGGATCGAGCACGACGACCAGCCCGCTCACGACCGCTCTTCCGAGCTCCCGATTACGCGGGAACACGGACACGACCTTCGTTGCGAGCCCCAAGCCGTCGACGCGCGCCCCCATCATGAGGGTGACGTTGCCGGGCGGCACCGCCACCGACGTCCGTGGCGGCGCGTCCGCGCGCCCCGTCGAGAGCGCGGCGAACGCGTCCTTCACCGCCTCGATCGCGTCGCGCATGGGCAACGCCGCGCGCAGATCGGCGGCCGACAGGCAGAGCAACTTCACGGCTCAGAGCCCCTCCACGCAGACGTGTCCGTCCTGGGTCGGGTCGCTGTGGCGCTGCAGCCCGATCGGGCCCTTCGCCGGCGCACCGGGCAGGAGCGCGGCCTCGATCAGCGTCGCGCCGTTCAGGGCGACCGTGAGGCGCTCGCGCTTCATGACGAAATGGACGGAACAGGCGCGAGCCATGCCGGGAGGAGGATCATGGCCGAGATGTTCGTGTCTCGCGGGCCATCCCGCCAGACGCGCCTCCGGGGCTCTGGAGCGCCCCCCGGGCCCCCGCACGGCGTTCTGCGCCCCAACGGGCCCTTCCCCCGCCCCGGATCCCCGGTTTCCGGCCCAAGGTTCCGCCCCCCGCGCGCCGAAAGAAGCCCGGGTACCCCCACGCCCCTAACCTCGAAACGATGCAGAATTCCGCCACGATGAGCCTCCTTCGCACCACCGCCATGGCCCTCTCGGCCCTCGCCGCCGTGACGATCGCACAGGCGGACGAGCCGGTCGTCTTCATCCAGGACGGCGAGCCCGTCGCGGTCTTCACCATGGACACCGACTGGCTGACGGACCAGGGCTACCTCGCGAGCGCCCCGGGCGCCGGGGACCTGACCGCGGCATTCGGAGCCGACGTGGGCGACTTCCGCCTCTCCGCCCGACTCGCGATCTTCAACCTCGATCGCAGCGCGGCCTCGTTCGTCCTGGACCGCGACAACCACTTCGGATTCGAAGGCAACACGGGAACGATGTTCGTCGAAGGCCCACTGTTCGATGGCGGCATGCGCACGATCGGCAACACGGTCATCGATGACGGCGTTCCATTCGAATTCGTGGTCGAGCGCCGCAGCCAGTCGATCGTCTTCTCGATCGATGGCAAGGTGGTCTACAGCATCAAGGCCCATGACCGGCGGCTCGGCTCCCTCGGGTTCCGTCCACGGCGCAGCCGAATGGCGATCCAGTCGATGACATTCCTGGGCGCGACGTACGAAGAGGAGCGGCCGCTCCAGTACGTCGACGTCTTCCTGGCCGGGCACGATGGCTACAACACGTTCCGGATCCCGTCGGTGGTCACGGCTCCGAACGGCGTGCTGATTGCGTTCGCGGAGGGTCGCCGGAACAACTCCGGTGACTCGGGCGACATCGATATCGTGATGCGCAAGTCGAACGACGGGGGCGCCACCTGGAGTGGACTGACGGTGCTGGCGGACGACGGCAGGAACACGTGCGGCAACCCCTGCGCGGTCGTCGACGAAGACACGCACACGATCTGGCTCGCCTACACGCGTCAATTGAAGAGCGATGACGAGGCCCACATCAACGCGGGGACCTCGCAGGGCACGCGCACGGTATGGATGATGAAGAGCCCGGACAGTGGCACGACCTGGCTCCCCGCGACACAGATCACGGAGTCCGTCAAGGACCCCAGCTGGCGCTGGTACGCGACCGGTCCCGGGGTCGGGATCCAGATCCAGATGGGAGCGAACACGGGACGCCTCGTGATCCCGTGCGACCACAGCTACCCGACGAACGGCGACGACCGGGCGCTCTACGATGTGGGCTTCGGTTCACACGTCATCTACAGCGACGACCACGGCGCGAGCTGGCAACGGAGCCAACCCGTCCGGCCCAAGGTGAACGAGTGCCAGGTCATCGAGCTCGCGGGCGGCGCGCTCGCCCTCAACATGCGCAGCTACGACGGCAACCATCGCCGGCGCGTGGCGCACAGCACGGACGGCGGCGCAACCTGGTCCGACTACGAGGACGTGTACGCCCTGGTCGAGCCCGTCTGCCAGGCGAGCGTCGCGCGGCTCACGTGGCCGGGCCTGGACGGCCGGAGCAGGATCCTCTTCTCGAACCCCGCGAGCACGACGCGCCAGCGCATGACCGTCCGCCTCAGCTACGACGAGGGCGCGTCGTGGCCCGTCTCGAAGCTCGTCTATCGCGGGAAAGCCGCCTACTCCTGCCTCGTCACCCTCCCCGACCAGTCCTTCGGGCTGCTCTTCGAGGCAGACGAGTACGCGCGGATCGCGTGGGCACCGCTCACGCTCGAGTGGTTGACGGACGGCGAGGATTCGATCGGGGCCAAGTAACCGAAGTGCGGAGCCGCGGGCCGCTCCGTTCCTGCCCTTCCGTGCCTTGCCCGCCTTCCTAGCTCATCTTCTCCTGACCAGAAGAAGATGAGCTAGGAAGGCGGGGTAGGCAGGAAAGGCAGGGGAAGGCAGGAGAGCAAGAACGGAGCGGCCCGCGGCTCCGCACTTCGGCTACTCTCGCGGCCGCATGAAGAGCGGGACGATCCACTCGAGTTCCGTAGCGCTCCTCGCCCTCGCATCATGCGGCGCGCACGCGGCCACGCAGGAAGGGCATGAAGCCCTCCTCGAATGGACGGCACTGCCCGAGTTCCCCGACCCGATCGGCGTGGCCGGGCCGTTCGCCGGCGCGCACGACGGGGCACTCATCGTCGCGGGTGGCGCCAACTTTCCGGCGCCCGCCTGGGAGCATGACAAGGTCTGGCGCGCGCACGTTCGCGTCCTCGCCCGCGCGAGTCCGCGGGCGAGCGGCGCGGCGGAGGACCTCGCGTGGCGGGACGCCGCCCCGCTCCCCCACCCGCTCGCCTACGGCGCAGCCGTCTCTACGCCGCGCGGCGTCCTCTGCGCGGGCGGGAGCGACGGCGCGACGACGTTCGCCGACGCGTTCTTCCTGACTTGGGACTCCAAGCTCGGCACAGTCGCGCGCGTCGACCTCCCGCCGTTGCCGCGGGCTCTCGCGCACTCCGCCGCCGCGCTGCTCGGCGACGTCGTGTACGTCCTGGGCGGCCAGACCGGGAGCGAGCTCGCGACGGCCACGCGCGACGTCTTCGCGCTCGACCTCGCGGCGGAAGCGCCCGAATGGAGGTCGGGCGCACCGTTTCCGGGACCGGAGCGCGCGTTCGCCGTCGCCGTCGTCCAACGCGACGGGTACGGCGAGCGGCTCTACCTCATGAGCGGCCGGCGCGCCGACGACACGGGCGCAGTCGAGTTGCTCGCCGACGTGTGGGAGCTCGACCCCGCTCGCGCCACCCCGTGGCGGCGCCGCGCCGACCTGCCGCGCTGCGTCATGGCGGGCACGGCGGCGCCCCTCGGACCGTCCCACATCGTCGTCCTCGGCGGCGCGGACGGGTCGCTGATGGCGCGCGCCGCCGAGCTGCGCGACGAGCACCCCGGCTTCCCCAAGGATGCGCTGCTCTACCACACGATCACGGACACGTGGACGAGCGCGGGCGCGACGCCCGTCAACCAGGTGACGACGTGGGCCGTGCCCTTCGATGGCGGGATCGTCGTGCCGACCGGCGAGGTCCGGCCGCGCGCGCGCACGAGGGCCGTGTGGAAGGTGTCCGCCGTGCCCCGCGAGCACGCCTTCGGCGCGTTCAACATCACCGTCGTCCTGCTCTACCTCCTCGCGATGCTCGGGATCGGTGCGTGGTTCTCGCGCAGCAACCGCGGCTCAGACGACTTCTTCCGCGGCGGGCAGACGATCCCCTGGTGGGCGGCGGGCCTCTCGATCTTCGCCACGACGCTCTCGTCGATCACGTTCATGGCCATCCCGGCGAAGGCCTACGCCACGGACTGGGTGTACTCGCTCGGCGCCGTATCGATCCTCGCGATCGCCCCGATCGTCATTCTCTGGTTTCTGCCCTTCTATCGCCGGATCGACGCAACGTCGGTCTACGAGTACCTCGAGCTGCGTTTCGGCATCTCCATGCGGCTCTTCGGGAGCGCGTCGTTCCTTCTGTTCCAGATCGGGCGCATGGCGATCGTCCTGCTCCTGCCTGCGATCGCGCTCGCGACGATCACACCGATCGGCGTCGACGCCTGCATCCTCGTCATGGGGCTGTTCTCCATCGTGTACTCGACCATGGGCGGGATCCGCGCCGTGATCTGGACGGACGTCACCCAGGCGGTCGTGCTCCTGGGCGGCGCGCTGTTCTGCCTGGTCCTCATCGCGATCGAGATGCCCGAGGGCGCGGGTCTGATCGATGTCGGGCGCGCGCACGACAAGTTTCGGGTCGTGAACTGGACGCTCGATTCCACGACGACTGCCCTGTGGGTCGTCCTCTTCGGCAACATCCTCAGCAACCTGGTGACGTACACCTCGGACCAGGCCGTCGTGCAGCGTTACATGACGACGCCGACTCGCAAGCAGGCGGAGCGCGCGATCTGGGTCAACGGCTTCCTCGCGCTCGGTGCGACAGCGCTGTTCTACAGCCTCGGCGCGGCGCTGTTCGCATTCTACCGCTCGAACCCAGAGCGCCTCGACCCGACCTTCTCGACGGACGCGATCCTGCCGCTCTTCGTGTCGCGCGAGCTCCCGGTCGGCATCGCCGGGCTCGTGGTGGCCGGGATCTTCGCGGCGGCCCAATCGACGGTCTCGACGAGCATGAACAGCACCGCCACCGTGCTCGTCACCGACGGTTACCGGCGGTTCGTCGATGGGCGCTCCGAGCGCCACTACCTGCGTGTCGCGCGCGCGTGTACCGTGGCCCTCGGGCTGGTGGGGACGGCGGGCGCGCTCGTTCTCGCGCACGTGGGCGCAAGCTCGCTGCTCGACGAGTTCATGAAGCTGCTCGGCCTCACCACCGGCGCGCTCGGCGGCCTGTTCGTCCTCGGCATCTTCACGCGGCGCGCGCACACAGCGGGCGCCGGCGTCGGTGCGGCAGCCGGGATCGCGACCCTATGGTTCGTGCAATCGCGCACGGACCTGCACTTCTTCCTGTACTCGGGCGTCGGCGTGGGAGTGACGGTGGCGGTCGGGTACATCGCGAGTCTCGTCCTGCCGGGCCCGGCTCAGGCGCCGGAAGGGCTGTGCCTGGCCGGGCTCGATCGCTCGCGGGTGAGCTGAGCCCACTGCGTTCGCCCTCTTTCAGGGCCGCCTACGCACTTCTGCCCCGGGTGTCTCGCGCCTCACTACCCGACACTAAGGAAGGCCGATCCGGAGCACACCCACACCATGAGAATCTCCACCATCATGACCCCCGACCCGGTCTGCGTCGGACCGGACCAGACCCTCGACGAGATCACGCACCTCATGGAAGAGCGGCACTTCCGCCACGTCCCGGTGGTGGAGGACGGCGAGTTGCTCGGGGTCGTCTCCAACCGCGATCTGCTCGAGGCGACGGGGTGGCTGCCGAGCCACATCCGCGAGGTCCTCGACATCGAACCGAACCCCCTACCCCCCATGGAGCGACAGCCATGAAACCCATGACCCTACTCTCTGAAGTCAAGGCGAGCGACCTGATGCAAGGTGGCCTGATCACGCTCTCGGCCGACGCCCCGCTCGGCGACGCCATCCGCACCTTCGAGGAGAACCGCATCAGCGGCGCGCCCGTCACCGACCGCACCGGCAAGCTCGTGGGCGTGCTCTCGATGAGCGACGTGGCCAGGACCGATCACGTGCGCGGCGGCAGGATCGAGACCGAACGGGCGGACTACTACCTCGCGAACCCGCTCGACGACGAGGGGGACACCTACATGAGCGAGGTCGAGGGCTACAGCCCCGTCACCGGGGGTACCGAGACCATCCGCCACTGGATGAACCCGGCCATCATCTCGCTGAGACGCGACGCGAGCCTGAAGGAGGTCTGCGAGACCATGGCCCGCGAGCGCGTGCACCGCGTCCTGGTGGCGGAAGATGAAGTGGTCTTCGGGATCATCTCGACCCTCGACGTCGTCCGTTTCCTGGCCAACGAGTTGTAGCGGTCGCTCCGATGGGCGACCACGCGGTGCGCCGGGAGACCGGCCCGAAGACCTTCATGCGGGACCTGCTCGAGGACGTGAGGGTCCTCGAGCGAATGATCGACGAGGGGCGGATCGAGGCCGACGTGCGGCGCGTCGGCGCGGAGCAGGAGTTCGTCCTCGTCGACGGGGCGCAACAGCCGGCGAACACCGCGCTCGAGGTGTTGAGCCGGCTCGATCCGCGGCAGTTCACGACGGAGCTCGGCCTCTTCAGTCTCGAGGCGAACCTGGAGCCCCGGGAACTCTCGGGCGACTGCCTCGCCGGCATGGAGCGCGAGCTGCAATCGATCGTCGACCAGGTGCGCGCGGCGGCGGCCGAGGCCGGCTCGGGCATCGTCCTGTGCGGGATCCTGCCGACGCTCGAGCAGGGGCACCTCACGCTCGATTCGATGACCCCCCACCCGCGCTACATCGAGCTCAACCGGACCACGCGCGAGATGCGCGGGCAGCAGTTCACGACCTTGATCAAGGGTGTGGACCAGCTCCAGGTCACCCAGGACAACGTGATGCTCGAGGCCTGCAACACGAGCTTTCGGACCCACTTCCAGGTGTCCGCGTGGGAGTTCGCGCGGCTCTACAACCTGGCCCAGCTCGTGACCGCACCGGTGCTGGCCGCCGCCGTCAACGCTCCGGTCCTGCTCCGGCGCCGGCTGTGGCAGGAGACCCGGATCCCACTCATGCAGCAGGCGCTCGACAGCCCGTCGGAGGCGATGACGCAGCGCGGCGGACGCCAGCGGGTGAGCTTCGGAGACCGCTGGGTGGTCGAGTCGCCGCTCGAGATCTTCCGCGAGGACATCGCGCGCTTCCCGATCATGGTCGCAGCCGACCGGGAAGAGTCATCGCTCGCCACACTCTGTGACGGTCGCGTCCCGAAGCTCGAGGCGTTGTGCCTCCACAACGGCACGGTCTACCGCTGGAATCGCCCCTGCTACGGGATCACGGACGGGCGCCCGCACCTGCGCATCGAGAACCGCGCGCTGCCCGCGGGTCCGACGGTCGTCGACGAGATGGCGAACGCCGCATTCTTCTACGGCCTGATCGGAGCGCTGGCGGAGGAGTACGGCGACGTGGCCCGCGCCATGCCCTTCGATGACGCGAAGGCGAACTTCCACGCCGCCGCACGCTACGGGCTGCGCTCGCGGTTCCGCTGGATCGACGGGCGGACCTGGGACGCCGACGAGCTGATCCTGGACCACCTCCTGCCGCGCGCTCGACACGGCCTCGCGCTGCGCGGCGTCGACGACGCGGACAGCGAACGGCTCCTCGGCATCATCCACGAGCGCGTCGCCTGCGGGCGCACGGGTGCCCAATGGGCGCTCGACTCGCTCACGAACATGGCCGACCACGGCCACGTTCAGGAGCGGATGCGCGCGCTGACGGCAGCCATGAGTGCCGGCCTCGAGCGCAGGGACCCCGTCCACACCTGGGAGCTCGCCGACCTCCAGGACGAGTCGGACGACCTCGAGAGCGTGCGGACGGTCGGCCAGATGATGACGACGGATCTCTTCACCGTGCGGCCCGACGACCTCGTGGACCTCGCCGCGAGCTTGATGGACTGGAAGCACATCCGCCACGTCCCGGTCGAGAGCGCCGAGGGCCGGCTGGTCGGGATCCTGTCGCACCGCACCCTCCTGCGGACGCTCGCCGACGGGTCGGGGACCCAACCCCTCGCCATCCGCGAGATCATGTGCGGCGACCCCTTCACGGTGACGCCCGAGACGTCGTCGCTCGAGGCGATCCACCTCATGCAGCGCCACCGGGTCAGTTGCCTGCCCATCGTCAAGGAAGGCAAGCTCGTCGGAATCGTGACCGAGCGCGACTTCATCGAGGTGTCGTCACGGCTCCTCGACCGCTGGCTGCAATCCGGCTGAGAGCGCCATCTCACAATCCGCCGCACGGAGTCGCACCGATTCCTCTCCGTTGTCACTCCACCTCGACGTACTCCCCGCCGGTCTCGCGTGCGAGCCCGGCGAGCAGCTTGCGGCTGCCGCCCACGGCGATGCCGTGGATCACGACGCCGCTCTCGTTCGCGCGCGTGGCGATCACGTCCCGGATGCGCGCGATGCTCGTGATCTTGCCGCCCCAGGGTTCGCCATCGGACAAGAGATAAATCACCTCGACGCCCTCGTCTTCGAGCGCGAGCTCGAGCGCGTCGTAGATCGCCGTGCCGCTGCGGATCGGGTCGCGCCACACGAAGCGCAGGGCCGATGCCCGCGACTCCTCGTCGAGCGGGACGAGGCGCGGTCGCCAGGGGTGCCTGTCCCACGCGAAGAAGATCATGTTGAAGCGGTGCCCCAGGGGCAGGCGTCCCAGGAGCCGGATGAGGTTTCGGCGGACGGCCTCGTGGCGCGTGAGGCCAGACGGCGTCTCGCCCTTCATCGATGCGCTCGCGTCGAGCACGAAGCACACCCGGTCGCCCGTGATCTGGAGCCCGTAGAACGAGGCGCGCGTATCGTTCACCCGCCGGCGGTCGCGCCGCTCACGCTCGAGGCGCAGAGCCTCCGCATGGGTCGGCATCGCAAACGTCGCGCCCACGTCGCTCCACCAGTGACGCCAGCGCGCCGGCGACCGCCCGTGGTCCTCGCCGGTGAGCATCCGGAGGCTCCAGTGCGGCGACCACTCGAGCCAGTCGACCTCCTCGTCCAGGCGGTCGAAGAGCAGCGGGATCGAGTCGCGCCGGCGCAGAGCGGTCACGGCGTAGTACGCCTCGAAGCGCACGGACTCCGCCGGGTCGCGGATGAAGTGGTAGAGGGCCTGGACGGCCGCCGGCAGTCGGACGCGGGCGAGCGCGATCACGGCACCCTCGCGCAGCGCGACATCAGAGTTCTGTGCGAGGCCGAACAGACGGGCGACCCACGCGTGGCGATCGGCCTGCAGCGGCCCCTGCGCGACGAGCGCGGCGCGCCGGATGTCGGCGTCGGGCGAGCGCTCGAGCCGCTCGAGAGCCTGGCCGTGGTCCCGGTGGCGCCGCGCGGTCAGGCCCTCGATG
>SMVQ01000099.1 GCA_004357655.1 Planctomycetota bacterium
CCACCGGCGCAGTTCGGAGTTTTCTTTCACGGTCCCGAGCAGCAGAACGCGCCCTTTGGGAGCGGATTCATGTGTGTCGGGGGCGCCATCGTCCGGCTGCCCGTTGTCATCGTCGACGCAGCTGGCGCCGCCGCCTGGCAGCTCGACATGCAGCAGTTCCAGGCCGGCACTACGCGCAACTTCCAGTTCTGGTACCGCGATCCGGCTGGCAGTGCGCCGTTCAACCTGACCGACGGGCTGACGGTGACCTTCTGCGACTGAGAGCGATCGCGACCTGATCGTTCGGCAGTCCCTGCCGGCCCCTCATATCTTCGGGGAGGGGCAGGTAGGTGAGGACTCGACTAATCCCCCCGCATGTGCGACGGCAAGCCCGGCATCACTTCCGGCCCCACCGGTGACACGTACGGGAACGTTTTCGACTGCTCCTCGAACTCCGCGCGCATGGCTCGCACGAGCTCCGGCTTCGTCAGCACGTCGACGCCCGCCGCGGCGAGGACTTTCGACGCGACGAGCATCGCCTTGTAGGCGGCGCTCGAGCCCGAGGCGGCGGTCGAGGCCCAGGAGTGGGCGGGGACGTCTTGCGGCCAGTTGGCGACGCTGAGGTCGATCGTCGGGCAGATCCACGAGACGTTCGCGACATCGGTCGAGCCGCCGGGTTCGGGGGCGGCGTCGGGGTCAAAGGGGGTCACGGTGGTGTGCATGCCGTCGGGCTCGACCTCGAAGGCGGTCTGGAGGTGGCGTGCGAACACGTGCTCCGCTTCGGTGTAGTCGGCCGGGCCGACCAGGACGAGGTTCGCGTGCACGGCGCGCGCGGCGGCGTGGTTCGGGTTGTAGTGGTAGAGGCCCGTGAAGACGTCGACCTCGGGGGCGCGGTAGCCGCGCTCGGGGCGGCCGTGTTCTTCGCCCCAGGCCATGAGGTCCGCCCCCTCGACGATCTTGAGCACGTGCTCATAGACCTGCTCCTCTTCCGGCCAGTCCTTGCCGCGCGTGAAGAGCCAGATGCTGGCGCGGGCGGGGATGACGTTCGGCGCCTGGCCGCCGTCGGTGACGACGTAGTGGATGCGCGCGGACTCGGGCATGTGTTCGCGCAGGAGGTTGAGGCCGGTCTCGAAGGCCTCGACGGCGTCGAGCGCGGAGACGCCTTTCCACGGGGCGCCCGCGGCGTGGGCGGAGCGGCCGTAGAAGGTGACCTCGAAGGAGCGCAGGGCCTTGCTCGGGTCCACGGAGACGCTGTTCTCGTTGCTCGGGTGCCAGGAGAGGCACGCGTCGACGTCGTCGAACAGGCCGTCGCGCACCATGAAGACCTTGCCGATGCCTTGCTCTTCGGCGGGCGTGCCGTAGACGCGCACGGTGCCGGCGAGGTCGTGTTTCTGCATCGCTGCCTTGAGCGCGATGCCCGCGCCGACGCTGCCCGCGCCGAAGAGGTTGTGGCCGCAGCCGTGGCCGCCGGCGCCGGGGACGAGGACGTCGATCACGGGCGCGACCCTCTGGGAGAGGCCGGGGAGCGCGTCGAACTCGGCGAGGTAGGCGACGATGGGGTGACCCTCGCCGTAGCTTGCGACGAAAGCCGTGGGCATGTCGGACACGCCGCGCTCGACCGTGAAGCCTTCCTGTTCGAGGAGCGCGGCGAGGAGCTCCGACGAGCGGTGCTCCTTCAGCGCGAGCTCGGCGAGCTCCCAGATGCGGCGGCTCGCGTCGACGAGGGTCTCCGCGCGCGCGTCCACGGCGGCGGCGGCGGTGCGCTTCGGCTCCGTCCATTCGAGCGCCGCGTCCTGGGCGCGCAGGGTCGGGACGGATGCGACGAGGAGCGCGAGACAGGTGCGGAATGTATGAGGTTTGTGCATGGAAGCTCCGTGGGGGAACGCCAAGACTAGCGGCGACGGTGGGGCGGCGCCATTTGCACCGGATCTTGGGCGGCTCGCGACATGGGCTCACGCGGATGGCACGCGGGCAGTATCCTGTGAGCGCTCGAACGAATCCCCCCAGGAGACACGTCTCATGTTCGTCACCGCCACCGTTTTCGTCTGTTCCGCTCTCTTCTCGAACGCCGTTTCCGAAGGGGAGGACGCCTGGTCGGGCTGGCGCGGTCCCGGTGGCAACGGCATCGCGGAGGGTTCGCCACCGATCGAGTGGGGCGAGGAGCTGAACGTGCGCTGGAAGACGGCGATTCCGGGCAAGGGCTCGTCGAGTCCGATCGTCTGGGGGGACAAGGTCTTCGTGACGACCGCCGTTCCCACCGTCGAGGAAGAGGAGCCCGAGGAACGGCCGCGTGGCGGACGCGGCTTCGGAGGCTTCGGGAGATCGAAGCCGCCCGTCGAGCACGTGTTCCTCGTCGTAGCGCTCGATCGGAAGGACGGCTCGGTCGTGTGGGAACAGCTCGCGAACACGCTCACGCCGCATCAAGGCACGCACGGCGACGGCTCGTTCGCCTCGTCCACGCCGGTGACGGACGGCGAGCGCATCTACGCCTCCTTCGGCTCGTTCGGACTCTTCGCGTACACGCTCGACGGCGAGCCCGTGTGGCAGAAGGACCTCGGTGACCTCGATATCGCGATGTCCTTCGGCGAGGGCAGCTCGCCCATCGTCTACGGCGACCTCCTCATCCACAACTGGGACCACAACGGAGATTCGTTCATCGTCGCGCTCGACAAGGTGACGGGCGAAGAGCGCTGGCGTCAGGCGCGCGAGAGCGCGACGACGTGGAGCACGCCGATCGTCGTCGAAGTCGAGGGCGGGCCACAGGTCATCGTCGGCGCCGGCCGTACGATCGCGTACGACCTCGCGACGGGGAAGGAGCTCTGGGCCTACGGCCAGGAGCAGAGCTTCGGCGGCCCACCAGGCGGGCGCGAGGGCGGTCGCAGCCGCGACCGCGACCGCGACGGAGACGGCGGTGAGCACGAGGGTGGTGACGGCGATGGAGCCCAGCAGACTGCGCTCGCGGGCGGGCTCGCGAGCTTTGGCGCCCAAGGTCGCGGGCAGGGAGGCCCTGGCCAGGGCGGACGCCGCGGTGGACGCGGCGGGGGCGGCGGGGGTGCCGGTGTCATCACGAGCCCCGTCTACCACGACGGCGTGCTCTTGTTCGTGAGCGGTGGCCGGCGTGGCGCCTTCCGCGCCATCCGCGTCGCGCAGGCGAAGGGCGACGTCGCGGAGGACAGCGAAGCCCTGCTCTGGAGCAGCGAAGGCGACACGCCGCACGTCCCGTCACCGATCGCCTACGACGGGATCTTCTACTCGCTCAAGTCGGACTCCGGCCTGCTCTCGGCGTTCGACGTGCAGTCCGGCGAACGTCTCTACGGTCCGGAGCGTCTCTCCGGCCTCGCCAATGCGTACGCCTCACCGGTCGCGGCGGACGGGCACCTCTATTTCGCGGGCCGCGACGGCACGATTGAAGTCGTAGCCGCCGGCCCCGAGTTCAAGAGCCTCGTCGTCAACACCCTCGACGACGAATTCGATGCGTCACCGGCGATCGTGGGGAACGAGCTGTTCCTGCGCGGGCGCTCGCACGTCTATTGCATCGCGGAGGAGTGAGGTCGAGCGCTCGCGCGCCGGAGAGCATGAGATGACGATCCAGGCCGGCCTCGGCGGCGTGCTCGCGCTCGTCGCCCTGCCGTGTGGCCGCTCATTCACTACCGTCCCCGCCGCGCAAGACGCGCCGGCGAAGGTCTCCGAGTTCGGCCGCTACGAGGGTTGGTCGGAGGAGCGTTTCAGCGAGTGGACGACTTTCTCCCGCTACTTGGAGATGCGGGACGGCGTGAAGCTCGCCATCGATGTCACGCGCCCCGCCGTGGACGGGGTCCCCGTCGACGAGCCCCTGCCCGTCGTGTGGACGCACTCGCGCTACCACCGCAACCCGAGCCAACTGATGGCCATGTTCTCCCGTGGAGGGCTGGCGCCGGACATCCGCTCGATGGTCGACGTGCAGGCGGACCTGCAGCTCCTCGTGAAGCACGGCTACGTCGTCGCCGCGGTGGGTGTGCGCGGGAGCGGCGCGTCCTTCGGCCGCTTCGAGGGTCTGTTCTCGGAAGCGGAGACGAAGGACGCCTTCGAGATCACGGCCTGGCTGGCGGATCAATCCTGGTGCGACGGCAACGTCGGCATGTTCGGGGGCTCCTACCTCGGGATCACCCAGTACATGAACGCGTCGCTCGCGCCGCCGGCGCTCAAGGCGATCTTCCCGGTTGTCGCGGCGTTCGACATGTACGACCTGATCTACCCCGGCGGAGTCTTCCGCTCGGACATGATGGGCCATTGGGCGAAGCTGACGCGCCAGCTCGATCTCGACACGCCCGCGCCCCGTGTCGACGGGGATACCGAGGGCGAGTGGCTCGCGGCCGCGCTGGCTCAGCACGAGGACAACTGGGACGTGATGGAGGAGTACGGCGCCGGCCGCTTCCGCGACTACGCTGCGCCGACCCTCAACTACGCGGAGCACGGACCCTCGGCCTTTCTCGCCGCGATCAATGCCGCGCGGGTGCCCGCCTACCACATGAACGGCTGGTACGACATCTTCGTCTCCGGGGCCACGCTGTGGTACGCGAACTACGCGGGACCGCAGAAGCTGACGATCGGCGCCTGGGCGCACGCCGGCATGCCCGACATGCAGCTGAACGCCGAGCGCGCGCGCCTCAACGCGATCGAGCAGCACCGCTGGTTCGACCGCTGGCTCAAGGGGGTCGAGAACGGGATCGACGATGGCGCGCCGGTGAACTACGCGCTCATGGACGAGCCGGGCGAGTGGGTCTGGCAGTCCGCGGCCGGTTGGCCGCTCGCCGATGCGCGGCCGACGCGGTTCTGGTTCGGCGCCGGACCTTCCGGCAGCGTCGGTTCGGTGAACGACGGGCTCCTCCTGGCTGCGCCGCCGGAGGGGTCGGGCGCCGGCGACGCGTACGAAGTCGACCCCACGACGACCACGGGCATGGCGACGCGCTGGGACAATGCGGTCGGCGCGGCGCGCGTGATGATGTACCCCGACCTCGCGCCGAACGACGCGAAGTCGCTCACGTACACGACGCCGCCGCTCGAGCATGATGTCGTGGTCGTCGGGCACCCCGTCGTCACGCTCTACGTGACCTCGGACACCGGCGACGCGGACTTCCACGTGCTGCTCGAGGAGGTGGATGCGGACGGCGTGTCGCGCTACGTGACGGAGGGCGTCCTGCGCGGTTCGCTGCGCGCGCTGGCGGAGGCGCCGTGGGACAACATGGGGCTGCCCTACCAGCGTTGCTTCCGGGAAGACCAGGCGCCGCTCTCCGCTGACGAGCCCAGCGAGG
>SMVQ01000100.1 GCA_004357655.1 Planctomycetota bacterium
CCGGCGGCCTCGCAGTCGGGGATCGCGAGCAGGAAGGCGTGCGCCTCTGCGGGCGTCCAGGCGAGCGGTTCGTAGAGCTCGCCCGAGTCGGCCAACGACTTGACGAAGGGGTTGCGCTCGGCGGCCGCGTGGACGGGACGCAGCAGGCGCAGGAGCTGCTCCCGGTCCGCGCTGTACACGCTGAGCGCCTTGCCGAGCGGCAGGTGGCGCACGCGGCCCGAAGCGGCCACGCCCTCCGCGTACGTCGCGAGGAACGCGAACGGCGCCTGCGCGTCGTGCTTCTGCTCGGCCAGGTGAAAGGTGACCCGGCCGACGGCGTGCCAGGCCGGGTTGCGAGCTTGCAGGTACTCGTGGACCGTGCCGTCGAACTCCGCAAGCTCGGCGCTCACCACCGCGTCCATCGCGCGCCACGCGTCGGCGAGCGTCTCCACCGTGGCGTACTCCGCGCCGGCGAGGGGCGGGAGCGAGTCCAGGAGCGAGGACAGCCCCGCGGTCGCCGGCGAGATCGGCTGCTCGCCGGCCGCGGCGCCCCGCGCCCGCAGGGCGGTGAGGTAGAGCTTCCCGAGCTCGCGTCCGAAGGCCAGCGAGGGATTCAGCTCGGTGCGCAGCTCCTTCGACGCGAGATGCAGGAGCCCGGTGGCGAGGTCCACGCGAAAGGCGCGCGCCAGGCTCGTCGCGAGCGCGCGCGGGAGACGCTCGTCGGCGGCGAGCACCGCGGCCGGCGCGAGGTGCAAGGCGCCCCCCGCCGAGACCGCGAGACCGATGGGGACCGTGGTGTCTCGGGCAGTCGGCTCCTGGGTGCGCGGCATGGGGCGGGGCGAGCGGCCGCGGCCCTCACCGGTGGCTGCGATCCTTGCGCCCTGGATCATAAGGGCGAGACGGCCAGGTCGTCCGGCATCCGCCGTCGAACTCTGACAAGCTCCAGTGTCATGAGCACGTAGACGGTCGCCATCATGTTCCAGAAGGATTCCCAGCGATACTCGGAGAGCTGAGCTCCGCTCTGCCGCAGGCCGATCGAGACGACTCCTGTGGGTCGTCCGAAGGGGTCCCGGCAACCCCGCCAGCGGCGTCGAGAGGCCCGCAGGGGGATCGGAGCTTTGCGGTTGTTGCGCTAGATCACGTCGCAGCCGCCCACGAGCGACCGCGCCAGGAGCAGGCCGGGGGTCTCGAGCGCGATCAGGTCCGCGCGCGCACCCACGCGGATGGAGCCGAGCTCGCCGTCGAGGTCGAGCGCGCGGGCGGGCGTCGCGCTCGCCATCGTGAGCGCTTCGGGGACCGTCGCGATGCCGGCCTTCACCAGCTTGCGCACCATCTCGAGCTGTGAGCACGCGGTACCGGCGAGCTGCGGCTCGCCGCCTGGCTCCGCAGGCGGGTAGTACGACGTGCCGTCGCGCACGATGTGCTCGCGGCCGTGCCAGTGGAACACGTCGCACCCGGTGCCGGCGCCCCGGAGCGCGTCGGAGACGAGGCACAAGCCCTCGGGGCCGCGCGCGGCGAGCGCCACCTCGAAGGCGTCCGCGCCGACGTGCGTGAGGTCGCCGATGATCTCCGCGAACAGCGCGCTCTCCGTGAGCGCCACGCCGACGAGCCCGGCCTCGCGGTGGTGCAGCCCGCTCATCGCATTAAAAAGGTGCGTCGCGCCCACGGCGCCGGCGCGGGCCGCCGCGCGCGCCTCGGCCGCCTTCGCGCGGCTGTGCCCGAGCGAGACCCGGACGCCGGCGCGCACGAGCTCGCGGATCAGGTCGCCGGCGCCGGCGATCTCCGGCGCGAGCGTGATCGTGCGGATGCCGCGCCCGTCGCCGGTCGCCGGTCCGAGGATTTTGCGCAGCCCCGCGACGGAAGCCGGCGCGAGGTCGGCGACGGGGAGCGCGCCCGCGGCCTCGGGGTTGATGAACGGCCCCTCGAGGTGCAGGCCGACGACGCGCGCCGCCGGCGTCTCGGCCAGCGCCTGCGCGGCGCTCCAAACACGCTCCGCGTCCGCTCCGAGCGCTTCCGGATCGCGCGGGAACAGCGTCGGCTGGAACGCGGTGGTGCCGTGCCGCGCGAGCCCACGGGCCATGCCCCCGAGGTCGTCGAGCGGATCGGAGCCGGCGAAGCCGTGGATGTGGAGGTCGACGAGCCCGGGCGCGATCACGGGCAGCGAGTCAGCGTCGCGCGTGTTCGGCTCGAGCTCGATGCGCGCGATGAGCCCCTTGTCGATCCCGATCCGGCCCGCGACGAGCGCCCCGTCGAGCAAGAGCCTGCCGCGCAGCTCCTTCACGCCGTGCCCGCCTCCCCCACCGGCGGAGCGTCGACCTCGGACAGGGGTTTGAGCAAGTACCAGAGCGCAGTGCGCCCGTACTCGCGCCGCTCGAGCTCGAAGCCCTCGGGGAAGTCCTTCGCCTCCGCGTCGCGCGGGTGCGTGTGCAGGATCAGCGCCCCGCCCGGGGCGAGCACGTCCGCGGCGAGCTCCGCCACCGCGGCGAACATCTTGCGCCGGCCCTCGCGCTCGTGGACGAGCGGGTAGGGCGGGTCGGCGAAGATGATCCGCGCCCACTCGCTCGCGCCGTCCGGTCCGGCCCAGAGCGAGGCTGAGAGCGCGTCGCCGGCTGTGACCTCGGCCCGGTCCTCGACCTCCAACATCGCGACGTTTGCCAAGAGGACCCGCCGGGCGCGCTTGTCGCTCTCGACGAAGCGCACGCTCGCCGCCCCACGGCTGAGCGCCTCGAGCCCGAGGCTCCCCGTGCCCGCAAAGAGGTCCAGGACATGAGCGCCGTCGACGAGCGCGCCGAGCGACGAGAACATGGCCTCGCGCACGCGATCGAGCATGGGGCGGGTGGCCTCGCCCTTGGGCGACTTGAGCCTGCGGCCGCCGAATTCACCTGAGATGATGCGCACGACGCCCCTGAGCTTAATGAACTGCGTTCGCGCCCGTGCCCCCGGGCCCGAAGATCATCCCGCGCCGTGAAGCACGCGGTGCCCGGCCGCGGGTCACGGCCGCCAGCGGATCGTGACGACGGCTGGGAGGCTGAGGACGCCGCTGCGCGCGACCGCGCAGATGCGAATCGTCGTCTCGGACGGGTCGCCCAGCCACGGAATCGTGAGCGTGAGGCGGGCGCTCCTCGATGTCTCCGTCACCGTCGTCGCTGCACGGCGCAGGCTCGCGTCGAGCGCGTGTCCATCGCGCTCGACCTCGAAAGCGAGGCCTGCGAGCGCGAGGGAGTCCGCGGCGAGCGCCTCGATCGTCACCGCGCCGTGGCCCTCGACCACGCGCGTGAGCGGCGCGACCAGCTCCAGCGTCGGGGGCTCGGGCAGGCGCGCGGGGAAGACCGGGATCCCGCGCGCCGCGGCGCGCACCCGCTTGGGGTCCAGGAGCACGGCGGCGAAAGTGTCGAGCGGATAGGCTGCACCGTCGACCTGCATTCGGAACTGCCGCGCGGCGTCCGCGGTGCCACGGAAGTGATTGGACGGGGCGTGGGCGAGGTAGCCCGCGCTGCCCTCTGCGCTTCCATACGGGACCCAGGCGTAGTTCAAGTCGAGGGTCGTGCCGTCCAGAATCTGGAGTGCGCCCGCGCCCGTCGCGATCAGCCGCTGGAAGTCACCGGCGGCCACGAAATCGTCGGCGATCGCGTCGACCAGGGTCGCTTGGCAGACACCGGTCCGCACGTCCCAGATCCCGCCGATCAGATAGTCCCCCGTGATGTAGACGCGGCGCCCGTCATCGGACAGGAGCGCGTGGATCGCGGATGGGCCGCCGCCGTTCGCGACGCGCCACTGCAGTACGCCGGTCGCCAGGTCCCAGATCCAGACCTGACCGAGCGTCCCGGTCGTCGTCACGAGCCACGCGCCGTCGGAGCTGACCTGGACCGAGCGCACCGCGGCCAGGCCCCAGATGTCGTCGTGGGCAAAGGTCTGCAACAAGGCGCCGTCGCTTGGATCCCACACGCGCGCGAACCCATCCGCGCAAGCGGTCGCGAGCCGATCGCCGTCCGCGGTGAAGGCGATACCCGTCACACCCAAAGGGTGCGGCAGGACGACGCCCGTCGGGCGGCCCGTGTCCCCTGTTCGCAGGGTGACCGTCCCGTCCGGACACGACGCGCGAGCGCAGCTCCATTCGGCCGTGGCCAGCAGCGCTCCGTCCGGACTCCAGGCAGCGCGGCGCACGGCTCCCTCCGCGCCGTCGAGCCACGCGACGTGCGCCCCGGAGCTCGCATCCCACAGCGCGGAGCGCCGCTGGGTGTTCCACGTCGCCACCGTGCCTCCGTCCGGCCGGAACGCCAGCGCGGGCCAGCTGCCGTCGCTCGAAGCCTGCGCCGGAAACTCGGCCACGAGCGCGCCGGAGCTCGCGTCGAACAGCCACACGCCCCCCCGCCCGATGCCCGCGAGCCGCTGCCCATGCGGGCCGAATTCGATGCGGCCCAGCGGCCCGATACCCGTCTCGAGGCGCGCACGTTCGGCGCCGCTCTCGAGCTCGACGACACGTACGGTTCCGTCGCTGCAGGGTACCGCAACCACGGTCTCCTGCGAGTCCACCGCCGGCCGTCCCGACACGCGCACCGCGCTCTGCCGCGCGTCCTCCCTGGCGCCCGTCTTGGCATCGAGGACGAAGAACCCGTTCGCGCGCGGGATCACCAGTCGGCCGCCGTCGACTCGCATCGGCATGAAACGAATCGGTTCGCGAGGCTGTGCGCCGAGCTCGCGCTCCCAGAGCATGCCCTCCGTCGCGCTCGACCAGCACCGCACGAATCCGTCTTCACCCCAGGTGAAGGCGAGCTCACCATCCGCGCTCGCCCGCAGGGCGAGGACGTCGCCGGCGTGGGCTTGCCAGGAGCTCACGGCTTCGAGCGAGGGCAGCGAGCGCCGGACGAGGCGGCCGCCGCGCCCCGCCGTGAGGAGGTGCGCGGGATCTCTGGCGAACACAGCGCCCGCCGAGATGTCCGCTGTCCGTTCGATCACGCCCACGGTCGCACGGGCCTCGACGTCGAACACGATGAGCGCTGCGGAACCGCTCCACGACGAACTGTACGCCAGGGCATGTCTGCCGTCGGAGCTGAACGAGCCGGTGGATGCGGGCCAGCCCCGCGTGTGCCCACTCGCGATTGCCGCGCCCGTGTCCAAGTCCACGAGATGGAAGAGCGTCTCCTTCCGCTTGTACTCCGGAAACATCGAGTGGCTCTCGACATGACCGCCGAGCAGCGCCGTCCGGCCGTCCGGAGCGAGCACCGAGAATGCGTTCGCCGGCTGCTGGAGGCGCTGCTCCCACACGCCGGCGGGCAGACGCAGGATCCGGGCCTTGCGTTCCGTTGCGCCCAGTGCCGTCGCCGAGTAGAGCAGCCGCGTGCCGCTCGCGTCGAAGGAGAGCCACGCCCACGAGTCCGGGAGACCGTCGAGCTCGTGCAGGAGCGGATAGGTGCGGCGCTCCCGCGCGTCCCACACGCGGAGGACTCCGCCTGGATGGGTCGTGACGATCACACTTCCATCGGGAGCGAACACGGGTTCGCTGCGCAGCACCGGGCCTCCGAGCGAGGCGAGCACCGCCCCGGAGAGCTCGTCGAGCACGAGGCCGTTGAGCGTGACCGAGCGCAGACCGTCGGGGCTGATCGCGCGTCTCGGATCGGGCCAGACGCGGTCGATCTCCGCGGCGTGCGCTCCGCTCCGCGCCAGGGTTCGACGCTCGCGCATGCGCCGCACGACGCTCTCGAACCGCGGGTTCGCGTGCAGCGACTCCAGATCCGGATCGGTGAGCGCGACCTCCGCATCGACGTAGCCGAAGCCAACCGCAGCCTCGAGGTGCCCGAGCGCCGCCTCGCCGGCGCCCATCCGCGCCTCGACGCACGCGAGGTGGAAGGCGACGATCGGGTTGGACGCGCCGCGCGCGAGGCACGCGGAGAAGCGCTCGCGGGCGACGGCGAGCTCACCGGCCTCGAGCGCCAGGGTGCCCTCCATGAACACCTCGACGTAGCCCCCGGCCTGCCCCCACGCCGCGGGCATGAGGCTCAGGAGGACGAGCGCGCAGGCGACCGGCGGCGTGTGTCGGGAGGGGGCCATGGGCTGGAGAGTCCCTTGAACCGAGCCGTTCCGTGGAGGTTCCGCCGCTCCCCCGGCGGAGCGCGAGGTCAAGCTCCGAGCATGCCCAGTCGCTCGGCGATGACACGCTGCATGTGGCGCGTCTTACGCTCGCTGAGGCCGATCTCGTTCAAGTGCTCGACGTACGGACCGACGCCCTTGATCAGGGTGTCGAGCATTCGCCGGGTGGCGGCGCTCCGGAGCCCGATGCGCTCGCCGAAAGCGATGAAGTCCTCGGCGCGGAGTCGCTTGTCGCGGCCTTCGAGCTCGAGGGCGAGTGACTCGTCGCCGTAGGGCAGGGTGGAGAGCAGGTCGTAGATCGGGGTGAGACGCACGCGGCCTTCAACGACCTGGAGACTGATGTTCTTGCCGTGCAAGTCGCCGTTCCCGATCACGTACGACAGCGCCTGCAGCTGCAGGAGCCGCAGGCGCTCGGCCACCGGAGCGGAGCAGACCTCCAGCGCTTCGGCGACCTCTCGCAGGCTGATGCGGTACTTGTCAGCGGGGTAGCGATCGAGCAATTGGCAGGCATCCTCCTGGTGGAGCCGCAGCAGTGGAGTCTGCTTGTCCGCCCCCTGTTGCACACGATCGAAGCGCTCGACGAGCAGGCCCGCTGCGCCATCGCGGTCGTGCACGAGCCGCACCGCGGCCGTGTCCAGCCGCATCGACCGCGCCAGCTGCATGAAGAAGGCTTCGTTCTCGACCAGCTTGGGGTATTCCGGCGGTGAGAGCTTGAGGATGGAGTCGTAGCGACGCGACCTCGCCCGCAGCGGAATGGAGATCCGCGCCGCCGAGACCTTGGGCTGGATCCCCGCCACGGTCACCCGGTCTGCGCGCTCGCCGAGGCCCAGGCTCGCGTCCAGCAACTCCTTGAACGAGGACTCCGCCAGGTGGGTCGTATCCAGCATGGGCTCGGTGCGAGTCGAGTCCACACCGGGCACTTGGACCCACACGTCCCCGACGGCATCACCCCCCGCAGCCACGAGCAGCGAGAAGAGATCGTCCTCGGAGGTCTTCACGCCCCGCGCCAGTGCCCTGAGCCGCAAGCCTTCCGGCAGCAACCCGGCGAAGAAGGGGTGGAGGTTGACGCCTCTGACCTCGTAGGGCGCCTCGCGAACGGGCATGCTGAACGCGACGGCGCGTGGCGCATCGGCCGGGTGACCGCCCGAGTCGAGGCGGTCGTAGACGAAGCGCGAACCCCACTTCGTTCGGCTCAGCACTCCGACACGTGCCTGGCCCCGGAAGACCTCGAGTTCGAGGACATTCTTGAGCGCGGCAAGCTCCAGACTCATCCGCTCGTCTCCAAGCTCACGGCGAGCGACTCGCGGCTCTCCCGTAGCTCGAGCCCCAGGCCCAACACCTCCAGGACCGCGAGCACCTTGTCCATCCGCACGGTGGGCTTGCCGTGCTCGAGCTCGTAGAGGAAGGCCGGTCCGACCCCGGCCAGATCACAGGTCTGCACCTGGCTCAGGCCGAGGGACTTGCGCCTGACTCGGAGCGCCGCTCCGAATCGAATGCTCGCTTGCCCGTTGTTCATGCTTTGGTTCCTGGATCCAGCTCACCGAGCTCAAACCCATCCTATCGGGTGGATTCATGGCATGATCGGCGAATCAGCGGTGAAGAACTAGATATATCCATTCGATAGCATGGATTTAGCGCATAAATAGGTCAGAAAGCTCAATCATACTTCTATTTCCATTCGATAGCATGGATTAGCTCAACTTCACCCGGTCCCAGCCAAGAACCTCACCGGCACGCGAAGTCGAGTCTCGCCGACCAGCGCGCCGCCGGCCGCCAGGCTGAATCCTCGGCCTTCGCGCCTTCAGTCTCGGCGCCCGACTATCATCCGGTGCGATGAAGAACGCGCTGCTGACCCTGATCGTCGCGGCGCTGGTCGGCGCGGCATACTTTGCGTTCGGTCGGTTCGCGGGCGAGGACGTGCCGCCGCTCACCGTCTCGGGCCCCCCCATCGCCACGTCCTCTACGCCGGATGCCGTCACCCTCGCCGCGGACGAGACGGTGCCCGCCCGCGAGCGCGTCCCGGAGCCGGCGCCGGTGGTCGCGCCGCAGCTCGTGGAGGCGAGCGCCGCTGAGGAGCAGCGCGAGCCGTGGATCGCGCGCGGGCGGGTCCTCGACATCGAAGGCGAGCCGGTGCTCGACGTCGGCGTCGCACTCAACGTGAGGGGCCCGTTCGGAGGGCGCGTGCCGGGGGCCGTGATGACGCGGACGATCGGGGACGGAAGCTTCGAGGTCACGCTCAGGAACGACTCCGCCCAGCTCATCGCGATCAGTGAGGAGTGGGCGTGCGTCATGGCGGCGACGGCCGAACGGCGCACGGGCGAGCGCGAGCTCATCATCCCCGTCGCGCGGCGTCTGGACCTCACGGGGCGCGTCGTCGACGGCGAGGGCAACGGCCTGAGCGGTGCGATCGTGTCGGTGGACGTCGCCGGGATGTTGCTCCTCCGGAGCTTCCCCCTCCCATTGGATTCAGCGAGCCGGCTCCGGTGGAACACGAAGTCCGCGGCGGACGGCTCGTTCGCGCTCGCGGCCGTGCCCGCGCTCGAGGACGGCCGCCTGTCCGCGACTTTGAAAGGCTACGAATCGCACGTGCGAGAGCTCCCGGAGGCTTCGACGCGCGGGCTCGTGCTGCGCCTCGCGCCCGAGTCCGAGACCCTCGTCGCCGGGGCGGGCGAGAAGCTCGTCTCGGGTGTCGTCGTGCTCGAGAGCGGCGCGCCGGTGCAAGGGGCGACGGTCAAGGTGTTCGACGTGGAGACGGAGACCGACGGGGTCGGGCGCTTCCAGCTCGCGGTGAGCGCGAACGCGCCGGAGAACGTTCCGATCGTCGCCGCCAAGCGCGGCTTGCGGCCCGCGATCGTCGCGGGCTTCGGGGCCCGGCTGCGCGGCGAGGAGCCCATCCCCCCGCTCTATCTCGTGCTCGGGGACGAGGCCCTGTCGATCCACGGACGCGTCCTGTGGGCAGACGACAAGCCCGCGAAGGGCTGGAGTGTCGGCCTGCTCGACCCGACGGTCATCGACCCTTACCGGATTCCGTCCAAGACGGCGGAGGACCTCGCGCGTCCGAAGAAGCAGAGGGCGAAGACGGGCAAGGCCGGCGACTTCACCCTGGGCGGCCTGTCGGAGCGCACGTACCGCATCCGGGCCTACGACTCTCGGACGCTGCTCGCAATCGAATCGGACGCGGTCCAAGCCGGCGAACAGGAGCTCGTGCTGCGCGTCCCCGAGGACGCCTTCCACGAGCGGCTGGAAGGGCGCGTCCTCGCCCACGACGGTGTCCCGCTCGCGGACGTCCACGTCGGGGCGAATCTCGTCACGAGCCGGACCCCGTCGGGCTTCACGTCCATCGGCGGCCCGTCGGGGCGCACGGACGAGGATGGCGTGTTCGTGATCGAGCAGGTGCCGCGCCGGCACGTGTACCTGACGGCCAGCGGGGACGACGTGCTGAGCGAATCGCTCGACCTCGACGAGTCGACGCCTTCCAAGGGCATCGAGATCCTCCTGTACCGGCGGTGTCACATGCGGTTCGAGTGGCAGGGCACCGAGCCGCCGCCGACAGCGATGGGCGTGCTCGACGCGGCGGGCGAGGCGCTCTCGCTCGTCATCCGGACCAAACAGTCGATGATGAGCATGTCGCGCGAGGACCTCGAGGACGGGCGCTCGCGCGTCGTCTCGGTGAGCGAGGCGGCGGCGACCCTGGTCCTGTACCGGGACGGCGAAGAGCTCGAGCGGATCCCCTTGACGCTCGCGCCGGGAGAAGTCAACGTCATCCGGCGCTGAATGGGCAGCGCCCGGAAGTCACCACGATGGTCAAGCTCCACGTCAACGTCGATCACGTCGCCACCGTGCGCCAGGCGCGGCGCGAGGCCTTCCCCGACCCCGTGGCCTGGGCGCTCGCGGCGGAGAAGGCCGGCGCGGAGGGCATCACCTGCCACCTGCGCCAGGACCGCCGCCACATCCAGGACGACGACGTGCGGCGGCTGCGGGCGGAGATCACGACGTTCCTGAACCTCGAGACGAGCCTCGAGCCCGAGATGCTCGCCTTCGCGCTCGAGAGCGGCGCCGACGCGTTCTGCCTCGTGCCGGAGTCCCGTGAGGAGATCACGACCGAGGGCGGGCTCGACGTCCGCGGCGAGCGGGACCGGCTCGCGGACGCTGTCCCGGCCCTGGCCGCGAGCGGCGGCCTCGTGAGCCTCTTCGTCGACCCGGACAGGGAGCAGCTCGACGCGGCGCGGGAGGTCGGCGCCCAGTTCGTCGAGCTGCACACGGGGGCGTACGCGAACGCGACCGGGGCGGAGCGCGAGCGCCAGCTCGACCGCCTGCGGGATGCGGCGCTCCACGGGCGGGGCCTCGGGCTGCGCGTCAACGCGGGGCACGGTCTCGACTACGGCAACGTCGGGCCGGTCGCCACCCTGCAGCACGTCGAGGAGCTGAACATCGGATTCGCGATCGTGGCCCACGCCCTCATGTATGGTGTTGCGGCGGCCGTGGGAGAAATGCGAGCCTTGATCCTGCATCCCTGACCCGGACCCCGCCACCTCGACCACCACAGCCACCCGTGCCGACACGAACGACCATGGAGCACCCGCTCGCTGGAAGCCTCGTCGCACTCCCCACTCCGTTCCGGGGTACCGAGCTCGATTTCGAGGTCTTCGCCAGCCTCGTCGAATTCCACGTCGAGGCCGCGACCGACGGCATCGTCGTGGCGGGCACGACGGGCGAGGCCTCGACCCTCACCGAGCACGAGCACCGCTCGCTGATCCACGCGGCGGTCGAGCAGGCACGCGGGCGGATCACCGTCGTCGCCGGGGTCGGCACGAACGACACGCACGAGTCGGTCGAGCTGGCGCGGTTCGCCGGAGCGTGCGGCGCGGACGCACTGCTCGTCGTCACGCCCTACTACAACCGACCGAGCCGGAACGGGTTGCTGCTCCATTACGGCGCGATCGCCGAGGCGACGAGCACGCCCGTGATCCTCTACAACGTGCCGGGCCGCACGGGCGTGGACCTCGTGCCCGAGCTCGCGCGCGAGCTCGGCGAGCGGTGGGAGAGCATCGTCGCGATCAAGGAGTGCAGCGACTCCCCGGAGCGGATCCGTGAGCTCGTCCAGGAGAGCGGGCTCGCCGTGTTCTGCGGCGAGGACGGGCGCATCGCTGACTTCATGCAGTACGGGGCCGCGGGCGCGATCAGCGTCATCGGCAACCTCGTCCCGAACGACGTGGCCGAGCTCGTACGCGCCGCCCGCCCGGGTGGCGACGCAGCGCGGGCCGCGCAACTCGTCGAGCACCTCGCGCCGCTCGTGCGCGACCTCTTCATCGAGGTGAATCCCGTCCCGCTCAAAGCTGCGCTCGCGAGTCTCGAGCGCTGCCCGTCCCAAGTCCGCCTCCCGCTCGCTCCGCTGGAGGAAGCGCACGCGCGTCAGCTCGAGTCGACGATGCGGTCCTACGGAGCCAAGCTCGAGCTCGCACCCCTCTGAGCCCGGCTCCGAAGGACCGCGAACCCGAATCACAACACGAACATGATCGAGTAGCCGTCCGACAGGTCGAACAGCGCCCCGCCCGCGGCGGGGTCCCGGAACCAGGCCTGGAAGTTCCAGGTGGAACCGGGCGTGATGATCGTCGAGGCCGAGGGTGGCATCGTGTTGTCGACGGCCGTCTCGAGCACGCCATTCGCACTCGCTTGCACCACCGGGAGCCGAGCCAGCGAGGGTCCGCCAAAGCACTGAGCTCCGTTCCCGAACGGGGTCTGGATCTGCAGCGCGCCGTAGTAGAAGAGTCCGGGCTGCGTCGCCGGGACGGACTCCGCCCTGAGGACGAGGTTGTTCGCGAGGACCCGGTTGCTCCCCGAGGCCTCCATCAGCGCCGGCGACCCGGTCGAGTTCGGCGTCGAAACGCAGTAGCTCGTCCCGATCGGCGTGCAGTTCCTCTGCCCACCCACCCAGGGAAAGGGACTCGACCGAACCCCGTACGGTGGCGCCCCGGGGGCCGAGAACCCGCGTCCGCCATTTCGGCACTATTAGCTGCCATATCGGCGGCTTCATTCCCCGACTACGACCGAAATCGGCCCTCTCACCGCCCAGGAGCGTATTCTGGCCTGGCATGGGCCTTGCTTATTGATACGGGGGGACAGGTCTACCACCAGGAGGTCCACGCATGGAAGCCCAATACACCCACCGATCGCAAGCGGCCCTGGCGGCGGCTCAGAGCCTCGCGCAGGCGGCCGGGCACCCCGAGCTCCGGCCCATCCACCTCGCGTCCACGTTGCTCGCGGAGCCCGAAGGCGTGACCTCCGCGGTGCTCGAGCGGCTTGCGGCCGAGCCGCGGGCCCTGCTGGGTGAGCTTCGATCCGAACTGGACAAGCTGCCGAAGACGACCGGGCAGTCCGGCATGTCCGCCGCGCTCCAGACGGTTCTCGCGGACGCCTCGAAAGCCGCGGCGGAGATGTCGGACGAATACGTCTCGACCGAGCACCTGCTCCTCGCGTTGACCCGTGCGGGCAGTCCCGAGGTGGTCGGTCTGTTCGCGGCCCGCGGGATCACGCCGGAGCGCGTCGAGGCCGCGCTCGCCGAGGTCCGCGGTGACACGCGGGTCACCTCGCCCGATCCCGAGAGCACGTTCGATGCGCTCGCGAAGTACGCCCGCGATCTGACGGCCGAGGCCGAAGCGGGCAAGCTCGATCCCGTGATCGGTCGGGACACGGAGATCCGGCGCGTCCTCCAGGTGCTCTCGCGGCGCCGCAAGAACAACCCCGTCCTGATCGGCGATCCCGGCGTGGGCAAGACCGCCATCGTCGAGGGGCTCGCGAACCGGATCGTCGACGGCGACGTGCCCGAGTCGATCAAGGGCAAGCGGATCATGTCGCTCGACCTCGGCGCGCTGCTCGCAGGCGCCAAGTTTCGCGGCGAGTTCGAGGAGCGGCTGAAAGCCGTGCTCGAGGAGGTCGCCGAGAACGAGGGCAAGGTCGTGCTGTTCATCGACGAGCTTCACACGCTCGTGGGCGCAGGCGGATCCGAGGGGGCCCTCGACGCGGCGAACATGCTGAAGCCCGCGCTCGCGCGGGGCGACCTGCACTGCATCGGCGCGACCACCCTCGCCGAGTACCGCAAGTACATCGAGAAGGACGGCGCGCTCGAGCGGCGATTCATGCCCGTGCTCGTCGGGGAACCCTCCGTCGAGGACACGATCGCCATCCTGCGCGGCTTGAAAGAGCGCTACGAAGTGCACCACGGCGTGCGGATCCAGGACGGCGCCCTGATCGCCGCGGCGCGGCTCGCCGACCGTCACATCACCGACCGGTTCATGCCCGACAAGGCGATCGACTGCGTCGACGAGGCCGCCTCGTACCTGCGCATCGCCATCGATTCACTGCCGCCGGAGCTCGACGTGCTCGAGCGCGGGATCCGCCGCCTCGAGATCGAGCGCACGGCGCTGCAGAAGGACGACGGGCGCGCGGACACCGCCCGGCGCATCGACGTGATCGGCGGGGAGCTCGCCGAGCTGAACGAGGAGACCACGGCCCTGCGCGCGCGTTGGTCCACGGAGAAGGACCTGATCACGACGATCCGCGCCGGAAAACTGCTGATCGAGAGCCTCAAGGCGGAAGCGGAGAAGAAGGAGCGCGAGGGTGACCTCGAACGCGTCGGCGCGGTCCGATACGGAGAGTTGCCCGAGGCGGAGAGGAACCTCGAGCAAGCGGAGGCGCGGCTGGAGTCGGTCCAGGAGAGCGGTGCGCTCCTGCCCGAGGCGGTCGACGAAGAGCTGATCGCCCAGATCGTCAGCCGGTGGACCGGCATCCCCGCGGCGAAGATGCTGGAGACGGAACGCGAGAAGCTCCTGGACATGGAGCAGCGGATCGGCGAACGGGTCATCGGACAGGAGCACGCGATCCAGGCGATCGCGCAGGCCGTCCGGCGCGCCCGGGCCGGCCTGCAGGAGACGACGCGCCCCCTGGGCTCGTTCCTCCTCCTCGGCCCGACCGGCGTCGGCAAGACGGAGGTCGCGCGGGCGCTCGCCGATTTCCTGTTCGACGACGAGAAGAACATGGTGCGCATCGACATGAGCGAGTTCATGGAGAAGCACTCCGTCGCGCGCATGATCGGCGCGCCGCCCGGCTACGTCGGCTATGAAGAAGGCGGTCGCCTGACCGAGGCCGTGCGCCGCAAGCCACACTGCGTCATCCTCTTCGACGAGGTCGAGAAGGCGCACCCGGACGTCCTGAACGTCCTGCTCCAGGTCCTGGACGACGGTCGCCTAACCGATGGCCAGGGCCGCACGGTCGACTTCACGCAGAGCCTCGTCCTGATGACGAGCAACCTGCGCTCCGAGGATGAAGTGCACGGGTTCTTCAGGCCCGAGTTCCTGAATCGGCTGGATGAGATCCTCGTCTTCGACACCCTCACGCGGGAGCAGATCCGCGACATCGTCACCGTGCAGGTGACTCGGCTCGCGGACCACATGGCGGAGCAGGAGCTCGGCCTCGAGCTCACGCCGGCCGCCCTCGACCGGTTGGCCGAGGAGGGCTACGACTCCGAGTTCGGCGCCCGGCCCTTGAAGCGCGCCCTGCAGCGCAACGTCCAGAACCCGATCGCCGAGGCGATCCTGGAAGGCCGGCTCGAGCACGGCCAGACCGCCTTCGTGGACTTCGCGGACGGCGAGTTCCGCGTCGAGGCGCGGGCCACCCGCGTGCCCCCGGAGCTGGTGAACGCCTGAGCGGGGACGGCGGCGATCAGGGCTCCGTCGCCAGGAGCGCCTCCATCGCCGTCACCATGGCCGTGTAGTCAGCGACGTAGGCGGGGATGCCCATCAGGTCGGTGAGCTCGCTCGTATCGACCTCGCCGGCGATCGAGGGCACCTGAGTATCGTAGAGCTGGTAGAGCTCGTCTTCCTCCAGCCCGGAGTCGCGGAGGTGGCGGATCAGCTTGAACCAGCCGTTCGCCGTCCGGCCCATGTAGCCGCGCCGCCGGGACCTCAGGTTGGAGATCGGGGGAGTGATCGTGCGCGGGTCTCCGTTCGGTGAGAAGCGCTCCACGAAGCAGAAGTCGCGGACGGTGTCGATGTGCTGCGCATCGCTGAGCGTGTCCTCGATGATGCCCCGGAACGAACGGCCGTCCTGGGCCCGCCCGTCGGTCACCACGTCGGTGATCGTGGCACCGGCCAGGTCGGCGAACGTCGCGTGCACGTCGACGCCGTCGATCGGGGCGTTGGAGACGCGCCCCGGATTCGCGACCAGCGGGCCGGCGACCAACAGCGGTACCTTCGTGCCCTGCTCGTAGGGCTCGTGTTTGAAGTGGTTGTTCCCCGGCTGGATGATGAACGGGTACACAGAGCCGAGGTCCTTGCCGTGGTGCGTGATCGCGAAGCTGAGCGTAGGCGGCGGCGATCCGTTCTCCCCCATGACGAAGACCATCGTGTCTTCGAGCACGGCGTCGAGCCCCCCCATCGAGTCGAAGAGCGCTTGCAGGCGGCTGTCCAACGCCTCGATGAGCGCGCAGTAACCCGTCCACCCGTCCATGGTGCCCGACCCGCCGGGGATGATCAGACCGTAGGGCGTGACCGCGGGCCAGTACTCCGTCGTCGTGAGCTGCGAGGTGTCCGGGAAGTCGCCGTACGGAGAGTGAGCCGCGTTGAACGAAGACGTGATGAACCAGGGCTGTCCCGGGTAGTTCAACGCGTAGAGATCGACGAGCTCGAGCGTGAGCTCCCGCTCGCGCTCCGTCGCGTAGACGTGGTTCAGCACCTGTGTGAAGCTCGGGTCCGACCCGAACGTGGCGAAGGTGTAGTAGTTGTAGTACCCGGGGATCACGTCGTCCGCCGCGTTATTGCTGCCGCTCACGCCGGGCACGTGGACGGCGGGCGGAGTCGGCGGACCCTCGAGGTTGGCGTGGGTGATCCATGCCTCGTCCCAGGCGCCGAAGTTCAGGGCGTGCGCCCAGCCGTATCCAGGCAGACCCCCGAGCGCCGTCTCGGGGGTGGTCAGCGCGAGGTGCCACTTGCCGAGGAAACCCGAGCGGTAGCCCGCGGACTCGACCACTTGAGCGATCACCCACTCGTCGTTGCCGGGACCGATCCCGAACTCAGCGAGCGTGCCGACCCTGTCGGGTGAGATCAGCGAGCCGACACCGTTCCGGAACGCGTAGCGCCCCGTGTACATGGCCGCGCGCGTGGTCGAGCACGTCGGGTTGACGTGGAACTGGTTGAAGCGGATGCCCTTGGACGCCAGCTCGGAAATGAACGGCGTCCACGGATACAGGTTGGCGCCGGTCGGGTCCTCCAGGATGTTCAGGGGATTGTCGCCGTCGTACTTGTTCTGGTCGTCGTAGATGCGCAGGAACTCGATCCCCACATCGTCGATGATGATGTTGAGGATATTGTATTGCTGGAACGAGTCCCGGAACGTCGCGCCGAGACCGTCCGAGAGGTTGAAGAACGACCCACCGCCCGCGGGGTCGCGGAACCAGGCCTGGAAGTACCAGGTCGAGCCGGCGGTGATCGTGCCGGCGGCCGCCGGCGGGTTCGTGAAGTCGACGGTGTACGCGAGCATGCCGCCCACCGCCTGCACCACGGGCAGGCGGTAGACCTGAGACCCCGCGGCAGCGACGCACTTCAAGCCGTTGCCGAAGGGCACGCCGGCTCCCCCCGCTGTCTGCGAGTCGCTGTAGAAGAACACCCCGAACTGATCGGGCACCGGACCCGCGAGGAGCGTGAAGTTGTTGTTCGGGACGACGCAGTCGCCATTCGACGACATGATCGCCGGACTACCCGTCGAGTTGGGAGTGGACGAGCAGAAGTTGTTCGTGGTGCAGTTCTGCGCCTGCGTCGAGCCGGTGAGACCGAGGGCGAGGCCCAGTCCGAGACCGACGGTCCTGCGGCGCAGGCGAACGAGTGTGGTCATGTGCGATTTAGCTGATGCTGGGTTTGCTGCCGGGCCGTGCCTCCCACGGTTCCTCGCCCCAGCCGGATAATCGGGATCGTCCCTTAAAATACCCTGCCCTGCTCGACTTCGCTACCCGGGGAGAGCCCGGGAGGGAGGCTCGGCGGCGTCAGGCACATCGAATCGGGAGCCCATCGGGAGCCAAATGGGGGGGGCAGCCGGGGCAGAACGTCGCCTCGCGGGCGTCCGTCCGCTCGAGGTCCACGGGCCCCCCCTCGGGCCCGCGAGCCCGGAACGGGAAGTCCGCCCCCGTTCGAGGTGCTGCGTTTCCCTGCCACGTCGCGACGTTCGAGTCCATGACCGCCGGCAGCTCGAGGTCGTGGTGCGCGACGTTCAGATGGCGGAGGATCGCCCCGACGACGGACGCGGGGACCTGGGACAGAACGGGGGCGGCGGCCGAGATGCCCGGCACGGCGAGGCCCAGTCCTCGGAGGAGCTTGCGCATGGGGGACCGCCGGAAGGGAAGCGAGCGGGGGCGAGTGCATCGTGATGGGTCGTCTCGATTCGCGCCGCCGAGAGCGGGCGCCGGACCGCGCCAGGCGGTTGAATAGCCGGAGGACCGCGCGGCCCCCGAACTATGAAACGGTTTGTCATGATCCTGGCGCTGGTCGCCGGCGGGCTCCTTGCCGCGCGGGCGATGTGGCCGCGGGCGGACGAGCGCATCCGCTCGCCCTTCCGGCGTCGCGACCTCGTCGCCGAGCTCGCGCGCGCGAGTATCGAATGGCCGCCGGGTGCTCGGGCGCAGGCGCGCGACGGCGACCGCGCCTATCGGACGGCGGAGAGCCGCAGATTCGTGCGGCAGGTCGGCCTTCCACCGCGGTCCAGTGCGACCGTCCTCGTCCCGTCGCTCCTCGCCCCGCCCGGCTCGCGATATCGATTCGAGCTCGGCTCCGCCACGCGCTTCCGGTCGCGGTTCGGACTCGATGGCGCCGAGGGCGCGGCGCCGGACACCGCCTTCCGCTTTCGAGTGAGCGCCACGAACCGGGGGCGGGACGAGGTGCTCTTCACGCGCGTCGTATCCGCGGGCGAGCAGCGAGCGCACGGCGGCTGGTTCGAGCTGGACGTTCCGCTCCCGAAGTGGGTGGGGCCGGACGCGACGCTCGAGCTCGCGGTGGATGTGGACACGACGCCGGTCTCCCCCGCTCCAGCTCCAGTGCCCGTGTGGGGCGCCCCGGCGCTGTTCGAGCCCGACGACCGCCGGCCGCGTCGCCCCACCGTGATCCTCGTCTCGATCGACACCTTGCGCGCGGACGCGACCGGACCCTACGGAGCGCGGGGCGCGACGCCGCACATCGCCGCTCTCACCGCAGACGGGGTCACCTTCGAGAACGCCTTCAGCACGTCCCCCTGGACGACGCCGTCCCAACTCTCCCTGCTGACCGGACTCTACCCGTCGGGGCATGGTCTGAACCGCGCCTACGGCCGGAACCTCTCGCTCGCGGAGCCGGGGCTCGCGACCCTCGCCGACAGACTCAGCGCAGCGGGTTACACGACCGTGGCCGTCGCGAGCGATCACGCGGTCGATCCCGAGCTCGGCTTCGACAAGGGCTTCCACGCATTTCACAACCACGTCACGCAGGACATGGCCGACCTCATGCCGGCCGTGCGCGGCGCGCTGGACCGCCTCACCGGCGAGCCGCTCTTCCTGTTCCTGCACACCTACGACCCACACGCACCGCTCTTCCGCACCGCCGCCGGCGCGCCCACGCGCGTCGGGCGCCTCAGCGTGGGCTTCCACTACCACACCTTCATCGATCTCGGACCTCCGACCGAAGCGGAAGTGGCGTTCGTCCGCACCCTCTACGCCGACCACGTGCGATACGTCGACGCGCGGATCGGGGAGCTCGTCGCGCTCTTGAAGGAGCGCGGGCTCTACGACGAGGCCTTGATCGTGCTGACCAGCGACCACGGCGAAGAGCTCTTCGACCGCGGACACTACGGCCACGGCTTCGAGCTCTACGAGCACCAGCTCCACGTGCCGCTCATCGTCAAGTTTCCGCGCGGCGAGCGCTTCCGGGCGCGCGTCGACGCACTGACCTCGCTCGTCGACGTCGTCCCGAGCCTGCTCGAGTACCTCGGCCTCGAGCCCGGGAACGTCGACGGGACGAGCTTCCTCGACGTCCTGCGCGGCCGCGCCGAAGCCCACCGCGACGTCGCCTTCGCCGAGGCGCTCGCGTGGGGTCCCGAGCGCAAGGCGCTGCGCACGAAGCGGTTCAAGTACATCCGGACGTTCGCCGACGCGGAGGTCCGAGCGCTCGGGCTCAGGAACGGGACCTACGACAAGCTGCTCGACAAGACGCCGGGCGAGGAGCTCTACTTCCTCGAAGACGACCCCGGCGAGCGCATCGACGTCGCGGCGCTCCACCCCGACCTGGTCGCCCGGATGCGCGCGCTCCTCGCCGCGTTCTGCGAGCGCGAGACGCCGCAGGGCGCCCCGCGGACCCGCGACCCGGCCTGGGTCGCCGCCATGGAGGCGCTCGGGTACTTCGGCGGCGACTGAATACGGTGCCGCACACTTCCGCGCCGCCTAGCGAGCGGTTGGTACCGCACGACTACCGGCGCAGCGCCGGTCGTCGTGCGGTACCAACCGCTCGCTAGGCGGCGCGGAAGTGTGCGGCACCGTATCACGTCCATCCCCTTGCCGTACAATGGGTTGCGTGCGGTTGGCGCGGACAATCGCGGCGTGGGGCGCAGGACGTTCGGAACCTCGCCGCGCGCGCGCGGTTCGACGCTGATCCTCCCTCCCCGGCACCCCGCCTCCCCGACCCCCGAATCCGCAGGAAGCGTTCCATGGCGACCCCGACCCCCGAGCGAACGGACGTTCTCACTGCCCGCGATCCTCTGCGCGCGCCCACGGTGACGCGGCGTCTGATTCTCCAAGGCGGACTGACCGGAGCCGTCGCCGCGGGCCTCGGCGCGCGCACCGCCGCCTACGGTCAGGCCAGTCAGATCGGTCCCGCGACCGCCGCGGGGGGAGTGCTGCGCGACGACATCCTGACGCTCGTGAACCACGTCACGCAGGGCTTCACGCGCGCTTCGTATGAGGAGGCGAAGAGCCTCGGCTTCGAGGGCTATCTCGAGTCGCAGCTCGACCACGAGAACATCCCCGACGTGGAGATGGACGCGGTCCTCGCGCAGTTCCCCACGCTGACGATGACGTCGAAGGAGCTCTTCGACACGTACGGTCCGCCCGCCGGCGGGAACGGGATCCAGCCGCTCGTCGAGCTGCGCGCGGCCACGGTCCTGCGGTCGATCATCTCGAAGCGTCAGCTCTTCGAGCGCATGGTCGAGTTCTGGACGAATCACTTCAACGTGTACCACCTCGACAATCCACTGCGGATCCTGAAGACGGCGGAGGATCGCGACGTGATCCGCGCGCACGCCCTCGGCAACTTCGGGGACCTGCTCCTCGCGGACGCGAGGAGCGGAGCGATGATCGTGTACCTCGACAACATCGCCAACACGGTCGGGAACACGAACGAGAACTACGCACGCGAGGTGATGGAGCTCCACACGTTCGGGGTGGACGGCCCCTACACAGAGCAGGACATCCAGGAACTCGCGCGGGTCTTCACCGGTTGGACGATCTTCCCGCCCCCCAACCAGAGCTACGGGAACTTCCGGTTCGCCGTAGGAGCCCACGACAACGGCCCCAAGTCGCTCCTCGGCCTGAACATTCCCGCGGGTGGCGGGGTCGGCGAGGGCGAGACCGTGCTCGCGTTCCTCGCCACGCACGTGAAGACGGCGGACTTCATCGCGCGCAAGATGGCAGCCTGGCTCCTCTCCTACGACCCGCCGCAGTCGCTCGTCGACCGCGTGGCCCGGACGTTCCTCAGCACGGGCGGGGACATCAAGTCGATGGTCCGCGAGATCATGAGTCCGCAGTCGTTCGCGGAGTACCACCCGATCGCGCACCCGAAGCTCCGGCGCCCCGGGCACTTCGTCAATTCGGTCCTGCGCGCCACGGGCGCCACGATCAACGCGCCGGGCGGGATCATCCAGAGCCTCGCGCTCATGGGACACATCCCGTTCGACTGGCTGTCACCCGACGGCTACCCGGACTCGATCGAGGCCTGGGGCCACGCCGTCCTGCCGCGGTGGGACTTCGCGGCGCGCGTCTTCAGGAACCAGGTGCCGGGGGTCCAGATCACCGGACCGCAGCTCTTCGGATTGATCGGCGGAGCGCCGCAGGCCGAGGTTGCGCGAGCGATCGACGAGGTCCTGATGGGCGGCGCCATGTCCGCGACCGACGTGGCGGAGGTCCAGGAGTACGTCGACTCCTACCCGAACCTGACCGGCAGCGTCCTGCGCGACGCCTTCGCGCTCGCCGCCTCCTCGCCCAGCTTCCAGTACTACTAAGCCCCGGTCCCGTCATGGAGCACCCTCACGTGGAACGACACGGTCACGAAGCGCACCACTGCGACGAGTACGCCACCCTCTCACGCCGGGGCTTCCTCGACAGGTCCAAGCTCGCGCTCGCCGCGGTCGCGACGGCGCCCGTCTGGTTGCCGAAGATCGCGCTCGCCCGGGGCGGGAGCGGGGACCCCGACGTCCTCGTCACGGTCTTCCTGCGCGGCGGGATGGACGGTCTCACGACGTGCGTCCCGTACGGCGACCCCGACCTGTACACGGCGCGTCCGACCCTCGCCGTGCAGCCCCCGGGGATGCCCGACGGCGCCGTCGACCTCGACGGGTTCTTCGGGCTCGCGCCCGCGGCGGCCCCGTTGCTGACGCCGTACTCGAACGGACACCTCCTGATCGTCCACGCGACGGGCTCGACGGACCCTTCCCGCTCGCACTTCGACGCCATGAAGTTCATGGAGACCGCGACGCCCAACATGGGCGTGACCAATATCACGAGCGGCTGGCTCGCGCGGCACCTGCAGACGAGCGCGCCGGTGGGCAACGGCACGTTCCGCGGGCTCGCGCATGGCAACCTGATGCCGACCATGCTCAACGGGGCGCCGGGCGTCCTACCGATCGCCGATCCCGCGAGCTTCGCCTTCCCCGGTAGCCCGCTCACGGCCCCGCTGCGCCGCGCCACCATCTCGGACATGTACGCCAGCGCGGAGGACCCGCTGGGGACGGCCGCGCTCGGTTCGCTCGCGACGATCGACCTGCTCGACACGATCGACTTCGCCGGATACACGCCCGCGAACGGGGCCGTGTATCCGGACTCCGTCTTCGCCCAGTCCCTCAGAAGCACGGCCGCGCTCATCAAGGCCCAGGTCGGCGTCGAGGTCGCGCACCTCGACCTCGGCGGCTGGGACCACCACAACCAGATGGGACCGATCGACGGGATCCTCGCCGGACTGCTCGACACCCTGACCAAAGCGATCGAGGCGTTCTACCTCGACATGCAACAGGCGATCGGCCGCGTCGTCCTCGTCGTCCAGTCCGAGTTCGGGCGCCGCGTCGCCGAGAACGGGAGCGCCGGCCTGGATCACGGCCACGGCAACTGCATGCTCGTCCTCGGCGGTCACATCGACGGCGGACGGGTCCTGGCGCAGTGGCCCGGCCTCGCACCCGACCAGCTCGGCAACGGCGACCTCCCGATCACGATCGACTACCGCGACATCCTCGCCGAGATCGTGCAGATCCGCCTGCAGAACCCGAACCTGGGCGAAGTCTTCCCGAACTACTCGCCGAACTTCCAGGGCATCACGGTCTGACCCGGGCCAGCTGTACAGAGTCGCACACCCTGTCGCGAATGCGCGGCAGAGTGTGCAACTCTGTATGGATGTGGATGGAGTGTGCGACTCTGTATGAATGGATGCCAACCGCCGACTGCTCGCGTCGCTCTTCAGCGATCGGCTCCTCGCCTTGCACCCGCGCTCCGTGCTCGACGTCGGTTGCGGCGCCGGCCTGTTGCTGGAGAAGTGCCGGGCAGCCGACGTCCGCGCCGTCGGTATCGAACCGCGGTTCGAGTCGCTACGCGCGACAGCCGGCCCGCGCGTGCAGGCCGACGCCGCAGCGCTGCCGTTCGAGAGCGTGAGCTTCGACTGGGTGACGATGCGTCACGTGCCGCACCACCTCGAGCACCCGCGCGCCGCCTTCGCGGAGGCGTGGC
>SMVQ01000101.1 GCA_004357655.1 Planctomycetota bacterium
CCGGCATGGCCCTCGCCAACCTGCTCAGCCTGTCGGCCTGGGGGCGCTTCGGCGACCGCGTCGGACACCGGCGCGCGCTGGGCCTCTGCGGGATCGGCAGCGCCGTGGCGCTCCTCGTCCAGGCCGCTGTGCCCGCCTACCTCGCGCTCTTCCTCGCGCGCCTCCTCTTCGGGGTGGCGATGGCCGGCGTCGGGCCGCTCGCGTTCGGCCTGGTGGCGGGGGAGGTCGCCGTCGACCGTCGCGGCGGTGCCTTCGGGCTCGTGTTCAGCGCGCGCACCCTCGCGGTCGCGGTCGGTGGCATGACGGGCGGCGTGGTCTCCTCGCTCATCGGCATCCGCGGCGTCATGTTCATCGGCGCCACCCTGATCGCCGCGGCCCTCCTCGTGCAGTCGCGCTCCAAACAGATCACGGACTGACGGGCTCCGGCCACTCCTCGGCGAGGATGCGCCGCGCGTTGTCGGTGTCTTGACGCGCGCGCCTGCCCCCGCTCGAACCGCGCTGTCGCGCGACGGCCGCGGCGGCCTCCCGGACGACCCCTTCGCGGCTGCGCCCACCCGTGATCTCGGCGCGGACGCGATCCCGGAGGAACGCGAACGTGCGCGCCTCCAGGTCGATCGCGGCGAGGACCGCGTCGGCGCCCTCGATGGGGTCGTTGTGGGCGGGCAGGATGCGAGTGACGCCTTCGGACTCGCACCACCCGCGCATCGTGGCGAGCGCCGACTCGAAGGCGCGGGCCTCCCAACGGCAGTACGCGAGGCCGGGCGAGACGAGGTAATCCGCGGTGCAGAGCGTCCGGAGCGCTGGGATCCAGACGACGCTCGTGCAGTTCGAGTGGCCCGGAAGAAAGCGCATCTCGGCGGTGAGGTCGCCGATCGTGAATGTGCACCGTTCGTCGAAGACGATGTCCGCTTCGGGGTACCGGAAGCCCTCGTCCTCGACACCGAGCTGCTCGTCGATCTTGCGCTTCGTGGCGAGGATGCGCGTCCGGGCCGCTTCGGACTTCTCGACGCCGGCGCGCGGGAACACGATGCGCGCGCCGGGGAAGCGCATCCACCCGCGGATGTGATCGTGATGGGAGTGCGTGACGGCGACGTGCGTGACGCGCCGCGGCAGGCGGCCGGCGCGCTCGCACACGGCGCGGCGCAGAGCCTCGATCTCGTCGGGGTAGATCCCGGGGTCGACGACGCAGGCTTCGTCGCCGTCGAAGAAGCCGATCGCGTTGAAGTTCCAGAAGCGGCTCCGCAGCACGACGACCGGGTCCGCGGGGCTCCCGTGTTCGAGGAACCGGAACGTCTCGACTGCGCTCGTCATCCGGCCGTCACGGGCGCGGGTACGCCGCCGATTCTTCGGGGAACACCCACGTGGCGCGCAGCGCGTCGACGAGGTGCGCCTTCACGGTCTCGGGCGCGAGCGCGCTAGGGCGCAGGACCGGCGCGGCGTGTTCCTCGAACGTCTCGAAGTCCGGCGTCCCGAACCACAGCTCCGGCGAGGCACCCGTGACGGGCTGGAACCGCCAAGCGACTTCAGCCGTGGTGGGCGTGCCCTCGAGGGCGTTCAGTTCTTCCGCCAGGGCGCCGAGATCCGGGCGCGGCAGGGCGCGGATCGTCACGAGCTCGAACCACGAGAACGTGCCCAGGAGGAACCGGTAGGTCACGCCCCCTGCGATGCCGCCCAGCACGAGGACGCGGTCACCGCCGTTCGCGAAGAGGGCGTGGCGGCCCGGGTCGAACACGGCCGCCCCTCCGGCGCGGCTCGATACGGTGCCGGGCGGAGCCGTCCAGACGACCAGGTCCAGGTGCACGAGCTCGTCCTTGGCGCACTGCGCGAGGTCCCGGAGATCGGCCTGCAGCGCAGCGAGCTCGGGCTCCCAGAGACCGCGCAGGTCGTCCGCCTCGCCATCCAGGATGCCCGCGAAGCGCTCCAGCGTCTCACGCGTGCACAGCTCGTACCGCGCCTCGTCCGTGAGCCCCGCGAACCGCTCGCGCCACGGCGAGCGCTCCGGGTCGCGGAGCCCCGTCACGATCGCGTCGACGACGAACGCCGGCTCGGAAGGGAACGCGAAGAAGTCACCCGCCGCCGCGGCCTCGAGCAACTTCTCCGCGCGCGGCAGCGCCAGCTCGGGGTAGCGCAGGGCGAACATCGAGCACACGCCGTCCGTGTCGAGGTGGTTGTTCGCGAGCGCCACGCAGCCCTCCGCGAGCTCCGCCTGCCGCCCGTCGGGGAGGCGCGCGAACGCGAGCGCGATGCCCGTCGAGAGGTCGTGCTTCAGCTCCGTGGGCGTCGTGTTCCCGGGCCAGTGCGAGAGGTTCAGGCCCGGCGCGTTCCAAGCGCCGTCCACGCTCACGACCCGGTCCGGCCCTGGCTCGAGGAGGATGCGGATAGGGAGGTCCATGGGTCGGGGTGCGCGCGCTGCCCGCAGGCTTCAATACGGATCGGAGATACCGTCCGCGAGCCGCTCGAGGTTGTTCCCGGCGTCTCTCCGGGCGGTCTCGGCGAGCTGCCGGTCTTCGTCGGAGATGCCGGCGTCCGCGAGCAGGGCCTGTGCCTCGGCGAGCGCCTGCTCGTACATGGCCTTCGCCCTGTCCGGGTCGCGCTTCAGGTAGTAGTGGAGGATCACCGCGCCGTCGTTCAGGAGGTGCGGCTTGTCCGGCGCAAGCTCGCGCGCCGTCTCGTACGCGGCGAGCGCCCGTTCGTAGTGCGCGGCCGCCGATCCACGCTCCGCAGCCTCCTCGCTGGCCGCGAGCGCGGCTCCCGCGTCGCGGCTGAACAGGCCCAGGTTGTCCCAGTACAGCCAGTTCTCGGGCAAGGCGCCCACGCGTACTTCGCACAGGAACGTCGCGTCGACGGGGCGCTCCGCGCTCGAGCACCAGCCCACCATCCAGTCGAGGACCTCCAGGTTGAACTCGCGGTTCGAGTTGATGCTGGCGACGAGGTTCGCCGGCTCCGCCGTCCAGTTCTTCCGGAGGGCGGCGATGGCGCCGTCGTAGTCCGCCTGGTGGTAGCGCGCGAGGCCGATGTAGTACCAGGCGTTCAGGAACTCGGGCCACTTCTCCACGGCCTTCCCGAACGCCGTCTCGGCCGCCGCGTGCTCGTCCGCGGCGAAGTTGCCGAAGCCGAGCCACCAGAGGAGCGTCGCATCCGCCTGCGAGCTCGCGCCGTGGCGCTGCACGAATTTCTCGGCTCCCTCGGTCAGCGCGGCGAGGAACGTCGCGCTCGACTCGGGCGTCGAGAGCCAGTTGTGGAGGTCGCCGAAGCTCACCTCCGACGGCTGCCAGCCCATCGCCTCCGCGAAGGCGTCCGCGGCGGCCGCGAGCTCTTCCCGCCACACGTGACAGAGGCCGAGCTGGTTGTGGATCCGCGCGGCGAGGCGCTCAGCCGCGGGCGAGCCCGGCCGGCCCAGGGCGAGCAGGGCGCTCCGGAACTCGGTGACGGTCTCCCGCCACAAGCCGTCCGCCTCCTCCGCCCGGCGCTCGTCGCCGCGCGCCGCCGAGTAGTGCGAGAAGAGGATGCGGCCGAGCGTGTAGTGCGCTTGTGGACTCCCCGGAGCGAGCGCGGCGGCCTGCGCGGCCGCGACACGCGCGGTCTCGAGATCCTGGGCGTACCACGCCGCCTCCGCGAGCGCGAGGAAGCCGTCGTCGAACGTCCGCGGGTCCGCGTCGGTGGCGCGCTTCAAGAAGAGCGTCGCGTCCTGGAACGCGAAGCCGATCGAGCCGTCCTGGACGCCGGCCGCGAGGTGCCCCTTGCCGCGCAGGAAGGACGCCATGCCGTAGAGATAGTCCCCACCGGCGCTCTCGCGGTCGGCTTGCGGCAAGGCGTCGATGAGATCCATCGTGTCGTTCAGGCTCCCCGTCTCCATCATCGCGCGCAGGACCCAGACGCGGGTGCTGAAGGCGCCGCCCGAATCCACGTGCGCGCGCACGAAGACCGATCGGGCCTCGTCGGCCAGGCCCTGCGCGAGCAGCTTCTTGCCCGCGATGACGAGCTCGTGGACGCGTTGGTCCGCGGGGGGCGTGCTCGCGCAAGCCGTGACCGTGAGGGTCGGCGTCGCGTAGACGGCGGCCAGCAGGAGGATGGAGAGCGTGCGATTCATCGTGGACAGTCGCCTGGGAGGGAGGAGGAGGGGCCGGGGTGCGGACGGCGTACGGTCCGGTTCAACGCCGGTCGCGCGTCCAGACCATGCGGTCCAGCATGCGGTCGAGCGCCTCGCGCGCGCCCGGCTCGCCGGCGAGCAGCCGTTCACAGGCGGCGATGAGGGGCTCGAGCCCGGCTCGGGAGTCGCGGGGATCGATCTCGAAGCACCTTGCGAGCCACTCTCTCGCCCTTGCCGGCTGGTTCTTCAAGTGGATGTTGAGCACGCCGAGGTTCTGGTGGGCGTCACCGTAGGCCTCGCGCAGCGAGTCGAGAGCGGCGACGCGGGCTTCGAGCTCGCCCGCGAGCTCGTCCACGAGTGCCGCGAACGGTCCCATCGTCTCCAGCTCGGATGCGCCCTCTGAGTCCGCGAGCTCCTGGAAGCGCTCGGCGAACGGGCCCCGCAGCACGTTCTCCTCCGTCACGGCGGCGACCTCGGCCTCGAAGTCCGCGACCGCGGCCTGCATGGCCGGGACCTGTCGCGCGCCCGCCTCGACGGCGCGCAAGAGGTAGCGCTCCGCCGCCTCGACGTCCGTGCCGAGGTAGTAGGCCATGATGAGCCCCGTGTCGTTCACGACGCGCACGTCGTCCGGGGCGAGGCGCGAAGCATCGACGTAGGCGTCGTAGCTCTTGAGCATGAGCTCCCACGCCCGGCCCTGGAGCCGCTCGGCCTCCTGCTCGAGCTCGGACCGCGTCACCGGATCCGCCTCTTCGCGCGCCCTCGAGCGGGTGCCCCGCGCCTGATACTCGAGCAGGACCGCCGTGTCCCGGTTGAAGAAGCCCGCGTTATTGGCGAAGTCCGGATCGTCCGGATCGTAGACGTGCAGGTAGTCGTAGATGGCCGCGGCGTTGCCCTGAGCGGCCGCGTCGTCCTGCTCGTCGCTGTACCGGCTGGCGACGAACTGGAGGCCCATCACGCCGGAGAGCAGGCTGCCCTCGATCTTCCAGGCGAGCCCGTCCTCGACGACGTCTCGCATGGCGAGAAACGCATCCTTCGCCCCCTGCAGCTCGCCCTGGTTGAATCGACACCAGCCGACGGCATTCGGGCACATCACCTCGTAGGCCTTGCAGCTCGCCTCGTAGTCGGGTTCGAGCTCGCGGCTGCGCCGGAACGACTCCGCGGCGCGCTGGAACCCCGCGCGGCTGTCCTGTCCGGCGGAGAGGTCCGCGAGCGCCTGATCGAACGTCTCGCGCGCGAGGTACCAGGCGCCGAGCGCGACGTCGCCGTGGCGCTCGTTGAAGCGCTCGTAGGCTGCGATCACACCGGCGCGACCGTGCAACTCGCGCGCGAGCTCGGCGAGCCGCGAGTGCAGTCCCGCGTCGTCGGGCGCGAGGTCGAGCCCGCGCTCGATCGTCTGCACGGCCTCCTCGGTGCGCCCCTCCCACTGGTACAGGTTCGCGAGCTGGGCCCAGGCCCACGGGTCCTCCGGCGTCCGCCCGAGCACCCGCCCGAGGTAGTCCTCGGTGAGCGCGAACGGCTCGCTCGCGTCCTCTTCGGCGGCACGCAGCTCGCGGTACACGTCGAACGAGGCCTCGGCTGCGACGCGCTCGGGCAGCACGTCGAGCGCCGGCCGCGGCCCCACGTTCTCGATGAACTCGAGCCCGCGCCGCGCGTAATCGAGTGCCTGCGTGGGATCCGGCGTCATGCGCGCGGCCCGGCTCGCCGCGAACACGGCTTCGACCCCGTGGCCGCGCCGCAGCGCCTCCTCGAAGTTGCCGAGCGCGTCCGCGTAGAAGAAGCCCGGTTGGCTGTCCGTGGGCGCCGTCTCGAACGCGGCCTGCCCGCGCAGGTACCAGGCCTCGGCGTTCCGGGGCTCGAGCTCGAGCGCGTCATCGAGCGGCAGGAGTGCGTCGCGCGCCCGACCCGCCGCGAGCAGCTCGCGCGCCTCGGCGAGGCGCTCCGCGACGAGCATGCCCGCGAGGATGGCGCGCGCCTGCTCGTAGTCGCGCGCGCGGATCGCAGCGATCGCGTCCTCGCCCGCCTGCCGGCGCTCACGCGGCGCGGCCGCTTCGGGGGCCCGGGGACCGGGCTCGGAGGTTGCACTCGGGTCGGCCTCGTCGTCCCCGGTAAGTGTGGGGCAGGCGAGGCTCGCGAGGAGGATGAGGGGGAGGATGGGAACGGGCATGGACGGGCCGAGCGGACACGCGGGTGCGTGCTACGGGGTGGGGGCGACGAGCGGGCATTCTACGCAGCCGTCCGCGCGCCGGCCGAGGGGGCCGGCCCGTGGATGGGTCGCGGGGCTGCCGTGCTCGGGCGCCTCGGCCGGCGTCGCCCGCACGGGAAACTAGCGCGCTGCCCACCGGCGGTCACACGCTGACGGCCCCCGGGACGACGCCCCGGCCCACGAGCCTTCGATCGTCGACTACTTTAGAGGAAGATGATGCTTCAGCAAGCGTCCCTACGGAGGCCGCAGTGCCGCAATCGGGGCCGCCCGACGGCCCGCCACGCAGCCCGACTCCACCGCATGACCGACCGATCCCCCCTCTCGCTCCCTTCGTGGATCAGGGCCCGACCGCGGGCGAGCCTGCTCGCGCTCGCGCTCCTGCCCCTCCCGTTCGTCCTCGGGAGCTGCGACAACCCCTCCTGCGTGTTCGGTGGCATATGCGGAGGCGGCGGCGGGAATCCCTCGGGGGCGGCCGCCGCCGGCACGATCGCCGTGGGCGACTACATCCAGAACGGTGCCCCCTCGATCACCAGCGTCTTCCCGCAAGGCCTGGACGCGCACTCCGACTCGGTCATCGTGCTCGAGGTCTCCGAGAGCCTGAACCCCGGTTCGCTGTTCAACGCGTTCGAGGTGGTCGACTCGCTCCTGGGCGTGCCCGTTCCGATCCTGCAACCGCCGGCCCTCGTCGGCGACGGGCGGCTCGTCATCCTCGCGCCCTTGGCGGGCCTCGTGGAGGGCACGTCGTACATCGTGCGCTTCACGGAGGGGGCGCAGGTCGCCGACCTCACCGGGCAGGTGATCGCGCAGGGCCTCAACCCCGACATCGGGAGCTTCAGCGTGTCCAACACGCTGCCCGGCGAGCCGCGCGTGGTCGCGACGTGGCCGCCCGCGGATGCCGCGCGTATCAGTGACCTCACCGAGATCGCGGTCGTGTTCGATCGCAAGATGAAGGCGGGTTCGTTCAACAACGATTCATGGGTGGTGACCGTCGACGGGCTCGAGCCCCTGGAGAATCCGTCGCCCTTCCCGCTCATCGCCCTGGGCGGGGTCTTCCCCGTGACGGTCGATCAGGTGTTTCGCTGGCGCAGCGTCGATGGCGACGGGGTGCCCGTCTCGCTCGGCGAGGGGGGGGCTGTCGAGCTCGTGCTCTCGCCGGAGGGCGATGAACTGGAGGCCCAGGACAAGACGTTCCTGCCGACGGAGACGATCGAGTTCGAGCTCCTGCCGTTCTCGGTCCCGGCCCTCGTGTTCAAGCACCTGCTCTCCGAGCCCGAAGACGCGATCGGTGGCCCGAACCTCCTGGGTGGCGGCGACGTCGTCCAGATCGAGCTGCTCGAGCCGAGCGCGGACGGCGACTCGCTCGAGGTCTTCCTCGTCGGGGGCGACCCGAGCTTCAGCGGGATGGGTGCGGCGCCCTTGATCGCACTCGCCCGGACCGTGTCGATACCCGGGGGGGCGACGACCCTGTTCCTGGATGGGGACGACCTGGACCTGCTCGCGGAGACCTCGCCGCTCGAGGGGCGCCTGGCCGGTGGCCCGATCCAGATCGCAGTGATGCTCGAGCGCGGCAACGATCGGAGCGCGGTGCAACTGTTCGACGCGGACCTCGACGGCGAGCCCGGGCCGCAGTCGGTGATCTTCGACGTGACGGCGCCGAGGGTGCTCGGCCTCTCGACCTCGGGCAGCGTCACCGCGACCTTCGTCTCGGACGTGCGCGACCTCGTGATCGTGGGGCGGGCGAGCGAGCAGCTGCGCAGGGTCGAGGTCGTGACGCCTGCGAGTGGCGACAACGGCTTGTTCCCGCCCGTCGTCTCTTCCGACTCGGACGGACTCTTCGTCGCCGCCCCCGTGCCCGTCGGGCTGGTCGACCCGGGTGCGGGTCCCATCCAGTACACGATTCAAGTCTACGATCGGGCCCTCAACCCCGCGACGAGTACGGTGATGGGGGACTTCACCCAGATCGGTGTCGTCGCCTCGACCCCGATCGGCGGCACGCTCGAGGTCGACGTCTTCGACGCGACGACGCTGGCGCTCATGCCCGGCGCCAACGTGATGGTCCACGAGGACAATGGCGGCACGATCTCGGTCGTGGGGGCGGTGCTCACCGACGCCGCCGGCCATGCGACGATCACGGGCATCGGCGGCGGCGACGTCATCGTGACCGTCGACCTCGTCGGCTTCGACCTGTTCACGTTCGACGACGTCCCCGGCAAGCAATTCCAGGTGCCCCTCCAGCCGACGGGGCTCGGGAACGCACTCGTCGAGGGCGACGTCCTGGCCGCGTTCACGGCCAACATCAGTGGCGCGACGAATCGCATCGCCGACACGCGGCTCTCCGATCCGGGCGACGCGTTCTACCCGGTCGACAACTGCACGGTGGACATGTCGACGGTCCCGCCGGGTTTCCGCTGCGGCTACGGGCCCGAGGTCGTTCTGCCGCGGCGACTCGGGGCGCGCACGTTCGTGTCCGCGGACTTCGCCCAGACGCTCTTCACCTTCAACCCAACGGTCTTCCTGAAAGCGATCGATATTGGTTTGCCGATGGCTCCGATCGGCCCGGGCGACACGGAGGACGAGGACATCGACGTCGAGAACCTGCTGATCTTCCTCGGCCAGGATGAGCAGGCGAAGGACGGTCCGACGATCACCCTCGACCCCGCGGCGGCCGTGAATCTGGGCCCCCTCGCAGGCGACCCGGGCGTCGCGATCCAGGGCGTCTCGCCCGGCACAGTGGGGGCCGTGACGGTCGGGATCGGCCTCGCTTTCGACGACGTCCCCGGCCTCTGGACCGTGCGCGGCGCATACGCCGGGGTGGCCGATCCCGTCACGGGGGAGCTCGTGCGCGAGGGCACGATCGAGGCGGACCTCCTGCTGCGCACCGAGCTCGTGGACGTCGACGGGGCGCGCTCCGGACGCCGACCGCGGTTCTCGGACCTGCCTCCACTCGGGACCGATCTCAGGCCGCCCCCGGTGCCCGTCCAGCGCGCGCCGGCCCCCGGCGCCGGCTCCGGTGGATCGACCTACAATGTCGTCTTCGACGACGTGATCCTGGACGCCACCGGCGAGGACGGCCTCTACCGCGTCGAGCTCACGGATACGACCGGTCGGAGCTGGCAGTTGTGGACGCCCGACCGCGCGGGCGGTGGAGGCTCGGACCGGGCCAAGGTGCTGGTGCCCGACATCGGACCCCTCGGGGGCAACCCGCTGGCGAACGGTCCGATCACCGCGCGGATCTCGGCCTACGCGTGGGCGTCGCTCGACATCGGGGGCGCGGGGTTCCTGTGGACGGACGTCGAGCGCGAGTACGACGTGTTCAGCCACACGTTCCCAGTGACGTTCAGCCAGCCCTGAGGGCCGATTCTGCTCGCGTTGGGACGATCGAGTCCCATGCCTGCCCGCGCACGGGCACGAGCGGGCCCGAGGAATCGGGCCCCCCGACCGAGCGGCGCTGGCGTGCCGTTCGGAACCCCGACCCTCCAGCGTTCCCCCAGGCCGATCGGGTCCCTATACTCCGGCTGCGCGGGCACTGAGGGGTCGCCTGTCGCGCGAATGCGCATCCCTCGTGCGGCGGCAGACCATCCTTGTCTGGAGATCCATTTGAAGCAGCCTCTCCTCAGCCCGAATTCGCACGGCCCGAACCGACTCGGCCTCTGCCTCGCCCTCTCCCTCGGGCTCACCCTCGGGTGCCGGCAGTTGCCCAAGGAGCGCGGTGCGCAGGTCCAGGTCATCTCCTCGTCAGGGCTCGCCGAGCTCAATCCGAACGACGTCGTGGTCGCGCCGGTCCAGAACATCATGGCGGAGGGCGACATCCCGGCCGACAAGATCCGGCTGGCGTTCTACTCGGCTCTGCCCCGTCGGGGCTACGTCCCGCTCGCCCTCGACTTCGTCGACCGGGCCGTGGTGGACGCCTCGTACAGCCCGAGCATGCTGCGCGAGGACGCCGTGCTCCAGATTCTGATCCACGACTGGAACGAAGCGCTCTGGAACGTGCGGACGGTCCTCGTGGTCGATCTCGAGGCTCGGATGCTCGATTCGAGCCAGCCCGGCGCCCCCGTGGTGTGGTCGGGCAGGCTCTCCGGGCGCTACGACTTCGCCCGCGATGAGCGCCAGTTCGCGAGCGACCAGGCCCTGCTCCAGCACGCCTGCGATCAACTGGCGATGGAGATCCTGTCCGCCATGCCCGCGCGAAGCACCGTTCCGGGCCGGAATTGAGGCGGCTCGGGGCCAGCCCCTTCCACCGGCGGGCGGGTCGGCTAGACTCTCCGCCTTCAAGACGACACGACACTCCCCCCCGGTACAAGGGGGCAGGATCGGCCGGCGAGTCGCCGGCGCACCCCGCCTCGGAGACGGCCGAAGTCGCTCGGGCGAGGGCAAGTAGGAACTCAGATCCATGGCTATCACTACCGAACGGAAGGCCGAGCTCATCAAGGAGTTCGCAATCAAGGACGGCGACAACGGGTCGCCCGAAGTCCAGATCGCGCTGCTCACCGATGACATCAAGAACCTCACGGAGCACCTCAAGGTGAACAAAAAGGACTTCACTTCCCGTCGCGGCCTCCTCCAGAAGGTCGGACGGCGCAGCAGTCTGCTCCGGTACCTCCGCAACAATGACATGGCTCGCTACAGGACCATCGTGGCGAGCCTCGGCCTCCGCCGCTGACGAACGAAGACGAATGCTCATCCGTGGCCCGCACGCTGGTCCACTACGGCGCCCCGACGAAGCGGCGCCCCGGACGCGGCGGCCCACGCCGGTCCGAATCCATCCATCGATCGCGCGGTTCCCGATGATCGGGGCCTCGGCGCGGTCGCTCGCATCCGGTCGACGGTGCGCCATCCAATCCGCATGCCAAGCGTGACGGTAGGACGCCACCCCGAGACTGTGCCCTTCTCTCTGAGGGGCGACGCGGCCGCCAGTGCCGCTCTCCGACGGGCGCGAGGCTCGACGAGACGATAATAGAAGAAAGAAAGCAAACGACCCATGACACCCAACCCCATCCGCGTTGAAGCGGAAATCGCCGGCAAGCGCCTCACGCTCGAGACCGGGCAGGTCGCCCGGCAGGCAGGTGGCTCCGTCATCGCCAAGCTCGGTGACACGATGGTGTTCGCCGCGGCGACCGCCGGCAAGGCGCGCGAGGACATCGACTTCTTCCCCCTGGTCTGTGACTACCGCGAGAAGACCGAAGCGGCGGGCAAGATCCCCGGCGGGTTCTTCAAGCGCGAAGGCCGCCCCACGACCAAGGAGATCCTCACCATGCGGCTGACCGACCGGTCCATCCGGCCGATGTTCCCCGACGGATACAAGGACGAGGTCCAGGTCATGTCCCATGCCCTGGCGTACGACGGACACAACAACCCCGACGTTCTGGCGATGATCGCCGCATTCGCAGCCGTGCGGATCAGCGGACTGCCGTTCGAGACGACCATGGGTGCGGTCCGTGTCGGCCAGATCGACGGGAAGCTCGTCGTGTGGCCGGACGATGAGCAGCGGCGCGACGGGGCGAAGCTCGACCTCGTGGTCTCCGGGCACAAGGACGGCATCGCGATGGTCGAGTCGTCCGCGCTCGAGATCCCCGAGGAAGAGATGATCGACGCCCTCGAGCTCGCGCATCAGACGATTCTAGAGGTCGTCGCTCTCGTCGATGAGCTCGTGGCGAAAGCCGGTAAGCCCGCGCAGGAATTCACGGCACCGGCCGTGGACGAGGCGCTCAAAGCCGAGGTGTTCGAGTACAAGGACAAGGTCAAGGCGGTCATCCGAACCGCCGGCAAGCACGAGCGCGACGTGGCCGTCCGCGAGGTCCGGACTGCGGCCCTCGCAGCCCTCACGGCCGGGATCGGGGACGAGAAGGCGCTCTCGAAGAAGACCAAGGCCGCGAAGGATTTCTTCCGCCAACTCGCGAAGCAGGTCGAGCGCGAGTGCATCCTCGAGGGCACGCGGGTGGACAATCGTAAGTGGGACGAAATCCGTGAGATCACCATCGTCCCGAACTTCGTCCCGCGCCAGCACGGCTCCGTGCTGTTCACGCGCGGCGAGACGCAAGCCCTCGTCAGCACGACCCTGGGCACGCCCGACGACGAGGCGATCATCGACGGTATCGAGACCGAGTACCGGAAGTCCTTCTACCTGCACTACAACTTCCCCGCGTACTCCGTGGGCGAGACCCGGCGGATCATGGGACCCGGCCGGCGTGAGATCGGACACGGAATGCTGGCGGAACGCGCGCTCACCGCGGTCATTCCCCCCAAGGACAAGTTCCCCTACACGATCCGCATCGTGTCCGACATCACGGAGTCGAACGGCTCCTCCTCGATGGCGAGCGTGTGCGGCGGCTGCCTCTCGATGATGCTCGCCGGCGTTCCGCTCGGTCAGCCCATCGCGGGCATCGCCATGGGGCTCGTCCAGGAGGACGGCAAGACCGCCATCCTGTCCGACATCCTCGGCTCCGAGGACCACAGCGGCGACATGGACTTCAAGGTCGCCGGTTCGGGCATCGGGATCACTGCGCTCCAGATGGACATCAAGATCAAGGGCGTGTCCCGCGAGCTGCTGTCGGCGGCCCTGAACCAGGCGCGCGAGGGCCGGATCCACATCTTGCGCAAGATGCTCGAGGCCGTCCCCCAGCCGAGCCCCGATGTCTCCCAGTACGCTCCGCGCATGGAGCAGATCTCCATCCCCGCGGAGAAGATCGGGTTCCTGATCGGTCCCGGCGGACGCAACATCAAGGCGATGCAGACCGAGTACAAGGTCCGCATCGCGATCCTCGACGACGACGGCAACGTCCAGGTGTCGGGTGTCGATGCGGCCGGCGTGAAGGCGTGCATCGACGCGATCCAGGCCTCCTGCGAGACGCCGAAGATCGGGACGCGCTACACCGGGACCGTCCGGAGCGTCCGCGACTTCGGGGCCTTCATCGAGATCCTGCCCGGCGTCGAGGGGCTGTGCCACATCTCGGAGCTCGCCGAGGGCTACGTCGGACAGGTGACGGACGTCGTCAACGTCGGCGATGAGATCGAGGTCGTGATCATCAACGTCGACGACCGCGGCAAGGTGAAGGTCTCCCACAAGGCGACCCTCGAAGGCGCGGGCAGCCCGTCCGAAGGAGGCGGCGACCGGGACCGCGGCCGGGATCGTGATCGCGGCGGCTCCGGGCGCCCGAGCGGCGGCGGCCGAGGGCGCGAGCGGACCGGAGCGGGCGAGCGCTAGCCTTTCCGAGTCCCGGCGTCCACGCGCCGACTCTGCCCCGGACGCGCCCCGCGAGGATTCACCTCGCGGGGCGCGTCTGATCGTGGGGGGGGGCGGAAGCGGGACGGTCGCGCGCTACGCCCTGGATCACGCCCGAATCGGCCCCTGGCCCATCAAGGAACCGGAGCTTCCGGGCGATAGAGATGTCGCTCGGGCACCCGGGGCGTAAGCCTCGTGTATCGCCGCCAGGCCGACCCGATCCGTCCAGCAGGCTCCCCGGACCGGCCCCGGGCCTCCCGGAAAATTCTCCACTCCCACCCTCTCCCAGTCCTTGCCCCTTTGCTATATATGTTCCACTGCGGGCTACTAGGCCCGCCAGGGGACCCTGGACGATCTCGTGGGGCCGCGTCCGCTCTGGCGGACGTCGCGAGTCGGCCAGGGCACCTGGACCGTTCCCACAATTTCTAAGCGAACGAGACACCGTCATGACTAGAGCATCGAGACGGGTCGCAGCGGCGGCACTCCTGCTCCTATCCGTTCCTGTCCTCGCGGCGGCCCCGCGCGAGACTCCGACGACCACCGAGGTGACGAGCGATGACGGTCGGGGGACCGACTACATCCTCAATCGCTCGGACAACATCTGCGGGCTCGACAACCCGCGCCAGCTCACCCGACCGGCGAAGATCGACTACGACGTGCTTCTCGCGGAGACCTCCGAGATGAAGCTCATGAAGAAGGAGAAGATCAACGCCAGCTCGCCACGCGGCATTCAGCTTCGAACGGCGGCGGCCAAGAAGGTCAGCCGGGCGTGCGAGAAGGTCCGGAGCGACAAGAGCTACTGTAGCGTCTGGAAGTCGATCCGCCGCCGCGACGGCAAGCGGATCAAGGACATCACTACGCTGGTCAAGAAGGAGATCTCAGGCAAGTAGGCACGTGCGGATTCGACGTCGCAGGCAATCGCTGCGGCACGGCGGAGAAGCTCGGTGGGGCGAAGAATCCGCCAACTACGACAGCAACCAGGAAGGTCTCCCTTTGCCTCCCGTTCCCGGCCCCACCGACGGACGCAGTTCCGCCCGCATTCTCGCCGCGGCGCTCTTCGTGGCGCTCGCCGCGTGTGAGACCCCCCGGGCCGGCGAAGAGCCCGAGGACCTTCACCTCCAGGCGTTTCGGGACCTGATCGAGAAGGGCGTGCTCCGTCCCTCCGAAGAGTTCGACGAGGAAGACTACTTCGCGGAGCTGGCGCTCGAGTACGCCGACGAACCGCGGGCGGCCGACGAGGTTGGAGGCTTCGGTGGCGGAATCGGTCCGGTGGATCCGTTCGACGAGGAGGAGATCCCCTACAACCCCTACCTCGAGTTCGGGGAGGACATCATGCCGTACGCGGACGGGCGGCTCATGAAGCCGTACCCGTTTCCTCCGGGGACTGCCGCGAAGATGCACCAGTTGCTCCAGAGGTACTTTCCCTTCGAGCTCTTCGTCGGGGAGGCCGGGATGGAGCAGCCGCTCGATACGGTGGCCCTGGACCTGCAGGAGGGATGGATCACGGAGTCGTGGTCGGATCCCAGGAGCGCGAACCTCGAGAATTGGGGCAACCCGGTCGTGCTGGGCGACATGATCTTCGTCACCGCGACCCCGGAGCTCATGCGGGAGGTCGAGCAGTTCATCAACAAGTTCGGGGCCAACGTCCGGCAGATCGAGATCGAAGCGAAGATCGTCGAGGTGATCACCACGGACACCCTGGATATCGGGATCCGTGCCATCGATGACTCGACGCCGATGTTCGGCTTCCCGGACGGCACGCTCGTACGGGCGTTCGACTTCAGCTTCCCGACGGGCGCCGACCCGAGCGCGCTCCTCGCTTTCAGTTCGGTGCACGACGGCCTCGCGTTCAACGCCGTCCTGGAGGCGGTCGCGACCTCGGAGAACGTCACGATCATCTCGCGCCCGAAGGTCGCCGTACGCGAGGGCGCGCGGGCGGAGATCGTCAACGTCCGGGAGATTCCGTTCTTCAACATCAGCGGTGTCAACCAGTCGGGGAACTTCACTGCCGGCCTGGAGTACAAGGAGGTCGGCGTCCAGATGTACGTCATCCCGCGCATCATCGGCACGGACACGGTCATCCTGAACATCGACATCGAGTCGTCCCAGGAGACCGGGACGTCCGTGACGTTCACCTCGGGCGGCATCGCACCGACGGAGATCTCGAACCCGATCATCGCCCGCCGGAGGGCTCGGACGATCGTGCGGCTCGAGCCGGGTCAGGCGGTTGTCCTCGGTGGCCTGATCTCCGAGCGCAAGGTGAAGCGCGAGACCAAGGTGCCGTTTCTGGGCGACATCCCGATCATCGGCAACCTGTTCAAGAGCCAGTCCACGAAGACGGAGCGGACGAACGTGTTGTTCTTCATCCGACCCCGGATCCTGCAGGGCAGCGACCTCAACCGGCCCTTCGAGTAGCCCCGCGTACCGTCCCGGAGTCTCCTCCAGCCGGGGGCGCTGGGTACACTGCAATGCGGGAAGAATCACGGCCCTCGGCCGTCCCCCCATAGAGGCCCATGAGAATCCTCCAGACGTGCGCCCCGCGGGGCGCGGCCGGACGACGCGGGGCGGCGCTGTTGCTCTCCTGCCTCGTGCTGATCGTGATCATCACGATCGTGCACCAGATCTACATCGTGACGGGCACGGACGCGCGCGTCACGCGGAACGACAACACGCTCGTGAAGATGGACCTCGCCATCGAGTCGGCGCTGCTCCAGGTGTACGAGCAGCTCGCGGAGGACGGGCAAGGGGCCGGCGCTCCCGAAGAAGGCACAGACCTGCTCGCGGAGGGCGGCACCGATTCGGGGGACTCCGGCGGGGAGGGCGAGTCGGTCGATTCGAAGATGGACGAATGGGCCCGGCCCCAGTCGACCACGATCAACGAGATCAACCTGCGCATCCTGATCCAGGACGAGGACTCGAAGTACAACGTATTGAACATGCTCGCGGAGGACGAGGACCAGGCGCAGGCGGCCTTCGACCGGGTCGTCCGCATCCTCGAAGCGTGTCGGCTCGGGACGACCGAAGCGATCGACTCCGGAGTTGCCCTCGAGATGGCGACGGTGATGCGCGATCACATGCTCGAGCGCTCCGACTCGTTCCTCCCCCGGCCCACCCTGCTCAGCGACGACGAAGAGAACGAGGATCTGGGGATGCCGCTCTCCCTGAAGGAGTTCGCCTGCCTCGAGCCCTTCGAGGAATACCACTTCAGGGACTACTTCGACGTGGAAGGGGAGCGCGTCCACTCGATCGGCTCGTTCCTCACCGTGTGGACGGGGGTGGCCACGGGCGAAGACGGATCCGCAGCGGGCGGGTTCGGCGTCAACGTGAACACGGCGCCCATGGCCGTGCTCGCGAGCCTCATGGACGACCGGGACGTGCCGACCAGGGTCTGGGACGACGTCAGGGAGTACCGCAACCTCGAGGAGGATCCACCGGAGGACGGCGAGGCGCCCGAGCCGATGCTCGACGAGTACGGCAACGAGATCTATCCGCACAAGTTCTTCGACAACCTCGCGGAGCTCGAGGAGGTGTACGGCTGGGACGACCTCGAGCAGGCGGTGAAGGCCGACGTCGAGGCGCTGCTCGGCGTGCAGAGCAACGTGTTCTCCGTGTTCATCACCGCACGGCTCGACACGGTCCAGGCGAGCCGTCAGATCGTGACGTTCGAGAGCCGCCGGGAGCAGGAGGTGTACGAGCGATCCGGGTCGCACATCGTGCGGACGATCCGCGCGGTCGTCTGGCGCCGGTCCGACGACGAGGAGATGGAGACCGTGCCCATCATCCGCTGGGAGGTGCTGGAGTACGCGCCACTCGAAGTCCTCGACTATCCCGAGGACGATTACTAGCCCAGATGGCCCAGAGCGATGAGCGAACGGCCCCGGGGCTGGCTTGAAGAGCGATCGCGTGCGTCTCGAGGTGTTCCACCACCTCTTCGCGGCCGCGGCGGAGGAGATGGGCGTCGCGCTCATGCGCTCTGCCTTCTCGCCGAACATCAAGGAGCGGCGGGACTTCTCCTGCGCGCTCTTCGACGGCCGGGGCCGGGCGATCGCCCAGGCGGCGCACCTGCCCATCCACCTCGGGTCGTCACCGCTCTCCCTGGCCGCCGCCATGGCCGCGGTCGAGATGCAACCCGGTGACGCGGTCGTCCTGAACGACCCCTTCGAGGGGGGCACGCACCTGCCCGACGTGACGATCATCTCGCCCGTGTTCCTGGCGGGTAGCCGGCGACCCGACTTCTATTGCGTCAACCGCGCCCACCACGCCGACGTGGGTGGCGCGTTCCCCGGCTCGATGGCGCCGGCGCACGACATCCACGGGGAGGGGATCCGCATCCCGCCCGTGCGACTCGTCCGGGGCGGCGCGCTCGACCGGGGGGTGCTCCGGCTGCTGCTGGCCAACATGCGCGTGCCGCGTGAGCGCGAGGGCGATCTCCTCGCCCAACTCGCGGCGAACCGGGTCGGTGAGCGTCGTCTGCTCGCCATGGCGGAGCAGCACGGGCGAGACGAGGTCCGCGCGCGCGGCGAGCAGCTCATGACGTGGACGGAGGAGCTCGTGCGGTCCGTCGTGCGCGGGCTCCCGCGCGGCGTCTACCACTTCGAGGATGAGCTCGAGGCGCCGGTCGCCGGCGGGGAACGCAATGTCCGCATCCGGTTGCGGCTCGCGACGCGGGCGAACGAGCTCGTGTTCGACTTCCGCGCGACCGACCCCGAGACGACCGGTTCGGTCAACACGGTCCGGGCCGTGACGCTCTCGGCGGTGTTCTACGTGATGCGTCTGCTCCTGCCCCCGGGGACGCCGACGAATGACGGCGTGATGCGGTGCGTCCGCGTCCTCACGACCCCGAAGACCGTGATCGACGCGCGCTACCCGGCCGCCGTCGCGGCGGGCAACGTCGAGACGAGTCAGCGACTCGTCGACGTGGCGCTCGGCGCCCTGGCCCAGGTGCTCCCCGACCGGATTCCGGCGGCGAGCGCGGGCACGATGAGCAACCTCACGTTCGGGAACGCGGGCCGGTCGGGCACGAGCTTCGCCTACTACGAGACGATCGCGGGTGGCGCCGGCGCGAGCGCATCCGGGCCGGGGCAACACGCGGTTCAGACGCACATGACGAACACGCGCAACACGCCCATCGAGGCGCTCGAGACGCACTACCCGGTGCGCGTCGTGAGCTACACGGTCCGGCGCGGCTCGGGCGGCGCGGGGCGCCACGCAGGCGGCGACGGCGTCGTGCGACGGCTGCGATTCCTCGCGCCCGTGCGCGTGGGCTGGGTGGCCGAGCGCCAGTCCGCCGGGCCGTGGGGCCTGGCGGGAGGGGAGCCCGGGCAGCCGGGGAGAGCGTTCTATCGCGCGGCCGGCGAGCGGCGGAACACGCGGCTCGCGGGCAAGGCGGGCGTCGAGCTCGCCGCGGGCTCGGAGCTCGAGGTGCGCACCCCGGGCGGGGGCGGGTTCGGCCGCGCGCGCTAGGCTGGAGTTTCGCCCTTTCCGGCGGCGCCGAAGAGCCCTCGGTGGAGCTACCCGGAGTTTCTCGCGCGGCCGCTCGGTAGCAGGGTGCGCAGAAAGTCACTGGCTCAGGACCAGGGACCCGTGTGCGGCGCTGCCTTCGGCGGCGCGGTCAGGACGGCCCTTCGGGCCGACGACGCGCGCGCTTCGCGCACGCGGAGGCCTACCGCGTACGGCGGCTACACGGCGAGCGCCCGAGTCTCGCCCAGGATGGCGCAACTCGAGCCTGGGAGCCTGTCGCGCACAGCCGAATCCGCGCGGCACCGATCCTCGGGGGGCAGCTCTGCATTGCAGCAGGTCACCCAATCAGCATGAAGCCATGCGAAACTTGCTGCGCCTCGATCTGCGACCGACGCTCGGCACCGCGCGAATCCCGCCATGCGCGACAGGCTCCGAGGGCACAGGGGGCCGCCGCCGCGCCTACTCGCCGTGCGCCGTGGCTGGCAGGGAGCCCGGCGCGCTCCCTTCCACGAGGGCTCGGATCCGTCCGAGCTTGCCGGCGAAGTCGTCGCCCATCAGCGAGTCCGCGAACAGGCCGAAGTAGCGGAAGAGCGGATTGAGCCCAAGGTTCCCCGCGCGGGTCCAGGTCACGCGGCAGCCGCCTTCGACCGGGAAGTACCGGACCGCGCACTTCGCCGCGAATCCGCTGCCCGTCTGGATGTCGAACCAGACGCCCTTCGCGGGGTCGCTCGCCGTGATCGTGAGGGAGCCCGTCCCTGCGCTCCCGCCGCTCCACTCCATCCGAGCATCGACCCCCTGCTCCGCGCCCGAGAACGTGAGGCTCGTCCCCGGATCCTGCTCCGGCCGCGCGAACCACTCCTCCCAGCGGCGGAGGTCCTCGAGGTAGGCGTGGATGGCCTCGGACGGAGCAGCGACGACGACGGAGCGTTCTACCTCGTACCGCGCGGGCAGGAGGAACCCGATGCACAGGAAGGCGAAGAAGAACAGGGGCAGGGCGATGACGAGCTTCTTCACGCGGACCCCCGCCACACAGTTCGGGGAGCCCGAAGGGTACTCCGCGCCGAGCCCTCGACGGGCCTCCCGACGGGCCCGGGCCCGAGCCGTTCCGTCGCCGCGGTCCAACTCCCACTCCACTCCTGAAGAGTCGGCAACCTAACCGGGCACGGGCACGTCGGGCGGGCCGCGGACGACGGCCGCAAGGATGCCGGAATTCGCTTGTCGGCCCCCAGCGCGGGCGCAAGAATCCCCCGGCTCTCCTCACTTAGGTCCACCCCGCTTCGCGGGGGCCCCTCTCCGGTCGCCGGTCGGTCTCCGACGCGCGCCGAACCTCACCCCAGCGAGCGTCCTTCCATGCCCTGCACGAGCGTCTTCGGTGCCCAATGGGGAGACGAGGGGAAGGGCAAGATCATCGATCGGCTCTCCGCCAACGCCGACGTCGTAGTGCGCTATCAGGGCGGCGCGAACGCCGGGCACACGGTCGTCGTCGGCGCCGAGGAGTACATCCTGCACCTCATCCCCTCCGGGATCCTGCACCCGGGGAAGGTCAACGTGATCGGCCAGGGGGTGGCCCTCGACCCGGTCCAGTTCCTCGACGAGGTGGATGGGCTCCGGGCGCGCGGCGTCGCCGTCGATCCGTCGAACCTCAGGCTGTCGGCGAACGCGCACGTGATCTTCGAGTACCACATGCGGCTCGACCAGCTCGCGGAGCGCTGGCGCGGCGAAGGCCGAATCGGGACGACCGGCCGCGGCATCGGTCCGGCCTACGCGGACAAGACGGCGCGCACCGGCTTGCGGGTCTGCGACCTGCTCGAACCGGAGCACTGCAAGACGCGATTGCGCGCGGCGCTCGCCGAGAAGAACGCCCTCATCGAGCGCGTCCACGGTTGCGAGCCGTTTGACTTCGACACTCAGTTCGACCGCTACGTGTCCCTGGGGGATCGCCTGCGGTCGTTCGTCTGCGACACGGGCGCGGAGGTTCGCGCGGCCGCGGATGGGGGCAAGCACGTCCTGTTCGAAGGAGCGCAGGGCTTCATGCTCGACATCGACGGTGGCACGTACCCCTACGTCACCTCGTCGAACACCGGCGTCGCGGGCATCGCCGCCGGTGCCGGCTTTCCGCCCGGCCGGATCGATCGCTCCATCGGCATCGCGAAGGCGTACTGCACGCGCGTCGGCGAGGGACCCTTCCCGTCCGAGCTCCATGGCGCGGAGGCCGAACGCCTGCGGGCGGCGGGCAACGAGTTCGGCGCGACGACGGGGCGGCCGCGGCGTTGCGGGCTCTTCGATGTTCCGGCGATGCGCTACTCCCTCGAGCTGAACGGCGCGGATGGTTGGATCATGACGAACCTGGACGTGCTCACCGGCTTCGACGAGATCCGCGTCGGAACCCGGTACCGCCGCGGGGACGAGCGCTGGCACGACTATCCCGCGCACCTCCCGACGCTCGCGGGCATCACCGTCGAGGCCGAGGGCCGCCCGGGCTGGACCGAGGACATCACCGGCGTCCGGATGTTCGCGGACCTGCCGCGCACCGCGCGCGAGTACGTGCAGTGGGTCGAGGAGCAGGTGGGCTCGCCAGTCCTGATGATCTCGGTCGGCCCGGACCGTGACCAGGTGATCGACCGGGAGGTCTAGTGGCCAAGGAGCAGGTCTCCCACAGAAGCTTCGGCGGGCCAGTCCCCGAGCACGTCGCCATCATCATGGATGGCAACGGCCGGTGGGCGGAGGAGCGGGGAATGTTGCGCGTGCAGGGCCACGGCGCCGGCGTCGCCTCGGTGCGCGAGGTCACCACGGAGTGCGCGCGCATGGGCGTGAAGAGCCTCACGCTGTACGCGTTCTCCATCGAGAACTGGAAGCGACCGTCGCGCGAGGTCCGGTACCTCATGCGCCTCCTGCGCATCTTCATGCATCGCGAGCGCCGCACGCTGATGGACAACGACGTGCGCCTGCACTGCATCGGGCGGCTCGACGAGCTCCCCGCGCCGGCGCTCCTCGAGCTGCGTCGGACGGAGGCGATGACCAGAGACAATCCGGGCATGTTGCTCCGCCTCGCGCTCTCCTACGGCAGCAGGACGGAGATCGGGGACGCCGTGCGGAAGATCGCGCTCGAGGCCGTCAGGGGCGACCTCGACCCGAACGACATCGACGAGGAGACGATCCGCGCCTACCTCTACGATCCCGTCACTCCCGATCCTGACCTCATCATCCGCACGGCGGGGGAGATGCGCATCTCGAACTTCCTCCTCTGGCAGATGTCGTACGCCGAGCTGTACGTCACCGACGTCTGCTGGCCCGAGTTTCGGCTCCCACACCTGCTCGAGGCCTTCAGTGCCTACGCGAAGCGCAAGCGCAAGTTCGGTGGGCTCCTCGACGAAGCCCAGGGCGGGGGCGAAGGGCGCGCGGCGGGTTCGCGCAGCACGGCGTAGCCACGCCCGCCCGCTCCGATGGCTACCAAGTCCGCGAAGATCTGGCGACGCACCCGCGTCGGAGCGCTGCTCGCCGGCGGGCTCGCACTGCTCTTGTGGGCCGCGGCGCGGGAGTCGGGGGAGTGGGTCGTCCTGGCCGCCGGGGCCCTGCTCGCGACCGGCGGCGTATGGGAGGTGCACCGGATGGGCGCGTTCGGGGCGCGCGTGCTCGCCCTCGGCGTGCTGCCGACTGTCGCCGGCGTGTTCGGCCTCCTCGCCCTCAACGTGGTCGAGCTCGGGCACCTCCCGGCGCAGGACGCCGAGCCGTACCGCTCCCTCACTTCGTTGGTGGAAGGCTCGAACGCCTTCACGTTGCTGCTCTCGTACGTGCTCCTCGCGCTCATGCTCGCGAACCTGGCATTCCTCACCCGCCGGTGGTACGCGCGGCGCGAGCCGGAGATCCGGCCCCTCGCCTGGGGCCCTCTCGCGCTCGCGCTCTGGCTCGTCCTGCCGCTCGCCTGGCTGACGGTGATCCGGTTCCAGTGGGGCGTCGCCGGACTCGTCGCGCTCATCGTGCTCTCGAAGGTCGGCGACATCGCCGGCTACTACTTTGGAAACCTGCTCGGCAAGACGCACCCCTTCCCCCGGATCAGTCCGGGCAAGACGACCGGCGGGTGTGTCGCCTCGCTCCTCTGCGGGTCCCTCTTCGGGGTCGTGTGCGAGCTTGCGGGCCTCTTCCCCGCGTCGCGATTCGTGATCCTCTCGGGACTGCTCGCCGGCGCGACCCTGAACCTCGCGTCGCAGGCCGGCGACCTGCTCGAGAGCGTGGTCAAGCGCCGGGCGGGCGTGAAGGACTCCGGGACGCTCTTCGGGCCCTCGGGCGGCGTGCTCGACGTGGTCGACAGCCTGTTGCTCTCCGTTCCGGCGGCCCTGGTGACGTGGCCCTACCTCTTCGCCTGGACTTACTGAGGGTCCGTCCGAGGCTCTGTCCAGCGCTGTGGGGCCGCGCTCCGAGGCCATTCCGCGGCCCTGCCCCGGACTCCGGCTCACTCCGTTGACAGGACGGGACCCGCCGGGCGATGCTGGACCGCGAGATCCCTCCGACCGCGTGACGGTGGGGAGGGGCGGCCCCGACGGGAGCACTCTATTCTCTTGGCTGAAATCACGATTCCCCTCCGTTCCCACGACGAGGCCGCCCTCGTGCTGGGGCCCTACGACCGATTCGCGAAGCTCCTGCGTCAAGCTCTGGACGTCGAGCTCTCCACCCACAGCGGGAACCTGCGGCTGAAAGGCATCGAGGACGACATCCACGAGGCCCGACGGCGGATCGACCACCTGCTCGGCAAGTCCCGCAAGGGGCGCGAGCTCGGCGTGCGGGAGATCGAGAAGATCCTCCTCGACGGTCAGTCCAAGAGCGCGCGGGAGGCGAGCCAGGAGGCTGTGCTCGCCATGCGTTCCGGAGCGAAGCGCCCCGTCGCGCGCTTCCGGATCCGGCCCGTCGAACCGCGCAACGAGAACCAGCGGCGCTACCTCGACGTGATCGAGAAGCGACCGCTCGTGTTCGGGAACGGGGTCGCGGGGACCGGGAAGACGTACCTCGCCGTCTCGGCCGCGGTGCACATGCTCCGGTCGGGCGAAGTGCGACGGCTCGTCATCACGCGGCCGGTCGTCGAGGCCGGCGAACACCTCGGATTCCTGCCCGGAGATCTCCAGGCGAAGCTCAATCCGTACATGCGGCCGATCTACGACGCGCTCCACGACCTCATCGAGCACGACGATCTCGTCCGCCTCGAGGAGGCGGGCGTGATCGAAGTCGCTCCGCTCGCCTACATGCGCGGCCGGACCCTGTCGAACGCGTTCGTGATCCTCGACGAAGCCCAGAACACGACCATCGGACAGATGAAGATGTTCCTGACGCGCATGGGTGAAGGCTCGCGCATGGTCGTGACGGGCGACCCGAGCCAGAACGATCTGCCCCCGAACACGCGGAGCGGTCTCCTGGATGCGGTGCAGCGGCTGCGCGGCTTCGAGGGTGTCGGGTTCGTCGAGTTCAACGCGAACGACGTCGTCAGGCATCCCCTCGTCGCACAGATCGTGCGCGCCTATCAGGCGCCTTCGCGCGTGAAGGAGGACGCGGCCGAGTGAGCCTCCTGCAGCGCATCCGGGCGCGCGTCGAGGGACGCCATCACCTGCGGCGCTTCTCCCACGAGAAGGCGCGGGCGGTGGCCCGTGGCCAGCGCCGGGCGCCGATCCCGCAGTTGGGCGAGAAGCTCTGCATCGGTGCGGCGGCGGGCTTCCTCGGCGTCGGACTCCTCGGAGCGGGGGCGGCGGAGGGCGTCCGCCCGTGGCTCGCGCTCTTCGCGCTGGGGCTCATGCTCGTCACGGGCTTCGTACGCTACCTGGCGGACTTCCGCCGCCAGGCGCTCGGCTCGATCCGAAGGACCATCGGGCTCGCCACGGTCCTCCTGCTCCCGCTCGCGACGCTCGTCGCGTACGACCGGATCTGGGGCGTCGAGAGCCTCTCGCTCCTGCCCCTGTCCTTCATCGCCTTGATCCTGTCCCTCGCCTGGGGCCGCGCGCTGGCGATCGACTGCACGATGTTCTCGGGCGTGCTCCTGCTCCTCTACCTCGCCCTGAGATCGCGACTCGATGGGCCCAGTATCGAGGGGCTCGCGGTCGCGATCGGCGGCGCGCTCGTCGCTGCAATCGCGAGCGAAGAGGTCAAGCGCCGCAGCTCCCTGTTCCGGATCGGGCTCCTGATCGGCTTCTTCCAGGCCTTCCTCGCGGCGACGTTCCTGCTCATCGACCCCGCGGTCGTGCCCTCCACCCCGGACCTCGGCCCGCTCCTCATGGTCGGGGCCCAGGGCGTCGTCGTCGGGCTCCTCGTCTCCGGGCTCCTGCCCGCGATCGAAGCTCTCTTCGGAGTCACGACCGACATCAGTCTGCTCGAGCTGGGGAACACGCACGAGGCGCCCCTCCTGCGCAAGCTCCTGATCGAGGCGCCTGGGACGTTCCATCACTCCTACGTCGTCGGTCTGATCTCGGAGGCCTCGGCGGAGGCCGTCGGGAGGAGCCCGCTCCTCGCGCGCGTCGGCGCGCTGTACCACGACATCGGCAAGCTGAACAAAGCCGAGTACTTCGCGGAGAACTCGCCCGATGCGCGCGGTCGGCACAAGAATCTCGCGCCCGAGATGAGCATGCTGATCATCTCGTCCCACCCTCGCGACGGCGTCGAGCTCGGTCGGTTCTACGGCTTGCCGCAGGCGATCCTCGACTTCATGCCGGAGCACCACGGCACATCGCTGATCGAGTACTTCTACCATCGGGCCAAGGAACTTCGCGGCGATGAGAATGTCAGCGAGGAGAGCTTCCGTTATCCGGGACCGAAGCCACAGAGCGTCGAGACCGCGATCGTGATGATCGCGGACGCCGCCGAAGCGATCGCGCGTCAGATGCCCGACCCGAGCCAGGCGCGACTCAAGGAGATGGTGCACGAGGTCGCGCTGAAACGCCTCATGGACGGTCAGTTCGCCGAGTGTGGCATGACCTTGCGCGATCTCGACCTGATCGAAGCCGCCTGCGTGCGCGTGCTGTCGGCGATCCACCACACGCGTCCGACCTTTCCGAAGGGCAAGCCGCACCCCCTCGACCTCTCTCAACCGGGAGAGGAGCGCCGCGCCGTGCAGGACAAGGAGCGCGGAGAGCGCCGGCGTGTCGCCGGCGGTCGGATGTGACGACGCGCGTCACCTGGGACGTCGGACCGAGGCTCGTCACCGACGCCGAGGCGACTCGGGCGGTCGAGGCGGCGCTCGAGCACGGTGGGCGATCCGGGCTGGAAGTGGAGGTTCTGCTCGTCGCGGACGCCACGCTCACGGAGCTGCACGGTCGCTTCCTCGGCGATCCGACGCCCACCGACGTGATCACCTTCGAGCTCGGCGGCGGCGGCGGGCCCGAAGCCGAGATCTACGTCAGCGTCGACTGCGCCCGCCGGGTCGCCGCGGAACGCGGGCTCGAGCCGGCCCGCGAGCTGGCGCTCTACCTCGTCCACGGCGCGTTGCACCTCTGCGGCTTCGACGACCACGGGGCCGAAGACCGGTCGGCCATGCGGGCGGCGGAGCGCGAGGTCCTCGAGCGCCTCGGGTACGCGCCGGACCCGACGTCCCACGACGCGTGATCGCGTCGCGGCTGCACCGCGCGCGCGTCGGATCGGCGGCAACCCCGAGCGCGCCGAGCGACGACAGCCGCGATTTAATTGAGAAAACTCAAAAAAAAAGTCGGCGCGGATCGTGACGCCGGTGCACACCGAATGATGCGAGTTTGCACGCCATTCGGCCAATGGAGCGGAAGTTCGCGCCGTGCAGCTCCCGAAGCGTGTGCTTCCTAGGCGCCTGGGAACGGAACGAACAGTTGATCCGGCCGTCCCGGAGGGAGTATCCAGACATCGTACGAGCAAGTCACGGCGATCGCACGGCGGGTTTGCGTGCATCGCGAGAGCGATCGGTGGCGGGCACCACGGTACTCGGCCACCGGGAGAGTTCCTTGGACACCAAAGCAGAGACCGCCCCAAAGAACGGCCAGACCAAGGGTCGAGGCTGTGCCCGGAAGAGCGACGAGCTCGCACGGCTCTGGGCCTCCTACCGCAAGTGCCGCAACCACGCGACGCGCAACACGCTCGTCGAGGCGTATCAGTCGCTGGTCAAGGACGTCGTTCGGCGGTTCGCCGTGCGCCTCCCGCGCTCGGTCGACCGTGGCGACCTGGAGACCGCCGCCAACGTGGGCTTGATCTCCGCGGTGGAGGGCTTCGACCCCAATCGCGGCGTGCGCTTCGAGTCGTACTGCGAGCTGCGCGCCAAGGGCGCGCTCCTGGACGAGCTCCGGACCCAGGACTGGTTTCCGCGTCCGTGGCGCCACCGGATCGAACGGCAGAAGAGGACCTTCGAACGATTGCGGGGCGAGCTGGGACGCGATCCGCTGGACGACGAGGTGGCCGAATCCATGGCCATTCCGCTCGATCGGTACCAGTCCCTGTTCGGTACGGGGATGCCCACGGCGCCGGCGGGCTCGATGCGGACGGACGAAGGCGATGACGACCGTGCCCCGGCGCTCGATATCGTGCCGGATCCGCACTCCGAGGCTCCCGGCGAGAAGCTGACCCGCGAGGAGCTGCTCCAACTGGTCGCGCAGAAGCTCACCGAGCAGGAGTACCGGGTCGTGTACCTCAAGTACTGGGAGGACCTCTCGATGAAGGACATCGGCGAGCTGGCGGGGCTCTCCGAATCGCGCGTGTGCAAGATCCACACGCGCCTGATCGAGCGGCTGCGGGATCGTTTTCGCGTGGACGTCGCGGAAGACTGACGATCGCTCTCGCCGGTCCAGAACGAGAAGAGAGCATGAGGGTGAACCCTCATGCTCTCTTGCCCGGTGATGAGACACGCCGCGAGGCGAGCCTCACGATCGCGGTGTTTCAGCTAGGCCGAGACACCCCCCTGCGATCCAAGGATCCGAAGAGAACCCTACCGGGGGCGCAACGTCCGGGCTGTCCCCACAAGCCCATCGGCTGCGCGACTCCTCCACGCGAGGCTCGAAGACTCTGTCCCCACGGAGCTTCGAGCCCGATCGCCTCCTTCACCCGCGCGGGCTGGAGGTCCCCACCCCAACTCGCCGCGCAGTCTCGCCGAGCCTCGAAGGCGCGGCGATTCCTGAATTCATCTCCACCGGGGGACGGGTTCCCTGCGTTCCCGTCCCCGCTCTGCTTCTGCCGTTCCCGGTCGCTGACATCACGTGCGGCGCACTCGCGTCGCACGTCATAGGGGCGAACGCCATTCGTGGCGGGACGGAGATGGACCCGCGGGGCGCCGACCGTACGGGTGGTCGGCCGCTCTCTGTCGGGGTGACTCCACATGTCCGTCTTCACTCTTTGATCCTTGGCGTTCGCTCGGGAGTGCCCGCGCCTTGGATGAGGTGCCCGCCCCAGCCCGGCACGAAGGCCGGGCTGAGGCGCGCGGGGGAGGAAGAGCAATGGTGTCTTCCGACCCGGAGTCTCAAACCGAGGCGGGAAGGAATTCCCGTCTGCCCCTCGGATGACACCCTGGATCGGATCGACGACGTTCGGTAGCCCGGCTGCCCGCTAGGGGCCCGTGGCTTTGCGCCCCAGCCTTGCGGCTGGTTTGCCCTTGTCGCGCCATCTTCGGAGCGTTGGACAGTACCTTGGAAATTGCAATTGAGCAAACGGCGAGGGAGGATTCACCCGTGGAAGGTTTTTCCGTGCGACGAAAAGCCCGTGGTAGCAGGCGATTGCGACGATCGAGGGGGCGCGGAGCGACGCGAGAAACGGGCGAATCGGAAGCGAATCGGGCTCGATCAGGGACGGCACGGGTCGGGTGTGGATTTGCATCTGAGCAAGAACCAGGGATCCCAGCCTGCCATGCGGCGCTCGCGGCGACGGGTCCATCCCCTCACGCTCGTCTGGCCCGGATGCGGCTCGCAGACGGGCTCGAACGGCTGCTCAGGATGGAATCCAGACCCCACGGGTCCGTGGGCTCATCCGCGATGGGGAGGTGTCGCGGGAATCCAACGGTGTGGGGCGCGGGTGGGCACGGGCCCGGGCGCGCTGGAGCCATGACCGGCCTCGCCCTACGCCGAGGGTCCGCCGCGCACAGCCTCGGATACGGCGAGCACCCCGTCGACGACGCGTGGGAACTCATCAAGGCGCAACATGTTCGGACCGTCCGAGGGCGAGGAGTCGGGGTCGGGGTGGACCTCGAAGAACAGCCCGTCGATCTCGCCCGTCGCGACGGCGGCCCGCGCGAGGGCCGGTACGAGCGTGCGATCGCCGCCCGTCTTGTCGCCGAGCGCTCCCGGCTCCTGCACCGAGTGCGTCGCGTCGAACACGACCGGGCAGCCCGTCGCCGCCAGATGGCGGAAGCCGGCCATGTCGACCACCAGCCGACCGTATCCGAACGAGGTTCCGCGCTCGGTCAGGATCACGTTGGGATTGCCCGACTCAGTCACCTTCCGGACCGTGTTGCGCATGTCCCAGGGGCTCAGGAACTGGCCCTTCTTGATGTTGACGACCTTCCCCGTCCGGGCCGCGGCGACGAGCAGGTCCGTCTGGCGGCAGAGGAACGCTGGGATCTGGAGCACGTCGACGATCTCGCCCACCACGGAGCATTGATCCGGGACGTGGACGTCGGTGAGCACGGGTACGCCGAGCGAGGCCTTGATGTCGGCGAGCCACTCGAGTCCGAGCTCCAGGCCCACTCCGCGGCCCGAGTCGAGGCTGGAGCGGTTCGCCTTGTCGAAGCTCGCCTTGAAGATGAAAGTCGCGCCCCGATCCGCGAACAGCTCGGCCAGGCGTCCGGCGATCTCGAACGCGAGCTCGCGCGTCTCGAGCACGCAGGGGCCCGAGATGAAGAAGGGCTTTTCGCCGCGCAGGGGTCGCCCGCCGACCTCGACCTCGTGTCGCTCCGCCATCGCGCGCTCAGGGTATCAGGAGGCGATGTCGGACGCCCGTGACTTCGATCTCCACGGGCGTCTCGCCGCCGTAGTCGCCGTCGACCTGGTAGTGCTCGGGCTCGTCGGACTCGATGCGGACACGCCGGGCGGGAACCATGCGGCACGAGCCGCCCGGAAGCCGGCGGAAGATGCCCCGCAGGGCGTACCCGATCAGGGCGAGCCGGGTTCCTCGCTCGAAGAGGGACACCTCGAAGAGCCCGTCGTCGAGCACCCGGTCGGGCGCGATTTGCATGAAGCCCCCGTAGCCGATGGTGTTGCTCACGATGACCCAGCCGTACTCGCCCGGGATGCGCTCGCCGTCGACGAACACCCGGAGCCGCGGGGGCCGGCCCCATGCGCGAAGGGTGCGCCAGACGGCCCGAACGTACGTCCATTTCGTCACGGGACCGCTGCGGGCGATGTCGATGCTCCGGACGATGCGGCCGTCGAAGCCGACCCCCGTCACGAGAAAGGAGAGCCGGCCGTTCACTCGCGCGGTGTCGAGCCCCGTCGTGCGCCCACCCCGGATCATGCGGATCGTCCCCGCGGGCCGGCGCGGGATTCGGAGGTCGCGGCTCATGACGTTGGCGGTGCCGAGCGGCAACACCGCGAGCGGGATCTCCGGCCGCAGCCCGGCGAGGATCTCCGCCACGGTTCCGTCCCCACCGACGGCCACGACGAGGTCCGTCTCCGGCTCGAGCGCGCCCACGCGCCGGGTGGCATCGCCCCGGGCTGCGGTGAAGTGGAGCTCGGTCTCGATCCCATCCGCGCGCAAGCCCGCCGCGAGCTCGCCCGCCATGCGGCGCGCCCTGCCGCGCCCCGCAATCGGGTTCGCGACGATGAGCGCGCGCCGGAAGTGGGGCGTGTGCTTGGGGCTCTGGGCCTCGCGGGTCATGAAGGGAGAGGAAAGGAGAGGCAGCGAGAGCAAGGGATCATGCACAATTCGCCCATGACCCGCGCCGAAGGCACCACCCTCGTCCTGGGCGCGAGCGGGTTCCTCGGTCCGCACGTCGTGGCGGCGGCCGTGGCGCACTCGGGCGCCGAAGCGACCTTCGCCGACCCGCTCGGGCCGCCCGTCGTCGGCGCGTGCCGGCGGCCGGAGCTCGCGCCGCTGTTCTCGAACCCGCGCGACGCCGCGGCGTGGGAAGCGACGGACCTCTCCGCGCCGGGCGCTGCGGCGGCGCTGCTCGCGCTGGTCCAACCCGAGTGCGTCGTGTCGTGTCTCGCGTTGTCCCGTGTCGACGAGTGCGAGGCAGCGCCGGAGCTCGCGCGGCGGATCAACGCCGAGGTGGCCGGCGAGGTGGCCGGGTGGTGCGCGGAGCGGGACGCGCGGCTCGTGCACGTCTCGACGGACCTTGTCTTCGGCGCGGAGGACGCGCCCGAGGGCGGGTTCACCGAAGCGGCCGCGCCGGCGCCCCGCTCGGTGTACGGCGCGACCAAGGCGGAGGCGGAGAGCCTCGTCCTGGACGCGTGCCGGGGAGCCCTCGTCGTCCGCCTGCCGCTGCTCTACGGGAACTCGGGGGGGCGCGAGCTCGGTGCCTCCGACGGGCTGCTCGCGGCCGTCGACCGGGGCGAGGATCCGCCGCTCTTCGTCGACGAGTGGCGGACGCCGCTCGAGGTGCAGAACGCCGCGGCGGCGCTCGTGGAGCTCCTGCACACGGGCGCGAGCGGCATCCTGCACGTGGCCGGGTCGTCGCGCGTCTCCCGCTACGAGCTCGGGCTCGCCGTGCTCCGCGCCATGGGGTTGCCGGAGGCCGAGGCGGTCGGGCTCGTGCGCGCGACGCACGTGGCGGATGCCTCGGCGAGTGAGCTCCGTCCGCGCGACGTTTCGCTCGAAACTTCGCGGGCGTCGGGGCTGCTCGCGACGCGTCTGCTCGGAGTGCGCGAGGGGACGGAGCGGGCGATGCGTTGAGCGCCGGACCTTGACCGTCCAGCGGATGCACGTTGAAGTGTCCCGCCCGATCGACGCCCGACGCCTCGCACCGACTCCTTTCCACACGCTGCCCCATGGACCTCTCGACGCGCTATTCCCCCAAGGACATCGAGGGTCCCATCTACGCGGCCTGGGAGGCGAGCGGCGCCTTCCAACCCCCGGCCGGGGGTGAGGGTTCCGGGAAGCCGTTCACCATCGTGATGCCACCGCCGAACGTCACGGGCCGGCTGCACATGGGGCACGCCCTGAACGGCACGATTCAGGACATCGTCATCCGGCACCGGCGCAAGTCCGGCTACGACGCGCTCTGGATCCCGGGCACCGACCACGCGGGCATCGCGACGCAGGCGGTCGTCGAGAAGCAGCTTTCTTCGGAAGAGGGCAAGACGCGCGAGGACATCGGGCGCGAGGCCTTCCTCGCGCGTGTCTGGGCGTGGAAGGAGGAGCACGGCGACATCATCCTCGAGCAGTTCCGGCGCCTCGGGTGCTCCTGCGACTGGACGCGGACGGCGTTCACGATGGACCCGGCGCTGTCGGCGGCCGTGCGCGAGGCGTTCGTGCGGCTCTTCGACCAGGGGCTCATCTATCGCGGCGCGCGCCTCGTCAACTGGGACTGCGTCCTGAAGACCGCGATCTCGGACGACGAGATCGAGTACGTCGAGCGCAAGGGCAAGCTGTGGTACATCCGCTACCCCCTGACGGGACGCGAGGGCGAGTTCATCGTCGTCGCGACGACGCGTCCGGAGACGATGCTGGGCGACACGGGCGTCGCCGTGCACCCGGACGACGAGCGCTACAGGTCGCTCGTGGGCACGACGTGCGTCCTGCCGTTCCTCGAGCGCGAGATCCCGATCGTCGCGGACGACACGGTCGAGCCCGAGCTCGGCACCGGGGCGGTGAAGGTGACGCCCGGGCACGACCCGGCCGACTACGAGCGCGGCGCGCGGCACGGCCTGCCGATCATCGGCATCCTGAACCCGGACGGCACCATCAACGAGCAGGGCGGTCCCTTCGCGGGTCTCTCGCGCGAGGAGGCGCGCAAGCGCATCGTCGCGCAGCTCGACGAGCGCGGGCTGCTCGAGCGCGTCGAGGACATCGTGCACAAGGTCTCGCTCTCCGACCGCTCGAAGTCACCGGTCGAGCCGCTCGTCAGCGAGCAGTGGTTCGTGAAGATGCAGCAGCTCGCCGAGCCCGCGATCCAGGCGCTCGCGGAAGGGACGCTGAAGTTCCGGCCCGAGCGGTGGGGGCGCGTCTACCTGAGCTGGCTCGAGCACGTCCACGACTGGTGCATCAGCCGCCAGCTCTGGTGGGGACACCGGATACCTGTGTGGTACGACGAAGAGGGCGTCCCGGTCGCCTCGAAGACGGACCTCGAAATCGGGTCGCCCCACCCGCGGACGGGGCGCCCGATCGTGCGCCGCGATCCCGACGTGCTCGACACGTGGGCTTCGTCGTGGCTCTGGCCGTTCGCGACGCTCGGCTGGCCGAACGAGGACGCGCCCGACCTCGCCCGCTTCTACCCGACGCAGTTCCTCTCGACGGCGCGCGAGATCATCTACCTCTGGGTGGCGCGCATGGTGATGGCGGGCTACGCGTTCCTGCCCGAGTCCCTGGGCAAGGACCGGAATCCGTTCACGACCTGCTACATCCACGCGACGGTGCTCGATGCCAAGGGGCGGCGCATGTCGAAGTCCGCGGGCAACGGCATCGACCCGCTCGACATGATCGAGAAGTACGGCGCGGACGCCGTGCGCTACAGCCTCATCCTGCTCACGAAGGAGGGGCAGGACGTCAAGCTCGCGACCGACCGGTTCGAGCAGGGCTCGCGGTTCTGCAACAAGGTCTGGAACGCGGCGCGGTTCGTGATGATGAACCTCGACGGCGAGCGCGCGCCCGCGGGCGGGGGCCCGGGCGGCGCGCTCGAGGATCGCTGGATCCTCTCCCGGCTCCTGCGCTGCCGCGACGAGGTGAGCGCCGCGCTGGAGGAGTACCGCTTCAACGACGCGGCGACGACGCTCTACCGCTTCGTCTGGAACGACTTCTGCGACTGGTACGTCGAGATGGTGAAGGCGCGCCTCACCGGCGCCGACGCGGCGAGCGCCGCCTCCGCCCGCGGGACGCTCGCGCGGGTCCTCGCGGACGTCCTGGGGCTCCTGCACCCCTTCACGCCGTTCATGACGGAGAAGCTGTGGGCGATGCTGTGGGAGACGCTCGGCGAGGAGCCGCCCGCCGCGCTCATCACGGCCCCCTGGCCCGCGGCCGAGGGCCTCGCGCTCGACGAGGCGGCCGAGGCCGAGATGGAGCTCATCCAGGACCTCGTCGGCGCCATCCGCCGCGTGCGGTCGCTCACGATGGTGGGGGAGCGCAAGCCGCTCACCGCGATCCTCAGCGTTCCGCGGGAGGACGAGCGGCGCGTGCTCGAGAAGTACGCCGAAACGGCGCGCTCCCTCGCGTTCCTCGAGCGCCTCGAGATTCGCGAGCACGCCGAGCGCCCGGCCAACAGCGCCGTCGCGGTCGCCGGCGGGTTCGAGACCTTCGTGCCCCTCGGTGACGACGTGGACATGGCCAAGCTGAAGGACGTCCTCGAGAACCGCGCCTCCAAGGTGCGCTCGGCGATCGAGGGCGTCGGCCGGAAGCTCGCCAACAAGGCCTTCGTCGAGCGCGCCGACCCCGACGTGGTCGCGAGCGAGCGCCGCCGCGAAGGCGAGCTCGGCCTCGAGCTCGAGCTGCTCGAGCGCAACCTGGCCGGCTTCTGAGCCTTCTGAGCCTTCTGAGCAATGTGAAGAAGGCCGCCAAGAAAAAGCCCGTGGCCAAGCAGAAGCCCGCGGCCAAGAAAGAGCCCGTGGCCAAGAAGAAGCCCGCCGCCAGGGAGA
>SMVQ01000102.1 GCA_004357655.1 Planctomycetota bacterium
CATCGAGGCGCCGCAGCCCCTCGCCTACGGTGCACGCGTCGTAGCGCCGCGTGAGGAACCCGAGCAGTCCCGCGAGCCGCTCCGCCGTGATCTTCATGTCCGCGGGGAGCCCGTCGTTGGACTCGGGATCCGCGACGCAGTGCCCGGCGAGGATCGTCAGCCGCGTCGGCATCACCCGGTCGACCAGGCGGTGCAGCCCGGTGTGGAAGAGCACGCGCGAGTACAGGTTTCGAACGGCCAGCTTGATGCGGTGCTTCGCGGCCATGTGTCCTCAGGCGACCGTCTCGTCGTCGCGGTCGCCGTCCGTGAAGTACCAGGTGGAGGGATCCTTCGCCGCCGCGGCGAGCGGGCTCGCCGGGTCGTGGATGTAGGCGATCACGACCTTGAAGTCGGCCGCCTTGGGCGCGCGGAAGCCCGCGTTCCGGAGCTGCCGCTCCCACCACGAACCCGCCATGGCGTGGGCCCGGGCGACGGAGGCGCCCGCCTTGTGGAGGTGCCCGAGCGCGGAGTCCACGGCCGCGGCGAGCGCGACGTCGTCGAGCGCCAGCACGTCCACGAGGAACCCGACCGCCTCGCCGGAGCGGGGCAGCTGGACGACGGCGTAGCCGCGGAGGGCGCCCGAGGGCTCGTACACGCCGTGGGCGCGGAACAGTCCGGACGGGGCGTCGATGAAGCGCCAGTTCAGGTAGGCGTGGTCGCGCCGCACCATCCACGGGAAGCGGCGCTCGACCTCGCGCGAGATATCGTCGACCTCCGCGCTGAATTTCGCGATGGGGACGGTGCTCGCCTTGCCCGCCGCGCGGGCTTGCAACTTTCCGCGCCGCATCATGCCGCGCCAATAGGTCCACGGGACCATGGCGGACGCCAGCCGCCCAGCCCGCATCCGCTCCCGCCGCGCGCCGGCGTCGGGCGTGAGCACGAAGGTCCAGGGCCGGATGCGGCCCACCGCCAGCCAGCCCAGCTTGCCCGTGAAGATGGGCTCGGACTTGCGGTTCGGGAGGCCGAACACGACGGGCCAGCCGCGACGCTCCGTCTCCGCCATCGCCGCCCGGTCGAGCGCGCTGAACACACCCTTCCCACGCCACTTTGGGTGCGTCATCACGTCGCCGGTCTGACCGACCGTGGCCGCGGTGCGCTCCTCGCCGAGGGCGAGCACTCTGCGCGGCGAGCAGGCGTAGCCGGAGATCGCCTCACCTGCCCCGGTCACCGTCAGGAGGCTCACCGCCCGCCCGTGCGGATTGGCGTCGTAGCGCCAACACAGGGTTGTTTCGCCCTGCTCCTGCTCGAAACACAGCTCGTACAGCCGCCCCTGCGCTGCGCGATCCTCGGGGCCGCAGAGCCGCGTCTCGAGCCCCTCCGTGCTGTCGCTCGTCTTCGCCATGGAGTCCGCATGATGATGCGGTCGGTGACCCGTCACAAGCGCCAGGGGGCAGTCCTTTGCCGCCCGGACGCGCAGCGGGCACACTGGAGAGCATGGCGACCCCGCTCCTCGGTCCCCGCCTCCTCGCGCTCGCCCTCGTCGGCCTGGTCCCGCCGGCTCTCTGTGCCGGCGGCACGGAGGACACCGACGCCGAGAAGGCCCGGGCCCAACTCGAAAAGGCCGAGCTGCGCTACGAGCAGGGTCGCTACAACGAGGCGACGACCTACTACCGGCGCCTGGCCAAGAAGTACCCGGATACCGCGCCCGGTCGCATCGCCGCCGCGCGCTCCTTGCCTTCCTGCTACCTCGGCTCGACCTTGATCGTCGACAACGGCCCGTCCGCGAACCGCGTCGACGTCGCGCTCATGGGCGACGGCTACACCCTCGAGCACCAGAAGGCCTTCGACAAGCTGGCCGACGACGTCCCGCCGCTGTTCGAGCGCCAGGCCACGTTCCGCGAGTACTTCCCCTACTTCAACTTCCGGCGCTTCAACCTCGTCTCCAAGGACGCGATGGTCGACGGCTTCGGGCGCGAGGAAGACACGGCCCTGAACGGGCACACGCGCAAGACGATCCAGGGCCACGTGGCTGTCGATGCGCGCCTCGTGCGGAAGATGCTCGCCCTGGCCCCGGCGCACGACGGCGTGGCGATCGTGTACGTGCGCGCCGGCATCCTCGGCACAGGCGGCAGCGGCTTCGCCACCATCGGTGGGACCAGCTCGAAGATCACCATCCACGAGTGGGGTCACGCCTTCGCGCGCCTGGCCGACGAGTACTCGAAGAAGACCCACGACCGCGGCGGCGTCCGGAACCGCGTCAACGTCTCCGGCACCGACGACCCGACGAAGGCCGCCTGGGCGCACTGGATCGCGGCCAAGGTGCCGGGCATCGGCATGTACCAGGGCGCGAGCGGGCAGGTGCGCGGGGCGTGGAAGCCCACGTCCGGCGGCTGCGTGATGGACAGCGGCGAGTTCTTCTGCAAGCCGTGCCAGGAAGCGATCGTGCTGCGCATCTACTCATTCGTCGACCCGATCGACGAGGCGCTCCCGAGGCCCCACGCGCGCCGGGACCCGGCGAGCCTGACGGTCACGAAGTCGATCGACTTCCGCATCACGGTCATGACCCCGGAGAAGCACCGCTTGCAGGTCGCCTGGTGGGTGCTCCCCGAGCGCAGCGCGCCCCCCGAGCCGCGCACCGCGCGCCGCGAGTACGCCAACGGCCTCACCGACAGGCGCGGCCGCGGTCCCCTGCCGCATATCAAGTACGAGCCCGTGAAGACGAGCAAGGGCAAGCGCGACGGCGTGCACAAGCTGACGGTGAAGGCCAATAGCCTGGAGCCCGGACGCTATCGCGTCGTGTGCCGTGCGTGGGACACGACCAAGATGAAGGGCGACAAGTTCCCGTGGGTACTGCGCGACGAGTACGGCGTGCTCGAGTCCGAGCGTGCCTGGTGGATCGTGGTGCCGGCGAAAGGCGAGTAGCCCGGCCCGAGACAGGCATGGATGGCGCCAGGGGCCGACGCTAGACTGCGGGTCGTTGCCGCCCACTCGGGCAGCCCACTCCGAAGTCTCCCATCGGTAATCCCATGCACGCAATGAGCCGGTTCAGGGGCGCGATCCCCGTTCTCGCCGCCGTCCTGATCGCCGGCTGCTCCTCGACCGGGGAGCGCCTCGAGGCGGCCGGGATCCGTCAGGAAGTCGAGGCCACGGCGATCGTGACCGGCATCGATAGCATGACGCGCGAGATCATGCTCGAGCGTCCGGATGGCGTCCGTTTCGTCATCGTCGCGGGCCCGGAGGTGCGGAACTTCGACCAGATCAACGTGGGCGAGACGGTCAAGGCGCGCTACATCGAATCGCTCACCGCCCGGCTCCTCGGCCCGGACGAGCCCGACGCCCCGACCATGGTCGCCGTGACCGCGGCGCGGGCTGCGGTCGGCCAGGACCCGGCCGGCGCCATCGCCGCTGGAATGGAGCTGACGGTCGTCGTCGAGAGCGTGGACCCCACCCAGCACCTGGTCGTGTTCACCACCCCGACGGGCCAACTCCGTGTCATCCGCGCTCGGCGCAAACAAGGCCGGAAGTTCATCGCCGGCCTGAAGCCCGGCGACCGCGTCGCGCTCGTCTTCGGCGAGTCCGTCGTCGTCACCGTCGAGTAGCCCCGCACCCGAGACAGCCGCTGCTCGGGCAAGGCGCTCGAAGCGGAGATCGAGCGGCTGCCGGGACTCCTGCCGGCCTGCGACCCTGGCCCGCGAAGCTCAACCCCACTCGACGGTCCACTCCCAGTCACAGACACGGCACCGGCGGTCCGAATCGCCGCCCATGGGTGAGATGACGCACCCGCCGAGCGCGATCTCGCCGCGCTCCGCCGCCTCGATCATCTCCGTGCCGGGGAAGCCGTAGACGATCCGGACGGTGTCCTCGGAACCACACTCGGGACAGGTCTTGTCGGCTTCGTGTGCGCTCATCCTGTCGCTCCCTGGTTCACTGCCGATCGATGTCGCCGGCAGCCGGACCTCGCCGGTCAGTTCTTCTGTCGCCGCACCCGCCGAAACGGGTGGACCCAGTTCGCGAGCGCGGCGGAGCTGCGGGACTGGACCCAGACCCGGCCGTGGCCCGAGAAGGACAGCAGCAACTGGTCGCTGAACAGGAACGAGCGGATGCGTCGCGCGCGGGTCAGGCGGTAGTCGAGGCTCGGGTCCCAGGCGACGGCGAAGCCGTTGTCGACGGTGTAGCTGCCCTGGACCTCGATCTCCTGGATCTCGCCGTAGGCGTTGAAGAAGAGCGTGCCGCGCCCGGAACAGTGCAGGATGAAGAGCCCCTCGTTGAAGAAGCCGCGCAGGCCGCCGAACTTGGCGTCGCACTTGATGCCCTCGGTCGAGGCGAGGAATGCGCCCTTCTCGAGGAACAGCTCGCCGTCGAGTTGCAGCGCGACCACGTCGCCGGCCGGCCCGGGCGCCAGGGTGATCGAGGCGGGCCCGCCCGCTGCCGAGTAGGTGTTCTGGAAGAAGCTCTCGCCGCTCAGGAGCTTGCGCTTGAGGCCTGCGAGCAGCCCGCCGCGCGTGGTGGTCTCGACGTTCATGTTCGAGTCCATCCAGGCCATGGCACCGGACTCGGTGACGAGCTTCTCGTCCGGCTGGAGCTCGACCCGCAGCATGCTGTAGCTCGGTCGCGCGAGGATCTCGTAGTTCATCTCATCCCTTCCGGGGCGGCAGCAGCCCGCCGAGGACCTTGCCGAACTCGTTCGGGTTGTGGGACTGGACGAGGATCCGGCCGCGGCCGCTGAACCTCATCACGACGCCTTCGCCGCCCAGGAACGACTGCAGCCAGGAGCCCCCCACCTTGGTGATCGTGTACTGGAGCGTGCTCTCGAAGGCGACCAGGTGCCCGGTGTCCACCGCCAGGTCGCCGTCGACGTCGATCGCGTGGATGCGCCCGAAGGCGTTGACGAGCATCGTCCCAACGCCGCTGACCTTCAGGAAGAAGATGGACTCGCCCGTGAAGAGCCCCTTCAAGCCCTGGAACTGCGTCTCGACGGTCAAGCTCCCGTCGGATCCGAGGTAGCTGCCGCCCGCGCAGTACCACGAGGTGACGCCGTCGAGCTCCACCGGTTCGACGTCCCCTTGCAGCGTCGGCGCGAGGCCGACCTCGCCGGAGCGGCCGTCGGTCACGCGGTAGGTCGAGAAGAAGAAGCTCTCGGAGGACAGGAGCCGCTTGAGGCCGCTCAGGATGCCGCCCTTGCCGCGCGACCTGGTCGTGACGTCGATGTCGACGTTGGACGAGGCGCGGTACATCGCGCCCGACTCCGAGACGAACTGGTCGCCATCGTCGAGGTGCACGAGGGCCGAGCGGAAGGCGCCCGCGCCGAGGATGTCGATCTGCATGGGGCTACCGCACGAGGTAAGGGATGAGCCAACCCGAGGTCTGGCCGAGCGTGCGCGACTGGAGCCAGATGCGGCCCTCGCCCCGGAAGTTCATGACGAGGCCTTCGCCGGAGAAGAGCGTCGACTTGAGGCCGCCCATGCCGGTGATCTTGTAGTCGAGCGCGGGTTCCCAGGCGACGACGTGGCCGGTGTCGACCGTGAGGCTGCCGCGCACTTCGCGCTCGATCACCGCGCCGTAGGCGTTGAAGAACAGATCCCCCTCGCCGCTCACGTCCATGAGGAATGCGCCCTCCCCCGAGAACAGGCTCTTGAGCCCACCGAAGCGCGTGCGCACCTCGACGCCCGCGCTGCAGGCCAGAAAACACCCGCCGGTGAGCAAGACGTGGTCCCCGGACATGCGCCGGTGCATCACCGTGCCCGGCAGCGCGGGCGAGAAGGCGATCTCGCCGCCGCGCTCGCCGGTGTACTCGGCGAGGAAGAAGGACTCGCCGCCGAGGACCTTGCGCCCGAGCGCGCGCAGCAAGCCCCCCATGAGGCGCACGTGCAGCTCGAGTCCCGGATCCATGCGGCTCATCGCGCCGCTCTCGGAGAGGATCTTCTCCCCCGGCTGCAGCTCGACCACGACCTGCCCGTAGTCGGGGTTGCCCTGGATCTCGAACTTCATGCTTCTCCTCCCGGACCGGTGGCGACTCCGAACGCGGTCCGGGGCGATTCCATGGTGCGGACGGTAGCCGGACCCGAGGGGCACCGCAAGCTGTGGAGCTGCTCCAGCTCGACGCCCGTCGTGCCGCGCGCCCATCGAGCGTGCCGGGAACAGGACGCGTCCAGAGGAGCGGCGTGTGCCGGCCGCTGTCGTCGAGGGCGATCATCCGCCCGCCCATGCCCTCCGCGAGCGCCACGGCGCGGCTCCCGCCCTCGGTGTGCTCGCGCACCAGCGGGTGAGCCGGGTTGAGCGTCACGTGGCACGGGCGCTCGGCCCGGGTGTGCTCGACCGTGCCGTGGATACTTGGAGGATGCGCCACTCAGCCAGCGCCGATCCGAACTCGGTCGTGACGACGGGCGGGTCGAGTCGAGTCGATAGGTGCCGCTCGCCGGGTCGATGCACAGCGTGCCGTTCCCGCAAAGCAACGCCGCCTGATCCGGTCCGTAGAAGAACTGGCCGGCTGTGGCCGCCGGTGAACCGGTCGGGGTGATGATCGTAGCGTTCGCGCTGACTCCGAGGCTGCCCTGGACACCCAGGTGAGCGGCGAAACCTGACGAGTTGGGGGCCGCGACGCAGTAGCGCGTGATTCCTTCCGCCTGAAGCGTGAACGCGTCGACGGCGAGGACCCTCGTCCACTCATCGTCCAGGAGGACATCGGGTCTCGAGGGCAGACGGCCCCTGCCTCCTGTCTAGACTGGACGCCCGGGTCAGACCGCTATGTCCACCGACTCGCCGCCTCGACCAGCGCAACCGGAACGCAGGCGTCTCCCCCGCGAACCCGCCGCGGACGCTCCGGGCTCCGCCTCCCAGCGGTGGGTTTCGCTCGAAGCCCATGGGGAGGGCAGTGTCGACTTCGCGACACAGGTCGTCGAGCGCCTCGTCGGCCGCGGGCGGGGCTATGCCCGGTACGAGCTCGAGGAGGAGATCGCGCGCGGCGGTCAGGGCGCGATCCTACGCGTCTGGGCCGAGGAATGGCCCGAGCTCGACGACGGATTCACGTGGCACGCACCGGTAGGGACGTTCGCCGTGAATCCCTTCGGGCTGCACGACGTCCTCGGGAACGTGTGGGAGTGGTGCCGCGACGGATTCGACCCGGCGTTCTACCGCCGGGTTCCCGGCCTCGACCCGCTCGCCGATCCGGAGCGCTACCCCACGCGAGTGAACCGCGGAGGCTCGTTCTACGGCGCGCCTTCGAGCTCCCGCTGCGCGACACGCAACAGCTCGACTCCGGGGTACGCGAGCAACATCGCGGGCGTGCGGCCGGTCCGAGGGCTGTCCCGTTAGCCGTCCACGGGTTCGAAGGCGAGCAGCAGGTGCTCGGCGCCCCCCTCCGGGAGCTCGACGGAGATCGCCTTCGCCTGCCTGCCGTTCACCCACAGGTGGGCTTCGTAGCTCCCGGGCTGCAGGCCCTCAACGCGGAAGGTGGCGCGGCGGTCGTCACTCAGGTCGTCCGCGTCCAGGCGCTTCCAGCCGCCGCCCCCGGGTCCCGTGATCTGCAGGTAGGCCCCGTTTCCTGACCCCAGGAACTCGAATGCGGTGAGGTCGCAGAGGCCCGCGCACGTGACGGCGCCCCGGAGCTCGATCTCGACCTCGCCTCCGAAGTCCGCCGCGGTCGGGTCGATCGCCACGGAGTTGTCGGCGTAGCCCTCCGCCGAGACCCTCACATCACGCTGGCCCTCGCCGATGAGCGTGAGCTCGGCCCGGCCCCGCTCGTCCGTCTTGCTGCTCGGCTGCCCGCCGTAGCCGCCCTCGGAGTGCAATTGCACCCTCGCGCCCGCGACCGGCGCACCGCCCGAACCCGTCACGCGCACCTGCAGCGGCTGCGACTGCAGGTCGAGGTCGAGGCGATGCACGCGCTGGGGCACCAGCGTGAGCGCCTCGGAGTGGAGCAACGCGTTCTTCAGCACCGCGGTCGGAGTCTCGACGTCACCGGACACGCGCACGTACACCTCGCCCAGCGCCAGGAAGTCGGGCGTCTCGAAGTTCCCACGCTCGTCGGTCTTCACCGACACACCCGGACCTCGACCGCTGACGCGGACCCGGGCCCCGGCGACCGGGTGATAGTCGAGGTACACCGAGCCCTCGATGCGCGCGGTCTGGCCGCGGCCCGAGGGCGAGAGGTCGATCACGACGTCGGTCCGGCCTCCGGGCTCGAGCTGCACATCGTCCTCGCGGTGGACCATGGTCGGCTCCTCCTGCGCCACCAGGAGCATGAGCGGGTCCTGGTCCAGGAAGCGGTCGAAGACGGTCAGCTCGTACGTCCCCGGAGGCAGGTTGGTGAACCGGAAGGCTCCGCTCATGTCGCTGCGACCGAGCCGCGGAGGCAGAAAGGCCTCCATGATCCCGCCCGGTCCGTCGGTATTCTCGAGCACGAGCATGTAGACGGACCGCGGCGGATCCGAGCCCCACAGGATCCGGCCGTGGAGCGACCCACCGCGCACCAGCGCGACCTGGGTCGCCTGCACGCCCGCATCGAGGGGCACACTCGTGTCCGCGTAGCGCGGGTGCTGGACGAGGATCTGGCGGCCCGCCAGCCCGAAGCCGAAGGCCCCGTTCTCCTCCTTGCGCAGCGAGTACGGCCCGAGGTGGACGCGGCCGTCCGGCCCCGTACGTCCGACCGCGAACGCCGCGAGGAAGGGGAAGCCGGCGCCGACGATGCTGGCGCGCGCGCCCGCGATCCCCGCGCCCGTGCGCGCGTCGATCACCGTGAGCTCGAGCCCCTGGCCTGCCTCGCAGATCAGGGTCAGCTCGGCGGCCTGCCCCGGGAGCAGTTCGACGCGCTGGCGCGCCTTGGCCAGCCCTTTCGGGCGCGCCGTCAGCTCGTAGCGCCCGGGGGTCACCTCGTCGCAAACGTAGGTGCCCGCCTCCGTCTCGACGAGGCGCGCGTCCCGCGGCTCAGCGCCCAGGTTCATGAATCGCCCGAGCACCCCCATCGGCGACTCGCGCCCGACGCCGGGGGCGAGCTCCACTCGGGCGCCGCGTACGGGCTCGCCCGCCGCATCGATGAGGTGGACGGTGACCGCGATCGTGCTCTCGAGCTCGATCTCGAGCTCATCCCCCGCGGCCTCGAGCGCGCCCACCCAGTGCTCATCCGGGTTCCGCCGGGCACACGCCATCACGGCGCCGGTCGCCGGGCAGCCGCGCAGGGAGAAGCGCCCGTCGGCGCCCGTGCGCCCGGCCGGGTGCAGGATCGCCGCCTCGCCGAACACGAATTCCGAGCCGGCGAGGACCTCGACGCCGGCCAGCGGATCGCCCTGCTCGTCGACCACGATGCCTTCGATCGTCAGGCCGGCGGAGAGCACCGCATCCGCCAGCTCGACTTCCCCCGCGGTCGTCGTGATCACGCGCGAGACGCCGACCCAGGCGGGCTTGTCGATGCCCTGGATCAAGTCTCCGATCGGCGCGCTCTCGAAGCGATACTCGCCATCGGCGTTCGTGAAAGTCGTCGGAATCGGCAGGTCGTCGATGTGGTCGCGCACGAGCGGAGGTAGCTCGACCACGGGCGAACCGGTCTCCTCGACGATCATCTTCGAGATCCCCACCGAGCAGTCGGCCCGGAAGTCCTGCACCCCCGCCTGCAGGAACATGGTGAGGTTCTCACCCGGCGGCGACGGAACGATCCGCACGCGCGCGCCGGGCACGGGCGCTCCGCCCTCGTCGACGACGCGACCGAAGATCGTGCAGCCCGCGCTCAAGACGATGTCGCCGACGTCGGTGACCTCGCCGTGATGAAGTTGTGTGTCCACGACCCGGATCGTGCTGCGCGGCCCGCGCAGGTCGATGCCGAGCCCTTGGAAGGACGAGTCGTAGGCACCGCCGAGGCGGAAGCGCCCTTCCTCGTCGGTGATCGTCCGCCCGATCACGAGCTGCGGCGGCGGTTCCCCCAGCGTGACCCAGTCCGCGGCGAGCATGAGGTTCGCGTCGACCTGCACGAGGGCGACGGAGATGCCCGCGACCGGCGTCCTGTCCTCCTCGACCACGCGGCCGATCAGGCCGCCGAGTTCGGGGTCCCACGCCGCGAGCCCGGTCTCGACGGCGGCGCCCACGACCGCTTCCGTCACCTTCGCGACCGCACGCGACTCCGACCCGGAGAAGTGCTCGAGGTCCGGGGACGCTTCGGCCGCGGCCGGCTCCGGCCCGGGGCCCCGCACCAGCACGGCCGAGTCGCCCGTCCCGAGCAACGCCAGCGCGAGCCACAGGGCGCCTCCGAGCACCACCACGGCGAGTCCGGCCAGCAGGTGATTCGACTTCATGCCTCGTCTCCCGGTCCACACGACGCGCGGGTCACGCGCATTCTAGCTCCCGCCCGGCACGCCGGGGTCGATCGGGACCCGGCGGGGTCGCCGCGGGGTCCAATACCCGGGAACTCGCCCTGTATTTCCATGTCGATGATGCCAGACCAGACACGCGAGCGCGCGCCGCGGAAAAGCCCCGCGCGCACGGCCGGGCTCCTGCGCACTATCGCACACTGGTGGAATGCCCTCCGCGACGTCGGGGCGGACCGGTTGCCCACTGCCGCGCAGCGGGAGCCGGCGCGCGCTTCAGGAGCGCCAGTAGGCGGGCAGGCCGTCCTTCGTCGCCAAGAGGATCTCCAGGATCGCGGTGCGATCGGGCGCCGCGAGACGCGCGGGTTCGCCCCCGTCCGCCGCTGTGGAGAGGATCGTCCACAGATCGCGGTAGACGACCTCGAGCAGCTCGGCTGGGAGCTCGTCGAACTCGGGCGAGTGGACGAGGTAACTGCAGGGGTAGCGGAACAAGCGCTCGGCGAGGTCGAGGTCCCGGAGCGAGCGACCGCGCTCGTCGCATCGCCCGCGCGCCGTAAACTCCGCGGCGAAGCCGGAGGTGCCGACGATCGGCGCGGGCAATCGGATCTCGGTCTCAAGCAGCATGGTCTCGAGCAGCTTCTTTGCCTGGCTCTTCAGGATGCGCGCCGTCGAGCCCCTCAGGGTGCCGGGCGGATCGCCAAAGATCCGGTTGACCTCCGCCTGGCGGTACAGCGCGATCCGCACCTCGTAGCCCGCGCGCGCGATGCGGTTCTGCATCTCCGCCTGATGCTCGAACACCATCAAGGCCACGATGTCGCTGTGCGGCGAGAGGTACCGGTCGGTGTCGAAGTACTGCGCCAGGTCCTCGATGTTCGCGCCGGCTTCCGGGTCGACCATCTCGGTCTCCACATCCGCGATCGCGTTGCCCCGGTGGCGGGCGTCGCCGTGCGTGCCCGTGACGTACCAGCCGCCCCAGCGCTTCTCGAACGGAGTCGCGTGCGTCACGAGCTCGGTGCCGGAGCTCAGGATCGGCCGCCCGGTGCGGTCGGGGTGGACCGAGCGCACGAGGTTGCCCGGCCAGCCATACGTATGCGAGATGGCATGGCACTGCAGGCACTCGTCGTGCCGCCGCACGAACCGTGGCGCGCGCTCGGCATCCTGTTCCAGGGTGTAGAAGACAGGGCCGCGCTCGGGGTCGATCGAGGTGATCTCGACGAGCGGCGCGCCCGGGATCGACCCGACGTAGGCCGCGTCTCCGAAAAAGATCGCGCGCGGGGCCGCGGGCGAGATCCGCTCGCTCTGGAAGCTCGTCTTCGAGAACACGAGGATCTGCGTCGAGACGGGGATCTCGAGCGCATCGAGCAGCGCCGGCAGATAGCCCGCATCCGGATCGAACGCGAGCTTCAGGTCGCCGCTCTCGAGCCGGCGTCCGACGCGCTCGACGAGCCCGGCGGTCGCCGGCGCGTCGTAGTGCAGGGGCGCGCCGCGGAGCACGTCCGCAGCTTGCGGCGACGCAGCTCCGGCGGAAAGTCCGAGTGCGAGGACGGGAGCGAGCATGCGGGGAGTCAGCCTATCACGGACAGAATGTCACCGCGAAGCGGCCGTCGAGTTGACGCCCGCGCCTCCGGCTGCGGAGTTGCGGCACCCGAGCTGCGAGCGCCAGGTGGTGAACGGCGTCCTCGCCCCCCCGGGTTCGCGCGGACCCGCGAAGCCCGCGTGGGCCTCGACGAAGGACACTGTGTCGCCCACTCCTCACTCGGGACCACCCGCAGCGACGACCCCGAGGTCAAGGGTGAGGGCCCTGAGCGTCAGGAGATCGCAGCCACGCCGGCCGCGGCCACCGTGTGGTCGTTCTCGACCGAACTGCCGGAGACTCCGATCGCTCCGATGATCGCGTCGCCCTGCCGGATCGGTATCCC
>SMVQ01000103.1 GCA_004357655.1 Planctomycetota bacterium
CCCGTGTCGTAACCCCGGTCGAGCACGGCCACGGTCACTCCGTTCCCGGTCACGCCCACGCCGGCTTGCCACCCGTTGTAGCCCGGGTTCAGGGGAGCGGTGTTTCCGGCGATGATCTGGGCCGACATCTCGTCCTCGTCCGGATAGAACGGAGCACGGAAGTTCAGCCAGGTGGCATCGCTCAGCCTCGCCACGGGTCGCACGCTGGTCGCGGGCAGGGCGAACAGGACCGTCACGAAGCGGTCCGCCCCACGCGCACTCCCGCGTTCGACCAGGATGCCGCCGAGCTGCTGGATCGCCGCGATCGTCGCCCCCACCGTGTCGTGGTTCGTGGCGCCGTCGTAGATCGTGACGCTCACGTTCTCGATCCTCCCCGACCGCGTCAGCAAGTCGCTCGACACACGGTACTCCGGTAGGTAGGGCCCCATCCAGGCGACGAAGTCCAGCCCGCCCACCGCGGCGAGCTCGTCGGGTTTCGCCCGGATGAGGAAAGCGTTGGGGTCGTAGTACTGGAGCAGCTCGATGCCGGCCGCCTCGAGCGAGGCGATCCACACGTTCTTCGCGGGACCGATGAGCTGGATCAGATGGAACCCATCCCCCCAGACCCCGGGGGTCGCCAGCTCCCGGCGTGAACCGGAGCGGGTGTCGATGGTGGTGCCCTGCAACAGGAGCTTCGTCGAGGCGGGGCGGCGCATCAGCTCGACTCCTCTCGCTCGCAAGTCGTCGTAGGCGTCTGGACTCAGCTCGAGTAGCACGAAGGCACCATAGTCGACGGTACGGAGCGCCTCGACGTCGCGCGCCATGGCGTACGCGTCGGGTGTCAATCGCACCGTCACGCTCTCGCCGTCCGCGCGCGTATCCTGGGGCAGCGATGCGCCCGCCGCGAGGAGGACGAAGAGCGCCAGAGCCGCCGCGGGCAGGACTGCGGTGCGGCGCAGGTACGGGGTAGCTCGATGGGAACCAAGATCGGCTCGTTGCATGGTGATCTCCTCAGGTCTCGGGTGTCGAAGTTGGAGGGACCGGTCGGCGACGAGCGGTTGCAGCGAGGCTGACGTCCAATGCCGTATGGATCCCCCCCAGATCCGGCTGACAGGCCGAACCGGAGGCTACTGCAGGCGTCCGAGATCCGCTAGAGGGGCGAGCAGAATCCCGAGGGCGGGCCCCTTGACCGCGCGTTCCGATTGAAGACGACTCCCAGACGCCGATACCGGGCCCTGGAGCGCCGGCGACGTCAGAACTGGAACGGCACCGACACCCGTCACGATGACATGGTCGAGGCACTCGCGGCGAAGCGTGCCGATCAACCGTTCGACAAACACGTTCTTGAAGGGGTGCTTTGTACGCCGCGACCGGCTGCCGCAGACCGAGCCGCCGCATCGTCGCACGGAACTCATCTCCGTAGAGGGAATGTACGCCGCGCTCACGATCGTCGTGCGTCGCCCCGGAACGCCTCGCCAGTGGGTACGATGGGGTTTTCGGCACCCACAGGCTTCCCCAACCTGAGCGATGCCGTGTCCGTGACATTCGTTCCGTGATCGGTGCGTCAGCGGCGGCGTCCCGGCCTCCGCTCGGGGCGCGCGGCCCACGGGTCCTCCGGCCACGCGTGTTTGGGATAGCGGCGGCGCAGCTCCTTGCGCACGACGCCGTAGGTCCCGTTCCAGAAGCTCTCGAGGTCGTCGGTCACCTGCTGGGGGCGACCGTTCGGAGCGAGCAGGTGCAGGAGCACGGGGATGCGGCCGGCGGCGACGCGCGGGGTCGTTCGCAGGCCGAACAGCTCCTGGATGCGGGCGGCGAGCACGGGCGGGCGGCCGGGCTCGTACGCGAGCCGGATCCGGCTGCCGCTCGGCACGGGGAGCCGCTCCGGGGCCTCGCGCTCCAGGGCCTGGGTCTGCTTTGCCGTGAGCGCGCCACGGAGCGCCCCGAGCAGGGGCGCCTTCGCGAGCTCGGCGAACGAGCGCCGGCCGTGGGCGAGCGCCGGCAGGAGGGCGATCAAGGCTTCGTCGTCGAACGCCGGCAGGTCGAGCTCGGGCATCCAATGCCGGAGCGATCGGACGCGCGCAAGGAAGCCCGCCACCTCCGGCTTGTCGAGGGGTAGTGCGCGCGGGAGGTCGAGCGCGGCGGCGGCGGCCAGGATGCGCGCGGCTTCCGCGTCGTCCGTGACGGCGTGCGCCGCCTCCTCGAGCACGAGCCCGTTCCATAGCGTCGCCTTCGTCCCCGAGACGCGCAGGCGCTCGCCGTCGAACCCGATGAGCAACCGCTGCTCGAAGCCCGCCGGGTCCAGCCACTCGCGCTCGATCGCGGACGCCTGCCGCACGCGCGCCTCGCCCCGGCCCGCATCCAGGTCGACGCAGAGGAAGAGTTCGGGCTCCGTCACCGCGCTCGTCTCCGCTAGCCGGACGCCGCGCCCGCCGACCATGACGGCGCGCGCGCTCCCGGGCTCGCGGCGGCGCGCGACACGATCGGGGAAGGCGGCGAGGAGGGCGCGGAGCAGCGCTTCGTCGGCTGCGAGCTCGAGCTCCCCGCCGCCCCGCCCGCCGCCGACATCCCGCGCGACGCGCAAGTATTGATCGCGCGCCCGCAGCAGGAATCGCGCGGCGCCCGAGTTGAGCTGGAGGGGACCCGCGTGCGTGCCGCCGGTGCGCTCGAAGTCCTCGAGCGCGAAGACGCGGTCGAGGACGTCGGAGTCGGAGGCGTGCCGCGACGGTCGCCCCCGCTCGCCCCGCACGACGGGGTCGCGCTCGGCGAGCAGGGCCGCCGCGAGGGCCGCGCGCTCCGGGACGCCGAGCCGCACGCCTTCGACGACCAGGCGCGCGAGCCGCGGGTGCACGGGGAGGCGCGCGAGGTCCCGCCCGAGCTCCGTCACCGCGCCGCCGGCGACGGCGCCCAGGCGTGTGAGCAGCTCGAGCGCGCGCTCGAGCGCGAGCGCGGGCGGCGGCTCGAACCAGGGGAATGCGGCGACGTCGGTCTCGCCCCACGCGAGGAGCTCGAGCACCGCCCCCGTGAGGTCGACGCGCGCGATCTCGGGCTCCACGCTCGGCTGGAACGTGCGCTCCTCCATCGCGCTCCACAGCCGGATGCAAAGACCGGGCGCCGTGCGTCCCGCGCGCCCCTTGCGCTGCTCGGCCGAGGCGAGCGAGATGCGGCCCAGCTCGAGCCGGTCGAGGCCGACGGACGGGTGGTAGCGCCGCGTGCGCGCCAGGCCCGAGTCGACCACCGCAGCGATACCCGCGATCGTGACCGAGGTCTCCGCCACGTTCGTCGCGAGCACGAGCCGCCGCCGATCGCCCGCCGCGAGGACGGCATCCTGGCGCTCGGGCGGCAGGTCGCCGTAGAGCTCGACGACGTCGAGGCCCCCGCGCCGCACGACGGAGGCGAGCGCCGCCCCCGCGCGCCGGATCTCGCCGAGGCCCGGTAGGAACACGAGCACGTCGCCGGTCGTCCGCGCGAGCGCCACGTCGACGCCGCGCGCCACGTGCCGTTCCAGCGGCTCGCGCCCCCGCGCCGGCAAGCGCTCGACGTCGACCGGGAACACTTTGCCTTCGCTCACGAGTATCGGGCATCCGCCCAGGAACTCGGCGATGCGCTCCCCGTCCAAGGTCGCCGACATCACGACGAGCTTGAGATCACTGCGCACCTCGCGCTGCACGCGCCGGGCCATCGCGAGCGCGAGGTCCGCGTCGAGCCGGCGCTCGTGGAACTCGTCGAACACGAGGCAACCGACGCCTTCGAGGAACGGGTCCTCCTGGAGCCGCCGCACGACGATGCCCTCGGTCGCAACCGTGAGGCGCGTCCGCGCCCCCACGCGCCGGTCGAACCGCACGTGGTAGCCGACCTCCCCGCCGACCTCGACGCCGCGCTCGGCGGCGATGCGCCTGGCAGCCGCGCGCGCGGCGAGCCGCCGCGGCTGCAGCACGATGACGTCGCCGAAACCCGCGTCCAGGATCGCGGGCGGGACGCGCGTCGTCTTCCCCGCGCCCGTGGGAGCGCGCAGGATCGCCGCGCTGCCCCCGCGGAGAGCGGCTATCAGTTCGGGCACGATCTCGTCGACGGGGTAGGAGCGCGGTGACATATCCGGACCGGGCGGGCCGCCTCACGATAGCGAGCGAGGGCTCGCTCCGGGCTCCGCAGGAGCTGACCGCCGACCATGCGGGGCCCGTTCGCTCGTCTCTCCGTGCCGTACTCGGCGAGGAACACGATCCGCTGGCTGTCGTGCCACGTGCCGAGCTCGAGCCTCGAGTCGCTCTCGTTCCTCAGCGCGACCTCGCGGGTAAAGGTCTTCCGAAGCTTCGTGCCTTCGGCGACGGCGAACGTGATGCGAATCTCCCCCTTCGCGGCATCGCCTTCGAGGTCCGCGACGGCGCGACCCGGCGCGGGCCCGCCAACAGGGCGGCGAGGAGCGACGAGCCAACGGGGTGCCGTGTCGCGAGCACAGCCGCCTTTTGGCAACTCGGTAGCAACTCGGTAGCGACTCGCGTGCCGCTCGTCCCGACTCCCGCCCGCGCGTCAGGCCTTGACCGTGCGCCCCAGCACGGAATCGTCCGGCTTCTTCGGCAGCGCCTTGAGCGGGACCGTGAGCTTGAAGGTGGCGCCGCGGTTCGGGCCCTCGCTGTGCACGGAGAGGTAGGCGTTCATCTCGGTCGCCGAGTTGGCGGAGACGTGGAGCCCGAACCCGTGCCCGTCCTTCTTCGTCGTGAACCCGAGGTTGAAGACACGCGCGAGGTTCTCCCGCGAGATCCCCATGCCCGTATCCTGGACCTCCATGCACGCCCACTCCGCGTCGACGCGGCGCAACCGCAGGGTGAGCACCTTGGCGCGGCTGCCGTTGCTTCGCATCGCCTGCCGCGCGTTCTGGATGAGGTTGATCACGATCTCCATGAGCTTGTGCTTGTCCGACTTGACGTCGGGCACCGCCTGGTAGTCGCGAACGATCTCGATGATGTCCTTGCGGCCGAAAGCCTGCTGGCAGATGTCGAGCGCTTCGTCGAAGACCTTCTCGAGCGAGAGCCGTTCCCGGAACCCGACCTTGCCGGTGATCTTCTGCTGCGCCTGCACGAGCTGCTTGATGTGGTCGATCCCCTGCGTCAACGATGACATCTCTTTGAGCGCCGAGTCCTTCTGGAACCCGAGCGTCTCCGTCAGGGCCGAGAAGTAGAAAATGAGGTGCTTGCCACGCTCGTCGTTCGTCACGAAGTGCGCGAGGTTGTGCTCGTTCTCCTTCAGGACGTCGACCATCAGCTCGAGGTCGGTGATGGAGAACGACTCGAGGCTCTCGACGACGACGCTCGAGGAGATTCCGACGCTGTTCAAGACGTTGCCGACGTTGTGCAGGACGCCCGAAGCGACTTCGGACATTCCCGCGAGGCGCGCCGTCTTGATGATCTCCTCCCGTGAGATCGCGAGCTTTCCGATCATTCGGTCGAACTCGCGCGATAGCAAGGCGATCTCGTCGTCTCCCTTCATGTCCATCTTCGCGCTCGTGTCGTCGCTACGGCCGATCGTCACGGCGTGGTTCGTGAGGCGGGACAGGGGCCGGATGACGATCCGTTGCAGAAGGAACAGGAGCACGAGGAGGATGAGGAGCGCCGTCGCCAAGGCGGACAGCAGTGAGTAGCGGATGGTCTCGATGCCCCGCGCCGATATCTCGCGACCGACGTCCGCCCGGAGGAGGAGGGACGGCAACTGTTGGAGGTCCTGCACGGTCGTGTACACGTGCAGCTGGCCGTCGTCCACCGGATCCACGATGGGCCCGGACGCCGTCATGATGCGTTCCAGCAACTCGCGCTCGCGTGGCGGGAGATCGCCATCGATGGGCCAGACCTTGAACGCGACGAGCGCGATCCGGCCGAGGCGGCGGACCATGTCGTCGCCGACGAACCGACCGAGGATGATCCGGCGGTGCCCGTCCGTGGTGTCGGAGGCGTCGGACGCGGCTCTGGTCGAGTGGGAGGACACGATCATCGGACCGCGCTGGGTCACCAGGAAGCCCCCGACCTCCGCGAACCCAGGACGCTCGTCTTCCGTGCCGATGTCGGAACGGGGGAAGAGTCCAAGCCGGATCGGATCGAGCGCTCCTTTGGGAAAGTTCCGCAGCGAGATCGGCGTGCGGGTCTCCGGGTCCTCGATCCGCCCCCAGACGACGGTCCCCGAAGCCTCGCCGTCCGCCTCGCAGACAAAGACCAGGTGGACGTCGGCCGCGGCCATCATCTGACTGCTGAACAGCGACGTGTCGAGCGCACCGCCCGGGCCTCGGCTCCGATCCACCCACGCAGCCCACGCGCGGCCCGTGGCGTAGAGGCTCTCCCGCTCGTGCTCGAAGGCCTCGACGGCGCGGTTGAGGTCGACGATGGCCTCCTCCCGCTCGAGCTCCTCGAAGCTCTTCGTGACCATCACGCGCTGGACGAAGTTGTCGATCCCGACGTACAGCAGCACGACGCCCGTGAGGACGAGGACGATCTTGGAGCGCAGGGACATGGAGGGAGGCGTGTCGCGTGCCCCGGTCAGGGGCCGTGGTCGAGGTTTGATCGACCGTGGCCAGCCACTTCTTGATAGGGAGCGCGGCGGACGAGCCCCCGCCGCCCGTCAGTTCGCCCGTATCCGGGAAAGATCTTCCCGGCGGAACTGTGCTTTTGGTCAATAGGGGCAGGATTTCTTGACTTCGTGTACCGGATTTGTACCTTCCAACCCCATGGATACCCCCAATAAGCCCAAGCGCCTGCCCCCCCATGTCGTCGCCTACCGTCGCAAGGGCGGGACGCGAGTCCAGTACCGGGGTCGGTTCCGGGTCGAAGGGCGGCAGATAACCACGCCGCTCCGCGACGATCCCAAGGCGGCCTACGAGGACGTTCACGCCCGCATGGAGGAGGTGGAGGCCATGGGCTCCTCGTCCTGCATCACGCTCGGGCGAGCGTTCGCCCTCCTGATCGAGGACTCCATCCGCCGGGAGGCCGAGGCCATCACGCTCGCAGGCTACGCCACCGTCCAGAAGCGCCTGCTTCGCCGCTGGCGCGAAGAGATGCCCCTGAACCTGCTCACCGTCGCAGAGCTCCAGGAGTTCGTCACGGACGCAAAGAGGGAGCGTACGGCGGCGACCATCAGGCAGAAGGACCTCACGACGATCGCCAGGCTCTTCAAGCTCGCCAAGCTCCCGAACCCCGTCCCCGAGGTCATCGACTCGATGGGCAAAGCGTTGCGCGTGGAGGATGCCAAGCCCCCGATGTTCGACTCGTTCGCGGAC
>SMVQ01000104.1 GCA_004357655.1 Planctomycetota bacterium
ACGTGGTGTCGCACGACCAGCCCGACGCTGCGCAGTGCCTCGCCGGTTGAAGAATGGTCGGTCGTGGGGTGGCGCGCCGGCTCGACGAGTAGGACGAGCCCGGCTTCGGGGTTCGGATTCATGGGGGGGGGGCTGCGGTCCGTGGACCAGGAACCTCGTCGGGACCGATCGCCCCGATCGGATGCTTCCTCGAGCGACAGAAGATGGACAGTCGCCCGTTGCGAGCCCGACCCTGAAGGCGCTCTAATGCCCGGACGCATGATCCAGTTCCGTCGACATCGTCCGGCAGGCGGCGCGCCTGAATCGGGCGCGCGCTTCCAACCGGGGGAGATCGTCTTCCACCGGCGCTACCGTTACCGGGGCGTGGTCGTCGAGTCCGATGCGGAGTGTCGAGCGACCGAGGCCTGGTACCAGGGCAACATGACGCAGCCGAGCCGCGACCAACCCTGGTACCACGTGCTTACGGACGGCGAGGTCCACGCGAAGTACGTCGCGGAGGACAACTTGATGCCCGACCCGACGGGCGCGCCGATCCGGCACCCGCTCCTCGGGCGCTTCTTCAGTGGCTACGCGGACGGTTGCTACGTCCGTAACGACGTCCCGTGGGAGGGGTAGGGTCAGGAGCCTGCGCCACGGATGGCGATCCATCGCTCGGCCACCCCGAACCGGCTGGTCGCGTTGCCGGAACCACCGCATAGCGCAGCGGCCACGCGGGGAACCCGGCGTCTTGCCCGCCGGCCCGGGGCAACCAATCGCTGAACCGCCATCCGTGGCGCAGGCTCCTCGCCATCGCAACTCCATGACCTTCCCGTCATCGGGGCCGACCCGCCCCGGCGTGCTCCCCCTCGGCGTGCTCCTCTCGCTCGCCGGGTGCTCCCTGCTCCCGCGACCGGCGGAGGATGTACAGCCGATCGTGCGTGGGCCGCTGCCCTCGCGAACCCAACATCCGCTCGCGCTCACTTACCTCGCACTGCGTCCGAGGCGGGCGGAGACGCAACCCGTCGATCGGCTCGGGGTCGCGTTCCAGAGCGTGTATACGAGCATCTTCGAGCGGTCGTCGAAGGCCGGCGAGCAGATTCGCTTCGACGGCGAGCTCTGGCGCAACACCTTGCGCGTGCGCAAGGGCATCACGAGCGAGATGGATATCGAGGTCGAGCTCGCGGCGCTCTACACGACGAGCGGGTTCCTCGATGACTTCATCGAGGGCTACCACGACCTGTTCTTCCTGCCGCAAGGCGGTCGCGACAAAGTGCAGGACGACCAGTTCACCATGCGGCTCCGGAAGGACGGTGAGACGATCTACGACCTCGATGAGGACCGGGTCGGGTTCGGGGACATACCCATCGTCGTGACGCGCCGGCTGCGGGCGGAGGACGAAGACGGCCCGGCCGTCGCGGTGCGGCTCGGCGTCGAGCTACCGACGGGTTCGGCCGACCGGGGTTTCGGCAACGGCAAGCTCGACTGGGGTGGGGGCTTCCTCACGGAGCGATCCTTCGGCCGCTGGACCCTCACCGGAGCGCTCGACTACGTCGTCACGGGGCAGCCCGACGACTTCGACGATGCGGGCGTCGACGCGGAGAACATCCTGCAGGTCCAGTCGGGGCTCGAGTACCGCTGGTCCAACGTGACCTCCTGCCTCCTCCAGTTGTTCTGGACCACGCCGATGATCGATGACTTCGACGATGAGGAGATCACCAGTGACATCGTCGACGTCGGCCTCGGCGTCGTGCGCGATCTCGCCGGGGGCGGGCGGTTCACGTTCTCCTTCCACGAGGATCTCGTGGCGGCGACCGGACCGGACTTCTCCGTTCTCGTGGGGATCGCCTGGGGGTTCTGAAGCACCCTCGCGCTCGCTCGCCTGTTAGGGCCCGTCCGGGAATAAGTGCTAGGTTTCGGTGAGCCATCGTCGTTCCTCCTGAGGAACTTCCCGCCATGTTCAGGCCAATTGCCCCTCTGATGACGGCGCCTTGGCTTCGGGAAGTTCCTCACCGTTCTCTCCCGCCGCCGATGGCCGCCGGACGGAGGCTGGCAAGGCGCTTTGATTCGTACGCGCTGGATACTCGGAGGGTAAGCCCCGGTCCGCCGAAGGCGGATCGAGACGACCTCTTTGGGTCGTCTCGAAGGGGACCCCGCAAGGGTGTGGACTTGCATGTGAGCAAGAATCGGTGCTCTCAGCGTGCTACGTGGCGATCGCCCCATGCCCTGCCATGCCGTACCACCCCCTCACGCTCGTTCTCGGTCAAATGATGCCCGCTGACGGGTGCGAGCGGCGGCTCACGATAAAATCAAGACCCCCCCCCGCAACGCAGCCAGGGGCGGCGAGGGCCGGCGAAACCTGGCAGTTATTCTCGGACGGGCCCTTAGGCGCCCATCGACAGGAACCGCCGCAGCAACGAGGGCTGCTCGAGCTTCGATTCGAACTGGGCGCAGTCGCCGCGCAGGTTGATCTTGCGGTAGTCGCCCGGAATCTGCTGCTCGTCGAGGTAGGCGGCCTTCTGCGAGCTGACCAGGTTGTCCGGATGCCAACATCCGGTGCGGTTCGCTTCGTACGGGGCCTGCCGGAACCAGCGGCAGCGTTTGCACTCGACCTTGCTCATGGAACGGATCGGAAAGGGCTGGTGAAGTCGGCGGGTCTCGATTTCGAGCGGCACACGGTACTCGGAAGCGCTGCTCCGGCAAAGGGGCACCGGGCGCCCACCGCGGTTCATCGGCGTGATGGCGCCGTCGCCTGGAGGCCGGCCGGCCGGGGCGTCGGCGCTCTCCCGGGCGGGGTCAGCGCACCTCGACGACCTCGCTCACGTTCGCGCCCTTCTCGCCTTCCCAGCCCACCGTGGCCGTGCCCGTGCCGCGCACGAACCAGCGCACGCGCACTTCGCGGCGACCGCCGATGCCGGTCTCGCGGAGCAGACGCTCGGGCTCGCGCTCGGCGAGCTCGATCCGCTCGGGGCGGAAACGATCGCTTCGGAAGCCGCCGGCGAGCACTTCGAGTCCCTGACCCGTGATCGTGAACACGTCGGGGGCGCCGATCTTCGAGCCGGCCGCGCGCGCGGTGCGCGTCGGGATCGGGCGCTCGTTGCGGAAGATGACGTCGATCGCCCGCACCGCGCCCTCGATGGGGGTGACCTCCACTTTCTCGATGACCACTTGGGGCATGGCCTCCGCGTGCTTCAGGCAGAAGAGCGCGTTGCGGTGCAGCATCTCTTCGATCAGGAACGTGGGCGGGACGCGCCCCACGTCCTTCCTGAAGCCGCCGATCTCGATCGAGCCGTAGAGCGGGTGCTCGTACGGGTGCCAGTCGATGAAGCCCGCGCTCATGAGCAGGGCGTCGTCGAAGAAGTGTCGGTCCGCATTGGAGCGCGAGCCGCGACCGTCGGGGTACAGGCGGCGGTTCACCCACAGCTCGTTCGTGAACGAGATGATGCCGAGGCCCTCGTACGTCCACGTCGCGAAGCCGCCGAAGACCGTGTACAGGTCTTTCCAGATGATCATGTAGCGGTAGAACGGGAGCATCTTCTCGCCGTCCTCGCCGAGCTCGTCGAACACGCGCACGTCGGCGGCCGGATAGCTGCCGAAGCCTTCCGTGCCCGGACCGCGGAGGATCATGCCGCCCGCGTTGTGGAACGACTGCACGGCGGCTACGTTCGGGTGCTCGTAGAGGAAGCGCGCGATCGAACGCGTCTCCGGCCAGTAGAGCGGGTACGGACCCGCGCCGTATTGGACGTGTCCCGGCTGCCAGAACGAGGGCCAGGCCCGGTTCATGTCGTAGCCGCCGAGCCCGTCCTCGTTGATCCGTCCGTCGCCGTCGTCGTCGATGCCCTCCGAACCCAGGAGGATCCAGTCGCCGCGGATGCCCTTGTCGTTCGCGGGCACGCGCACCATCACCCGCGGGTCGTCGGGATCGAGGCGGTGGGTGCCCTCGCCGGGCACGTACTTACGCATGGACACGATGTGCCCGTCCCCGTCCAGGTCGTTCGGCGGGTCCTCGTCGGCGACGCCGTCGCGGTCGTTGTCGATCGGGCGGTAGCCCGTGCGCGAAGAGCTCGCGCTGTGCGCCTCGTTGAACCAGTGCGCGCGCCCGTCCGGGTTGACCATGGGCAGGAGGTAGAAGGCGGCCCGGTCGAGGAGCTCGGTCACGCGCGGGTTCGAGCCGTAGTTCTCGAGCAGGTACCACGCCGTGTAGACGACGACCTCTCCGCCCTGCACTTCGTTCCCGTGCACGTTGCCGTCGATCCACATCGCGGGCTTGTCCTCGGGGGCCCCGGTCGCGGGATTGTTCAACGTGTAGACGCGCATCTCCCGGTTCTCGGTGCTGTGCCCGATCACGGTCATCGAGACGAACTCCGGCCACGTCTCCATGAGGCGGTCCAGGTGCGCGTAGATCTCCGGGTAGTCGTAGAGCCGATTCCACGGGATCTCGACCTTGGGGGCCTTACCGGTGGCGGTGCCCGGGAAGCCCGGCTCCTGTCCACCGCCGCCCTGGGTCAGGAGCAACGCTGTCGCGAAGAGAGCGAGGACCATCATTTCACCTCCGCGCGGGCGCCGCCCGCGTGCCTCGTGACCACACTGATGCCGATCGAAGCGGCTGTCGCGCCGCTCACGAGCCAACGGAGCTCGTGACGTCCGCCGGAGCCGCGCAGGTCCGAGACGAGGACCCGCTTCGAGCCCGCGAGCAGGGTAGCACCCGCCGGCAGGTGGATCTCCACGCGGGCGGGCAGGGTCGTGCGCGTCTTCTTGCCCCAGGTCGTGACGAGGGGCAGGAGGCCTTCGTTCACGAGCACCGCTTCCACCTCGAGCAGTTCGCCCCGTGCCGTCACCCGCACGTCCTCGAGCTCGACCCGGGCCACCGTGGCGTCGAGCGAGAGCAGGAACTCGAACTGCTTGTCGGCGATCCGAACCCGATCCTCGTCCGGCGGCTCGACGAGAGCGTACGGGGCGAAGCCGCCGACCTCGACCGGCCCGAGCTCGGGGTGGTCGAAGGCCGTCCAGCCGAGGTGGCGCGCGTCCTCCGAGTTCAAGTCGATCCAGATCATGCGTTTGGCGTCGTCGGAGGGCTTGGGCTCGTCGTCCTTCTCCTCCTCCTTCTTCTCCTCGTCGGTCTCGGTCTCCTCCTCGGACTGCTCCGGTTTCGTGGTTCCCACCTCCTCCGTGTCCGCTTCCGAAGAGTCCGCTTCCGAAGAGTCCGCTTCCGCAGAGTCCGCTTCCGCAGAGTCCGCTTCCGCATCGAGCGGAATCGACCACAACGCGGCGTTCAGGGTCGTGATCCCGCGTTGTTCATAGCACCACGCCTGGAACGTCCCGGCCTCGTCCTGCGAGCCCTTCGTCGTGTCGCCGGTGATCTCGCGGTAGCGCTCGCCGATCGTGTCGAGGATCGCGCCGTCGGATTCGCGCACGCCGGAGGGCGGGACGCGCTTGCTCGGCTTGGCATCGTCGTCGACGCCCTTCCCGCGCTCGACGAGGTTGCCGAGCTCGCCGTACACGAGCACGAGCTGGATGTCCTCGTGCGCGAGGACGAACTCGTAGAGCGCGCGCAC
>SMVQ01000105.1 GCA_004357655.1 Planctomycetota bacterium
CTCGTCAGCACGGACTTCGTCTTCGATGGTACGGGGAGCCGACCGTACCGTCCGGACGACCCCCCGCACCCGATCTCCGCGTACGGCCGGACGAAGCTCGCGGGAGAGCAGGCTGCGATCGCCGCCCACGCGGACGGCACACGCATCGTGCGCACGCAGTGGCTGTACGGACCGCGCGGACGCCATTTCCCCGGTACGATGCGCCGGCTCGCCAGGTCGCGCGCGAAGCTCGTGGTCGTCGCAGATCAGACGGGCTCGCCCACGTCGACGCTGGAGCTCGCGCCGGCGCTCTGGGACGTGCTCGCCGAGGGCAGCGATGGCATCTACCACGCCGCTTGCGAAGGCGCGTGCAGCTGGCACGAGCTGGCCGTCGCCACGCTCTCGTACTCGGGCATCGATGGCGTCACCGTCGAGCCCTGCACGACCGCGGAGTACCCGTCGGCTGCCCCGCGACCGGAGTACAGTGTGCTGGACTGCTCGCGTCTCACGGAGCTGCGCGGCGCGCCGCTCGCCCGCTGGGAAGATGCTCTGAAGACCTATCTAGGCAGCGAAGGCCAATGACTCGAACCGTACTCGTCACCGGCGGCGCCGGGTTCATCGGCAGCAATCTCATCCGGATGCTGTCGCGGGAACGACCAGACTGGCGGATCGTGAATCTGGACGCGCTGACCTACGCCGGAAACCTCGAGAACCTGACGTCGGTCGAGGCGCGCGAGGGTTACACCCTCGTGCACGGCGACGTGTCACGGCCTGCGGACGTGCGGCGCGCGTTCGCGGCGGCTGACAGCGGCGGTGTGCAGGCGGTCGTGCACCTCGCCGCGGAGAGCCACGTCGACCGCTCGATCCAATCGGGGCTCCCGTTCGTCCAGGCGAACGTCGTCGGGACCCAGGTGCTTCTCGACGAATCCCGTGCACACGGCGTCGAGCGCTTCGTCCATGTCTCCACCGACGAGGTCTACGGCTCGCTCGGCGCCGAGGGACTCTTCACCGAGGAGACGCCCCTGGCGCCGAACTCACCGTACTCGGCGACCAAGGCGGCCAGCGACATGCTCGTGCGGGCCGCGCACGCAACCCACGGTTTCGACGCCTGCATCACACGTTGCTCCAACAACTACGGTCCGTACCAGTTCCCGGAGAAGCTGATCCCGTTGATGATCGCCAACGCCCGGGAGGACAAGCCGCTCCCGGTCTACGGCGACGGGCTGCAGATCCGCGACTGGCTCTTCGTGGAGGACCACTGCGAGGCGATCCTGGCGGTGCTCGAGCGGGGCAGGGCCGGCGAGGTCTACAACATCGGGGGCCACAACGAGTTTCCGAACATCGAGATCGTGAGGGCGATCCTCGGAGCGCTCGGCAAACCCGAGTCGCTGATCGAGTACGTGCGGGACCGGCCGGGGCACGACCGGCGGTACGCGATCGACGCCGCGAAGATCGAGCGCGAGCTCGGCTGGCGCCCGCGGCGGACCTTCGCGGCGGCGCTGCCGCAGACGATCGCCTGGTATCAATCGCAAGATGTTTGGCTGCAAAGGGTTAGGAGCGGTGCCTACCGTGAGTACTACGAGGCCCAATACGGGGCCTGAACGACCCCCCGGATTCTCCGCTCAGCCCTTGCCGGGCGGGTCAACCCACCGTGGGATCCTGTCGATGAACCTCCCCTGGGGTGCCCCCAAGCCCCGCACGTCATGCGTTCCCCTCTCCTGATCGCCCGCGCGACCTTGGTGGTCGGCCTCGTGGTCGGCCTCGCGGCCTGCAACGTGTCCCCGGACAAGCGCCTCCTCCAGTACCTGAACACACAGGGGTTCGGGAACCGGTACGTCGGCAACGCGGAGGAGGAGAACTACGTGGCCATCGGCGACACGGTGCAGATCCAGGACAGCCTCCACCCGGACGAGGTCGCCGGGGCGGGGGTGGTGGAGATCGACGGCACGATCCTGCTCCCGGAGGTTGGGGCGGTCCACGTCGCGGGTTATACGCGCTCCGAAGTCGAGGCATTCCTCACCGAGAAGTACAGCCAGTACTATGAGGAAACGGACATCAGCGTGCAGATCCAGACGAAAGGCAAGACCTACTTCGTCTTCGGCGAGGTGCAACGGAAGGGGGAGACCCCGTTCACCGGCGACCTCACGATATTCGAGGCGGTGATGTCCGCCACTCCCGACGACAACACCGCGAACCTGGGCCGCGTTCGCCTCATCCGGGCCGACCCCGTGCAGCCCTTCATCATCTACGTGGACATCGGGGACATCATCGAGCGCGGGGACTCCACCTACAACGTCCACGTCCAGGAGCGCGACATCATCTTCGTTCCAGCGACGCTCCTGGCGCAGCTCGGCTACTTCGTCGACGACCTCCTCCAGCCCGTCAAGCAGGTGCTCAGCGGTCTCGGTGGCGCGTTCTTCGGCTACAACCAGGGCGGTCAGGGGCGCCGCCGCGGCGCCGGCAACACCGCCATCCTCGGGGGCTTCTAGCTCGGGCGCAACATGGCGGTAGAGGTCGAGAGCAGCGGGCAGATCGAGGAGTTTCTCGGGGTCCTCAAGCGCCGAATGTGGATGATCGTCCTGCCCGCCGCGTTGAGCACTGCGATCGGCGTGTGCTTCTCGGTCCTCGTTCCGAAGAAGTACGTGGTCGAGACGCATGTCATCGTGCGCAACACGCTCGCAGGCGCTGACGGGCGGGCGGTCGGCGGCGGGAACAGCGCACGCGAGGCGCAGGTCGCGAAGCAGGACATCCGCGCCTACAAGCGGATCCGGGGTGTGCTCACGAAGCTCAAATGGCCGGAGTTCCTCCCGCTCTCGCGCGATGAGCAGAACGACTACCTGCGCAAGATCCTCGAGGGCGTCAGCGTCACGTTGGTACCCGTCCCGAAGGACGCCGGCGCCCAGCCGGTCATCATCAAGTTCACGCACACCGACGCGCTGCGCGCCAAGGAGTTCCTCGAGGAGCTGTCGAAGCGATGGCAGGAGGAGGTCCTCACGCGGGGGCGGAACGCGGAGCAGAAGGCGGTCGACGGCCTGAATGAGCGCAGGGGGGCGTTGGAGACGGAGCTCGAGGATATCCGGGATCGGCTCACCGAGTTGCGGACGACCTATTCCATCGCTCCGGTGGTTCAGCAGAACACCGGCAAGAATCAGGGACCCGCCACGGACCCGCTCTTCGAGCAGATCCCCCGCGAGGCGGTGGAGCTGGACACGCTCAAGGGCGACATCGCGCAGCTCGAGACCGACATCGCCGCGGCCGTGAAGCGCTGGAGCAGGATGGACGAGGAACGCGCGGTCGTCGAGGAGACGCCGGGCCTGGAGTTCGCCATGCAGATCCAGGAGCACCGGCTCGCCGTCCGCGAGCTGAGGCAGACGATCGAGAACAAGGGCTACAAGCAGGCCAGCCTGAAACGGCAGGCGCTCGAGCAGAAGATCCGCAACCTCGAGCGCGAGATCCAGGTGCTCGAGGACAACCAGACGCAGACGGGCAGCACTGAGCGTTGGGTGCCGAACGAGGCCAAATTCCTGCTCGAGGAGCAGATCGCGCAGGACAAGATCGAGCTCGAGCGCCTCGTGGCTTCGCAGGTGAAGCTGGATAAGCAACTCAAAGAACACAAGGAGCGGGCCGTCGAGCTCACGGAGGTCTACTCGCGGATCGCGGCGCTGGAGAGTCAGCGCGACGACATCGCCACCGGTCTCACGGAGATCCGGTATTCCTACGAGCTCGCGGAAAGGCGGCTCAGCTGGCTCCTCGGGCCTGGCGGCGACCCGTTCGAAGTGCAGCAACCCGTAGAGCTCCCGACGGTTCCGACGGAGCCCAACCCGGTGTTTATCATCGCGTTCTCGGTGTTCATCGGACTGGCCCTCGGATTCGGGCTGGCCATGGTCTTGGAGTACAGCAAGAACTGCTTCCGCTCCGTGTACGACATCAGCCGCGTGATGATGGTCCCGGTGCTGGGGACGATCAACGCGATCCGGACGCGATCCGAGCGGCGCAGGAGCCTCCTCGGGCGACTCCTGCTCGTGGGCTCGACTCTCACGATCATCGGGCTGATGGGCTACGTCACCTGGGCCTGGCGATTCAACACGCACATGCTCTCCGACCGCATGCGGGATGCGATCGAAGACTTCCGGGACTACTTCAAGTAGGGCGGGGTAGGGCGGATGCGGGACGTCATCGTCAGCCTCATCGTCATCGGCAGCCTGCCCGCGTGCTTCCGCCGGCCGCTGGTCGGACTGCTCATGTTCTCGCTGCTGGCGTACATGCGCCTGCAGGACCTCGCCTGGGGCTTCGCGCGCTACCAGCGCTGGTCGTTCTACGTGGCGATCGTCGCCTTCGCGGGCTACATGGCGTCCCGCAACCGGAAACCGGTGATCCTCGAGCTCCGCACGATCCTGATGATCCTGCTCGCGGTGATGATCGGCGTGGGGCTCTTCTTCGCCAACGGACGGGGCGAGGTCCAGATCCCGCCGTTCATCGAGTTCGTGAAGATCATCGCCATCGCGCTGTTCACGACCGCGGTCGTCCGGACGCGCGAGCACCTGCGGATGGTCCTGTGGGTGATCGCCATGTCGTTCGGCTTCTACGGCGTGAAGAACGGGCTCGGCATGATCCTGTCGGGTGGACGCCTGACGATCCTGCAGGGACCGGGCGGGATGCTCGCCGACAACAACGATTTCGCCCTGGCGATGGTGATGGCGATCCCGCTGCTCTGGCACCTCTCCACCTCGGAGCGCCGCCCGATTCTCCGCCGCACGGTGATCATGATGATCCCCCTGACCATGATCACGGTGATGGCCACGCACTCGCGCGGCGCCGCGCTCTCGATGGCCTTCATGCTGTCGATCCTGGTGTGGCGCTCGCGCAACCGGCTCGCGGGCATCCTGATCGGGGTGTTCATCGTCCTGGCGGCCGTGGCACTCGCTCCAAAGTCCTACGTCGAGCGCATCGAGAGCATCAAGAACTACCAGGAGGACGGCTCGGCGATGGGCCGGATCGCGGCCTGGAAGGTCGCGGGGCGCATGATCCGCGCGAACCCGGTGTTCGGCGTGGGGCTCGACCGGTTCAAGCAGAACTACATCGCCTACGAGCCGGCTGCGACGCCCGACATGCTCGAGGGCAAGGGTACGCGGGTTGCGCACAACAGCTACCTGCAGATCTGGGCCGAGTGCGGGACGCCGGCCTTCCTGATCTACATCACCCTCCTGCTGCTCTCGATGATCGACTTGTGGCGCCTGCGGTGGCAGGCGAAGAGGCTCTACCATGCGAGCTGGATCCTCTCGTACGCGACGATGCTGGAGGCGTCGCTCGCGTCCTTCATCCTGGGCAGCGTCTTCCTGAACCGCGCGCACTTCGATCTCGTCTACCACTACCATGCGATCGTGCTCGTGTTCGGCGTCATCGCGAGACGCGAGATGCTCGACGAGCTGAAGTATCCCGCGCGGCGCACCGCTGCCTTCGGCGGGCGGCTCGTCCAGGTCCGGAGCACGGGCTTCCGCGCCCACAAGCAGGGGCCGAGGTTCGGATTCCGCGACACACCGCTGTTCCGGGGGAGAGCCTAGGACCGCATGTGTGGACTCACGGGGATCGCCCGCTCCAACCTGGAGCAGGCACCGGAGCGCGACCGACTGGAGCGGATGGCGCATACGCTCGCGCACCGTGGCCCGGACGACGAGGGCCTCCTCGTCCGGGCCCCGTTCGGACTCGGGTTTCGACGCTTGTCGATCATCGACCTCGCCGGCGGGCACCAGCCGATCTTCAACGAGATGCAGGACGTCGCCGTCGCTTGCAACGGCGAGATCTACAACTATCGCGAGCTGCGGACCGGGCTCGAGTCCCGCGGGCATCGGTTCCGGACGAGCTCGGACGCCGAGGTGATCGTGCACCTGTACGAGGAACAGGGCGAGCGCTGCGCCCGGGACCTCGTCGGGATGTTCGCGTTCTGCATCCTCGATTGGCGCGTGCCCGCGGCGCCGCGACTCCTCCTCGCGCGCGATCGTCTGGGCATCAAGCCGCTCTACTTCGCGGAGACCGACGACGAGCTCTGCTTCGGGAGCGAGGTGAAAGCGATCCTGGCCGCGGGCGCGTTCCCGCGCGAGCTGCGCCGCGAGGCGCTCCTCGACTATCTCGTGCAGGGCTACGTCGGCGGACCGGAGAGCGCGTGGTGCGGGATCCGCCGGCTGCCACCCGCGAGCGTCCTCGTGTGGAGCGGGCAGGGCGGCGCGCGCATCACCCGCTACTGGGACCTGCCGACCGATGGACTGCGGGGGCCCGCGGAGGACGGGGAGGTCCGCGACATGCTCGATCGGGTCGTCGCGGACAGGCTCATGGCGGACGTGCCCCTCGGCGCTTTCCTCTCGGGCGGCATCGACAGCAGCGCGGTGGTGACGAGCATGGCGTCGGCGTCGCGGGGGCCCGTCATCGCGTGCTCGGTGGGCTTCCGCGAGAAGAGCCACGACGAGCTCGACATTGCGCGCAGGACGGCAGCGCGCATCGGCGCGGTGCACCACACGGCCGTGCTCGAGCCCGACCCGACGCTCGCACTCGAGGTCCTGCCCTGGTTCTACGACGAGCCGCACGCCGACCCATCGACCGTTCCGACGTATCTCGTCTCGAAGATGGCGCGCGAGCACGTGACCGTCGCCCTGTCGGGCGATGGGGGCGACGAGGTCTTCGGAGGCTATCGTCGCTACGTGCACGACGTCGCGGAGAACCGGCTGCGCGCTGCGATCGGCGCCGGCGGGCGGCGGCTCGCCGCAGCTTCCGGCCGCCTCTACCCCAAACTCGATTGGGCGCCGCGCGTGCTGCGCGCCAAGACGTTTCTCTCCAACGTCGGCATGGATCCCGCCCGCGCGTACTGGACCAGCGTCAGCCAACTGACGCGCGACCAGGCGCTCGAGCTCCTGGCGGGCGACGTCCGGCGGGAGCTCGGCGACCACGACCCATTCGATGCATTCAGCGACCACTACCGCCGGCCGCGGAACGTCGATGACCTGTATCGTGCGCAGTACGGCGATTTCCACACCAATCTGCCCGACCGTATCCTCGCCAAGGTGGATCGGGCGTCCATGGCGGTGTCGCTGGAGGTGCGCGTCCCGATGCTGGACCACCGCTTCGTCGAGCGCTTCGCGAACCTCCCCGCGCACGAGAAGGTCGTTCGGGCGCGGGGCAAGCACCGGCTCCGCGAGGCGCTGCGCCCACGGCTTCCGACGGAAGTGCTCGACGGGAAGAAGCGCGGCTTCGACACGCCCCTTCGGGCCTGGATCCGCGGACCGTTGCGCGGCGCGGTCGCCGACGCGATCGGGAGCCTGCCCGAGGACTGGTTCGAGGGTCGCGTCCTCGCGGCGAAGCTCGCCGAGCACGACTCCGGACGGAGCGACCACTCGCGCCTCTTGTGGAGCCTCCTCGTACTCGAACACTGGCGGCGCCGCCACGGCGTGACGGGGCTCGGCGCGTGAAGATCCTCGTCGTCACCTCGCTCTACCCGAGTCCGCCGCGTCCGTACGAGGGCGTGTTCGCCGAGCTGCGGTGGACGGGGATGGCGCAGCGCGGGCACGAGGTGCGCGTTCTGCACCCGCAGCCGCGCACTCCCTGGCCGTTCGTGCAAGGGGCGTGGGCGGAGATCCACGAGATGCCCAAGCGCGAGCTGCGGGCAGGGATCGACGTGGAGCGGCCGCGCTACCTGCACGTCCCCGGGCGTTCCCGTGGGAACGCACAGCGCTTCGCCCGGCGCGCCCTCAGCCGTGTTCGTGCGGACGACGACGTGGTCGTGTGCGACTACGCATGGCCGGCGGCCGCGCTGGCTCCGTTGCTCGCAGGGCGCGGCGTCCCGTGCGTGGTGTCCGGGCGTGGCAGCGACGTGCTCGAGGTGGCCGGGGAGGCGGGGCTCGGCGCGGAGCTCGCCGGGTTTCTCGCGGCCGCGTCGGGTTGGTGCGGCGTCAGCCGCGATCTCGTGCGCGCCATGGACGAGCTCGCGGGCGCGCCGGGCCGCGGGCGACTCGTGCCGAACGGTGTGGACACGGAGCGTTTTCGCCCGCGCGATCGGGCGGACGCGCGCCGGCGGTTGGGAATCGACGGCGGCGGTGCGCTCGTGCTCGTCGTCGGACACCTGATCGAGCGCAAGGACCCCCTGCTCGCCATCGCCGCGTTCGAACGCGCCGGGCTCCCCGAAGCGGAGCTCGTCTTCATCGGTCGGGGGCCCATGGAGGAGCGGATGCGGGCGGCGATCGCCGCCTCGGGCGCCGGTTCCCGAGTTCGCATGGTGGGCGAGAAGACGCCGGACGAGCTGGCCGACTGGCTCGCTGCGTGCGACGTGCTGCTCCTCACGAGCCGGCGCGAGGGCCGCCCGAACGTCGTGCTCGAAGCCCTCGCCTCCGGGCGCCCGGTCGTCGCGACGGCGGCCGGAGGAACGGGCGAGCTCCTCCGGGACGAGCGGATGCTCGTGCTCGAGCGGTCACCGGAAGCGCTCGGCGCCGCCCTCGCCGCGGTCCTCGCCGATCCGCCCAGTCCGGACGCGACCCGCGCCTCGGTGGCGGACCTGTCGTGGGCTGCGAGCCTCGCCGCGCTCGAGGAATGCCTCGAGCACGCGGTGGGCGGCGCGAAGGCCATCGCGTGAAGCTCATCTACCACCATCGCACCCGCGCCGAGGACGGCCAGGCCGTCCACATTCGCGCGCTGATCGACGCCTTCCGCGCCGAGGGCCACACCGTGCGCGAGGTGGCGCTCGTGGCGCGCGCCGAGGACGCCGCCGCCGCGCAGTCCACCCGGGAGTCGGCGAGCGCGTCCACGGGCAAGCTGGGATGGGGTCTCATCGGGCGCGCCCCGCGGCTCCTCCGCGAGGTCGCCGAATACGGCTACACCTTGCCCGCGCGCCGGCGGCTGGAGCGGGAGGCGCGCGCGGACCGGCCGGACTTCCTCTACGAGCGCTACGCGTTCGGCAACGCCGGCGGCGTGCAGGCGGCGGAGCGCCTCGGCCTGCCGCTCGTGCTCGAGGTGAACTCGCCGATGGTGCTCGAGCTGTCGCGCACGCGCGGCCTGTCGTTCCCGCGCTTCGCCGCGCGCCGCGAGACGTCGATTTTCCGTCGCGCGACGCGCGTATGCACGGTGACCCGCGTGCTCCGTGACATGCTCGCGGACATGGGCGTCGAGCGCGAGCGGATCTTCGTCACGCCGAACGGCGTCCACGTCGAGCAGTACGCGAGCCCCGACCGCGACGCCGCGCGCGCCGAGCTCGGGCTCACCGGGGGAGAGGGGCCGGTGCTGGGCTTCGTCGGGTACTACCGCGACTGGCATCGCCTCGACCTCGTGGTCGAAGGGCTCGCCACGGAAGAGCTGCGCGGAGTGCAGCTCGTGCTCGTCGGCGAGGGCCCGGCGGAACCGGACCTCCGGGAGCGCGCCGAGCGCGCGGGCGTCGCCGATCGCGTGCTCTTCGCCGGCGCGCGCCCACACACCCGGATCCCCGCCGTGCTCCCCGCCTTCGACGTCGCCCTCGTCCCTGCCATCAACGCGTACGCTTCACCCCTGAAGCTGCACGAATACATGGCCGCGGGCCTCGCCATCGTCGCCCCGGATCAGCCGAACCTGCGCGAGGTGCTCGAACACGGGGAGAGCGCGCTGCTCGTGCCCCCGGGCGACGGGGACGCGCTCAACGCCGCGCTCGCGCGCCTCGTCGGCGACGGATCGCTCCGCCGCCGGCTCGGCCGGGGGGCGAGGGCCGCGATCGGGGCGCAGGACCTCACATGGCGCGGGAACGCGCGCCGTGTGATCGCCGCGGTGGAGGCGTCGCGATGACCGGATCGCCCTTGCACGCCATCTCTTTCGACGTGGAGGAGTTCTTCCAGGTCGCGAACCTGCGGGGCCAGTTCGCACGCACGGACTGGGAGACGGTCCCCTCACGGCTCGACATCGGCATGGACGCGATCCTGGCGGCGCTCGCGAGGCACGGAGCGCAGGCCACGTTCTTCTTTCTGGGTTGGGTCGCGGAGCGGCGTCCGGACCTGGTCGAGAGGTGCCTCGCGGGCGGGCACGAAGTCGCGAGCCACGGGTACGAACACCTCTTCCTGTCCGACCTCGACAGCCGGTCCCTCGACGACGACCTCGCGCGTACCGAGGCGGCGATCATGGCCGCGGGCGCCCCGCGCCCGATCGGTTTCCGCGCCTCGACGTTCACCTTGACGCGTGATACGTGGTGGGCCCTCGACGTCCTCGCGCGCCGCGGGTACCGGTATGACTCGAGCATCCACCCCATCCGACACCCGACCTACGGCATTCCCGATTTCGAGCCGGGTATCTCGACCGTGACAGCCCCCGGTGGCGGCGAGCTGATCGAGTTTCCCGTGTCGACGTACCCATTCGCCGGTCGCAACCTGCCGATCGGCGGCGGCGGCTACTTCCGGCTCCTGCCGGGCGCCGTCCACCGCGCCGCGATCGCGCGTCTCGAACGGATGGGACGTCCCGTCGCACTCTACATGCACCCCTGGGAATTCGATCCGGGTCAGCCGCGCTACGATGCACCGTTCCTGAAGCGCTTCCGGCACTACCTGAACCTCGACAAGTCCCTGCCGCGGCTGGACCGGCTGCTCGCCCGGTTCCGATTCGGGAGCATGCGCGAGGTGTTGGCGGAGCGGGCGCAGCTCCTCTGATCATCGCGGACGAGGCGGTGCGGTGACGCGCGCCGACGTCAACGACTGCAGCCCTCGCCGTCCGTCTCTGCGCCGCCGGTCTCCTCGCCGCCGGTCTCCGCGCCGGCGGTCTCCTCGTCGCCGGTCTCCTCGTCGCCGGTCTCCTCGCCGCCAGTCTCCTCGCCGGCAGTCTCCTCGCCGGCAGTCTCCTC
>SMVQ01000106.1 GCA_004357655.1 Planctomycetota bacterium
CAAATTCGTCACAACTCGCGTTCGGCGCCGCCCTCCGCCGCTGCAGCGGCGGAGGGCGGCGCCGAACGCGAGTTGTGACGAATTTGTCGCGGTACCGTATTTCTACCGGCCGGAGCGCGCCGCCACGATCGGCGACAGCGCCCGCGCGATCGCGATTGCCGCGATGTCGTGCCCCGTCGTGTTCCAGTGCGGGTCGTCCTCGAAGCACGTCGGGAATTCCTCGGCCTCGCGGAACGCGTCGAGCAGGGCGACGATCGGGTAATCGGCGTGCTCCCGCAACTCGTCGAAGTACTCGAACGGCGCCGTGACGTAGGGTCCCATGGCCGTGTACCGATCGCGCTCCCAACTGCGCGGCGACTCGCGGTCGCTGTACTGGTACCCGCGGGGCAGGATGACCAGCACGAAGTCGACGTCGCGCTGCCGACACCATTCGTGGATCTCACGCACGTTCCGGACGAGCGGCTCGAACCAGGGCCGCGTCTCTTCGAGCGGCGCCTCCGTCACGAAGAATCGTGCTCTCGGTGGGTTTCCCACGGACGCGAACAGGACGCTCTTGTAGACCTCCGGCGCGATCGTCTCGAACAGCTTCAGCGTGATCGGGAGCTTGTCGTAGAGCCGATAGAGTCCGCGCCGATCCAGCATGTCGCGATACCGGATGTCATCCTGAAAGTCGGTCATGTCGATGCAGAGCACGACGATGTCGGGCGAGTACTTCTCGCCGATGTCCACGAGTCGCCGGTACGACAGGAGTGGCGACGAGCTCGTCCATCCGAAGTTGGCGATGCGCACGTCGGCCCGCGGGTGCGCTCCGCGCAGGAAGTCGCCGACGCGGGCGGGGAACGCCTGAGCGGCCTTGACCCGCATTCCGTAAGTGAAGGAGTCCCCCAGGAACACGAGGTTCAGCCCCTCCGGCCGGAAGGCCGCGGCCTCCTCGTAGCTCCGCAGCCCGTCCGCGTTCCACTTCCGGTCCGCGCTCGGGGGCGGGCGGTGATCGACGTCGCGAATGATCCGATACTGCCGCAGCCGGAGCGTGAAGACCAGGAACGGCGCGGCGCAGAGCTCGACGCCGAACCACCAGACGAGGACGGCGAGCGGGACCACGAGGCGCCGGTGCTTCGCGCGCACGGCACAGTCCACGATGGCGAACAGGGCCCACAGCGCGATCACGAAGATGACGACGCTCCAGAAGTGCTCCGCGGCCTGGCGGCGGATCACGGCGAAGGGCGCGCGGCCCTCGAAGTGGAACATCCGATTCAACGGGCCGAGGGGCGAGCGCCCCTCGTAGGCGGCGCGGACGATGGCGTCGCCGAACGCGGCGTAGCCGCCGAGGAGCACGAGTATCGTGATGAGAGCCGAGACGGTGACGACGCGGAGGGCACGGCGCTCGTTCGATCCAGCGTGCATCACGCCTACGAGTCTACCCGGCTGCGGTGTGGAGCTGCAGGCGCTGCGCGTCCAGCCCTGAGTCGCTCCGCCGAGCGCACTTGGATGACTCGGGGGAGGCGGGTAGTCTCTCGAGTCCAAGACGGCCCCGGAGGCCGATGTATTCGCGCGTCGCGCGAGTGGCACGGGGCGCGTCAGCGCCCACGTTGCCTGCCCGCCTGCGCCACCTGCCCGCTCGCGCGGGGGCGCGCCGGAGGCCTCGAGGGAGAAAGTTGACTCAGCATTCCATGTCACGGGCCCCCGAGTCCACTCGCTGGATCGCTCGCGCGGCCCGATCCAAGTTGCTGCTCGGTGGTCTGGTCGCTGTGGTCCTCGTCGTCGGACTGGTCGCTCGGATCCTCGAGTGCCAGGAGGGTCTCCCCTACCAGCACCACCGCGATGAGCAGGCCATCGCCGCCCTGTCGTTGAACATGGTGAAGACGGGTGACTGGAACCCGCACTTCTTCAACTACGGAACGCTGCCGATCTACGCGAACGCGCTCGTGGACGCCGCCCATTACGTGTGGCTGTGCGCGCAGCCCGTGGCCAGAGTCACGGCGATGCCGACGCTCGACGACATCCAGACCCACTTCGACACGGGCTACAAGTGGTCGTTCTCGCACCCTTCCTTCCTGCTCTGGAACCGGTTCCTGACCGCGGTGATGGGCGCGGGGACCCTGCTCCTCACCTGGCTCCTCGCGCGGGAGGTCGCGGGAGGCTGGGTCGGGCTCGCGGCGATCGTCCTGCTCGCCGGGCTCGGCTTCCACGTCGAGTCCTCCACCCATATCGCGCCGGACATGCCGGCCGCGTTCTTCGTCCTCCTGGCGACCCTGCCCAGCGTGATCTACCTCCGCGACGGACGACCACGAACGCTCCTGCTCGCGTTCCTCGCCTGCGGGCTCGCCGCCGCGTGCAAGTACAACGCGGGCGTAGTGCTCGCCGTGCCGTTCGGAGCGCTCGCCGTCGCGGCCTGGACGCGCGGTCCGGGCCACCGTGGCTGGCTGTGGGTCGCCGGCTTCGCGGCGCCGCTGGTGGTGTTCGTCACGTGCATGCCCTACGCCGTGCTCGACTTCTCCACCTTCGTCAAGGACCTGGGCCGCGAGTCGTTCCATTACAACGTGGTGGGGTCCACCGGTCACGAGGTCGAGCCCGGGTGGCCGGCGATCGTGCGTCAGCTCGTGCTGTTCCGGGAACATGCGAGCCTCCCCGTCCTCCTCGTCGCGCTCGCCGGTGTCCTGCCCCTGCTCCGCCACGGCAAGGGACGCCTCCTGTTCGTCTTCCCCGTGCTCGCCTTCCTGCTCACGACGCGGACGAAGATCGACTTCCACCGCAACTACGTGGCCATCTATCCGTTCCTATCGATCGCATTCGGCTGCGGCTTGGCGCTCGCCGTTCGCGCAGTGCGCCAGCGGGCGCCCGCGGCCCTCGCCTCGGGCGCCGTCGCCCTGCTCGTCATGGGCGGAATGGTCCACCTCAGCCGCGCCGTGAACGCCGGGCGCGACACATGGTTCACGCCCGAGACGCGCACGCGCGCGATCGACGCGGTCAACCGGCTCGCGGCGGAGCGCGGCTGGAGCCTCGTCGCGGTCTCGGCCGAGTTGCGAGTACACGAGGTCGACCTCTCCCGGTTGGAGGTTCCGCACGAGATCGTGCGACTCCGAAATTTCGGTGCTTCGGAAGGACGCTTCGACGCCATCGTGACCGCGGCGAGCTTCAGTGCGCCGGCCAATGCGAGCGAGGATGACAAGGAGCGCGCGGCCCGGCTGAACCGGCTCCAGCCGCGGGGCACACTCCTGCTCGAGATCGAGGGCGAGCCGCAGGTCTTCGGGGTCACGAAGAACCCGGGCGTGCGGATCGTGGCGCGGTAAGGGCCCATCCGAGAATAACTGCAAGGTTTCGCCGGCCCTCGCCGCCCCTGGCTGCGTTGCGCCTCCTCGGAAACCAGCTAGGTTGCCTGCGTCGGCGCGCCTTGCCACGAGCGCCGATGCCTCGCCGAAATGTGACGTTGATTCCCGGACGGGCCCTAACCCGGTCAGGCGAGCGGAGGGCGGCCGCGCTCCGCGTCGTGCCCGATGCCGAGGAACCGCTCGAGGACCGCCCGGCCGGCATAGATGAACGGCGTGTCCACGAGGGCCATGACGATCTTGCAGATGTACACGGCGAGGATGATCTGGCCTATGAGAAGCCAGTCGAAGCCCAGTCCGAACCGGAGAAAGATGCCGTTCACGATGATGGTGTCGACGAGCTGGCTGATGATCGTCGAGCCGTTGTTCCGTAGCCACATGTGCCTGCCACCCGAGACCCTCCACCAGAAGTGGTAGAGCCGGACGTCCAGGAGTTGAGCGACGAGGTACGCCGTCATCGAGGCGGAGAGCAGGATGGCCGGGTTGCTGAACGTCGCGTGGAACGCGTTCTGCATCTCGGCCGAGCTCGCGAGCCCGAACCGTGCTTGCGGAATCCAGACGGAGGCAGGCGGGAGCGCGATCGCGGCCTGCAGGATCACGAGCATCATCAGGCTCATGACGAATCCGAAACCGACCATGACGTTCGCGCGCTTCCGGCCCCAGATCTCCGAGACGATGTCGGTGAGGAAGAAGGTCATGGGGTACGTCAGGATGCCCGCGGTCAAGGTCCAGGGTTCTCCGCCCAGGATCCAGGCGGGACCCCCGTCCGGGAACAGCACGAAGAGCTTGGTCCCAATGATGTTCGTCAAGACGAGGACGACGGCGAAGGTGGACGCGAGGAACGTGTACGTGAGCTCCGATCGGGGCGTCGCGAGGGCGACGGCACGGGCTGGATCGAGCGGCGGGTGCGGCATGCGGTGGTGTCGCGCGGGGGGGGGCGGCGCGAGCGCGGGCGACGGATCATCCTCTCTCCGCGCCGTGCTCGCAACGCAACTCCGCGCTCGCGTCCCTAGGTCGTTCCCGGAGCGGACGCTCCGAATCCGTCCGCTGCACTGGTAGAATCCCACCCTGATGAAAGTCATCGAGCAACTCAAGGCCATGACCGAGGCACGTTTCCTCGAGATCTACGAGTCCCTGGCAAACAACGGGTTCGGCCCGCTCGACGGGGAGGTGGCGCGCGCGATGAAGTTCCGCCCCCACGCGATCAAGAAGCTCCCGATGGGCCAACGCGCCCGCCGCGCCCGTTCGATTCTCGAGCGTGGGGGCAACGCGGAGCTCGCCTACGAGCTCTTCGGCAGCTACCTGATGAAGTCCAAGAAGGAGCTCATCACGGAATTCCTCGATGCGACGGGGGTCGAGCACAAGGACGGCATGATCGAGAACATCCAGGCGGCGAGCCCGGCCCCGGAGAAGCTCGCGGATGCCGTCGCGCAGCTCGACGAGAAGTACGATTCCGGCGACGTGACGCTCTACCTCTCGATGTGCGCGGAGCAGTGGCCCGAGGTCAAAGAGATCGAGAGCCTCTGGCGGATGCGGACCTAGCCCGCATCACTTCACCCGCTCCAGGAACCGACCGTCGCGCGTATCGATCCGGATGATCTCGCCGGAGGCCAGGTAGGGCGGCACCTGTACGACGAGGCCGGTCTCGGTGGTCGCTGGTTTGAGCTGCGCCTGGGCGGTGGCGCCCTTGATGGCGGGGTCCGTCTCGACGACCTTCATGTCGACCGTGGACGGGAGCTGGAGGCTGACGACCTTGCCGTCGATCAGCATGGCCTGGAGCCCCTCGATCCCGTCGAGGAGGTAGGCCGTGGCCTCGCCGAGGCCCTCCTGGTCGAAGTCGAACTGCTCGTAGGTCTCGTCGTCCATGAAGAACCAGCGCGAGCCATCGGTGTACATGTAGCTGGCCTTGTGGCGCTCCATGTCGACTTCACCGAACTTCTCCCCGCTCCGGATCGAGTCGTTGATCAGCTGGCCGGTGATCAGGTTGCGCATTCGCGTCTTGGCGATCGTGTTCGAGCCCCTGGCCGTGGGCGTGCTGAACGTCACGTGGACGATGACCATGGGCGCACCTTTGTAGACGAGGCACACGCCCTTCTTGAATCCGCTGCTCTCGATCATTGGCCGGGATTATACGCGCCGGGGAGCGGGTTGACACCTCGTGCAGATGTGCGTTCCGCGCTGCGCGACGACGAGCTTGCGGATGGTCCGTCCGCAGGTTAGGCACGGCTCGCCGTCCCGCCCATACACACGGAACTGATCCTGGTAGCTGCCAGGCTGACCCTCGGGAGTCCGGTAGAACGTGTCGAAGCTCGAGCCTTCGCGCTCGATGGCCTCGAGCAGCGTGGCCCGGATCTCAGCGTGCAGGCGCTGGGCCGCCTGTTTCGGGAGCCGGTCCGAGCGGCGCATCGGGTGCAGGCCCGCGCGGTGGAGCGCTTCGTCCACGTAGATGTTGCCCAGCCCGGCGAGGAAAGTCTGATCGAGCAGCAGCGGCTTCAGGAGGCGGCGCCGCGCCCGGAGGGCCCGGTGAAAACCCTCGGCGGTGAACTCGTCATCGAGCGGCTCGGGACCGAGGGCGTCGAGGATATCGCTCGGATCCTCGCGGAAGAGCATCCGCCCGAACTTGCGCACGTCGATGAAGTGCAGCACGCCGCGGTCCAGGGCCAGGCTCACGCGCAAGTACGGACCCTGTTCGACGCTGGGATCGTGCACGTGCAGCCGCCCGGTCATGCGCAAGTGGATCAAGAGGTGCCCGGCCGGCCGGCCGCGGTACTCGAGATCCAGCACGATCTGCTTGGCCCGGCGCCAGACGCGCGCGATGCGCCGGCCACGGACGCGGCGCTCGAGCTCGGCTTCCGTGAGCCCGCCGAGAGTGCGCTCCCAGAGCACCCGCACCTGCGTGATCCTCCGACCCGTGAGGCGCGGGCGGATCAATCGGACGACGGTCTCGACCTCGGGCAGCTCGGGCATTGGGCGAAGATCCTACCCCGATCCCC
>SMVQ01000107.1 GCA_004357655.1 Planctomycetota bacterium
CTCCTCGTGTCGTTCCTGAGTTCGGTGATGCGGTGGCCGTTGATGATCACCACGATCCGGTGGCCTCGCGCGCTCAGGACCATCTCGTTCCATTCGCGCGGCATGTACCACTTCTTGTTCTCTTTCGGGTCGGGCTTGGAAACCCAGCCCCGGCCGCCGGTCTCGTACAGGCCGCCCGTCTCGTAGCTGGGGTCGATCTCGGCCTGAAAACCCGCGACGCCCGTGCTCTGCCCGGTCTCGTCGACGCGGAAGTAGAAGCCGCTGCAGCCCGACAGAGTCCGGAACTCGAACCGCACCTCGAAGTCCTGATAGCGCGCGTCGCTGATCAAGAGCCCGTGCCGCTTCTCGCTCTTCGCACTCCTGCCGACGAGGACGTCGCCGCGCCACTCCCAACTCCCCCCAGGCGCGGTGTGCCAGCCGACGAGGGATCCCGGAGTGATCAAGTCGGTCCAGTCGTCCTGAGGCGAAGCGCACTGAGCTCCCGTGACGAGAGCGAGAGAGAACAGCAGTCGATTCAGTCGAGCTCGCATGGTTGCCCTTTCGTGGGGCGATCGTCGCTCCAAGCGCATGGCCTCCTCCTCACGCTCTCGAGCAAACCCTCGAAGGAGACACGAGCCGAATATTGCGCACATGCCCCCTCGAAAGTCCATCCATATCATGGCGTGAACGTCTGATGCTCCCCCGTTTCGGTGGACACGGGGCTAAGTAACCGAGGCGAGCAGCCGGTGCAGACCGCACGGCATCCAGCCCCGGTTCGGTGCGATCGGCAAGCACGGGAGCATCACCGTGGTCGAACGGTTCATCCGGTCCATGAAGCCAGAGTGCACGAGGCGAATCATCGTGCCCTCCCGGCTGGATGAGATACGTCGCGAGCTGTCGAGCTGCTCGACATGTTACAAGGAGCATAGGCCGCACATGGGACTCGGAGGCCGGACGCCGGCCGAGATGTACGACGGCTTGCCATCCGCGAGCGAAGGACCGAGGATCGAGCCACGCGCGCGATGGCCGCGAAAGGTCGAGAACCGGACGGGCCGGATCGGCATTCGCCTCGAGCTCGTACTGAGTCACCGCGACGGTCGTCGGCATCTGCCGATCGTCGAGTTGAAGGCAGCCTGAAACCGCTACCTCCTCGAGCCGAGCTCCCCAACTGGGGTAGGCGTACGTCCTTCATGCGCCGGGAACCGCTCTCTTGCGGCGATCAAAGTCGCTGAACCACGACATCCTCCCGCCCCGGAGCGGCGCTCTTCAGCGAGCACGTTTGCGCCGCGCGACGCGCACCCTCCGGCCCCGGGTTTCCTATCCTCGGGGGATGACCCGACTCGCAGAAGGCTTCCTCGTCGCCACGCTCCTCTCGTCCTGTTCCGTGCTCTCGGGCAGCGCGCGCATCGTGGACACGGCCACGGGTGACGAGCTCACTCCCCCGCAGCTCGCGGACGCCCTCGTGGAGTATGACGTCGTCTTCCTCGGCGAGGAGCACGACAGCGACCACGCGCACCGCATGCAACTGCGCATCGTCGAGCTGCTCCTCGAGCGCCGCGGCGAGGTCGCGATCTCGCTCGAGATGTTCGAGCGCGACATCCAGTCCCAGCTCGATCTCTATCTGCGCGGCGGCATCGACGAGGCACGATTCCTCGAGCACTCCCGCCCATGGCCGAACTACGCGCGGCACTACCGCCCGATCATCGAGCTGGCGAAGCGCGAGGGGCTCGACGTGATCGCCGCGAACTGCCCGCGCCCTCTGGCCGCGAAGGTCTCGCAGGCGGGGCTCGCCGCGGTGCTGGGCGATCCGTTCTGCGCGTACCACATCGACGTCACGGACGGGCCGTACCGCGACCGGTTCACGGCGGCGATGGGCGACCACGCGAACGACCTCGGCACGCGCATGGACGACTTCTTCGCGGCGCAAGTCGTGAAGGACGAGACGATGGCGGACTCGATCGCGCGGTACCTCGCGGAGCGCGGACCCGGAGCGCCGATCGTCGTGCACCTCTGCGGCAAATTCCACTCCGACTACGGCCTCGGCACCGTCGCGCGGCTCATCCGCCGCCGACCGGGCGTCCGAGTGGCGGTCGTGAGCACGATCGGCACGTCCGACACGGGCCGCGCCCTCGCGCCGGAGGAGCGCGAGCTCGGTGAATTCGTCTGGTTCGTGCCGGCGCGCGACTGAGATCGACTGAGATAGCGGGGCGTCCGCCTGGACCCGGATTTGACGTAACGCTCGGCCGGGCCGCCGGAAGGTAGGCTACATGGCAAGGATGAGCCTGGAAGTCCTCTTCGAGCGCTTCCGCGAGAGCGGCGACGTCGGCGCCCTCGCGCGTGTGTTCGACAAGACCGCGCCGGAGCTCCTGGCCGTGGCGCGGCACCTCGCGCGCAGCGAGGCGGAGGCGGAGGACCTCGTCCAGGCGACCTTCCTCGCCGTGCTGGAGTCGCCCGGAGCCTTCGATTCCGGGCGCAGCCTCCTGCCGTGGCTGCTCGGCATCGTGTCGATGCACGCACGCAAGGCCTGGACCAAGGCCGGCCGCACGATCGAGCCCGAGCGCCTGCACGAGCGGACTGCGAGCGATCCGGTCCGCGAGGCCTCTTCGAGCGAATTGCGGAAGGCCGTGGGCGCGGCGATCGGTGCGCTGCCCAGGAAGTACGCGGAAGTGGTCCGCCTGCACCTCGCGGAGGGCTGCGCGCCCGCGGAGGTGGCGCGCGAGTTGGGGCTCGCGCCAGGCACGGCGCGGGTGCAGCTGCACCGGGGTCTCAGGCTCCTCCGCAAGTCGCTGCCGGCCGGTCTCGCCTTCGGGGCGACGGTCGCAGCGATGTCACCGCGCGGGCTGGCGGCCGTGCGCGAGGTGATCCTGGAAGAGGCCGCCAAGTCCGTCGGTACGGTCGCACTGACGACGGCGGGTGGATCCATCGGCGCGGCGGCGCTCGCGAAGAAGCTCATGCTCTTCGCCGCCTTGCCGGTGGTGTTGGTCGGCGGCTACCTGGTTTGGTCCGAGGGAGAGCAGCGCGCCCTGGCAGACGACGCGCTCGACCCGCGGACCGCCGTCGACCACGTCCCGCCCGCCATGTTCGAAGCGGGTTCCGTCGGCCCGGAGAGCGAATTGCTCCCCGCGGACGGAACGCTCCCGGAGGTGGCCCCCGCGAGTCCGGGCCGCGTCGTCGAAGGCAGAGTCGTCGACGCGGACACCGGCGCTCCCGTCGCCCGCGCGCTCGTCACGTTCCTGGCGCCGGCTGCGGCGGCGGGGGTGGCGGGCGTGCGCGCGCGGTCGGACGAGTCCGGCCACTTCAGCGCGGCCGGAGTGCCGCGCGGCGCCGCCTGGCTCGCCGCAGCCGACGGATACGCGACGGCACGCGGCAGCCTGCGCGGCGAGCGTGCGATCACCGTCGAGAGCGGGGTCGCGGTCGAACGCATGGGCGTTCTAAGGCTCGCGCGCGGGGCGCGGATCGCGGGCACCGTGCGGGACGCCGCGGGTGCGCCCGTGCCCGGCGCACGGCTCCTCGTCATCGCGGAGTTCCTCGGCTGGCGTGCGCTCGCGCCCGCGGTTGCGGAGCTCGCCCGCACGGACTCGGACGGGCATTTCACCAGCGCGGAGCGGCTGCCGTACAGCGCCAGCCGGTACGCCTCGCGCCCGGGCGTCGCGCCCGGCGAGTGCCGCTACTGGATTCTCGCGGCGGGCGAAGCCGGTCTCGGCTGGACGAGCCTCCTCGTACACGAGGGTCGCGAGCTCGAGGACGGTGTGGAGCTCGCGCTGCGGCGGACCCGGCCCCTCGTGGCGACGGTCCGTGGTCCTGCCGGCGCGGCGATCGTCGGAGCGGAGCTCTGGGTCGAGCTCGAGCTCGCGCCGCAAGCGGGCGTCTTCGGGTACGAGGACGGCCGGCGTCTGCCGCTCTTCCACGCCGACCTCGGCGCGCACCTCCGCCGGAGGACCGACGGCGCCGGCGAGGCCGCCTTCGCGGGGCTGCCGGAGACTTCCGCCTACGAGCGCATCGCGGTGTTCGCCGTGGCGGACGGCTTCGCGCGCACGGGTGGCACACTCGACGGAAAGGCGCGGGACGCCGGTCGGATCGAGCTGGCCCTCGCGCGGACGGCGACCTTCTCCGCCTTCGGACGAATCGCCGATTCCGCCGGCCGGCCGATCCCGAACGCGTCCGTCGACCTCGACGGGGACTGGCGCACGCGCACCGATGCAGCGGGCGAGTTCCGGCTCGAGGGCGACAGCGCCGAGACGCACGGGCGGCTCTTCGTTCAGGCCGAAGGCTACCGCGCGGCCACGCAGGCCCTCGCACCGCTCGCCAAGGACATGCGCGCGGACTTCACGCTCGAACGGATGAGCGCGCGACCCGTGCCCGGCCTGCTCGTCGGGACCGTGGCGGATCGCGACGGCAACGCGGTCGCGCGCGTCGAGGTGCTCCTGCGCTCCTCGCGCGCGGAGCGAAGCGCCTGGACCGCGGCTGACGGCACCTTCCAAGTGGGCTTCACCGGAGACGGCGAACACCTGCTCCAGGTCCTCGCCGGCGCCGATCAGTTCGTCCTGGCCGCACCGACGATCGTCGCCGCCGGCACGCTCCGCGTCGCGGTGGTGCTCGAACGCGCGCCGGTCGGGGTGGCGCGCATCGAAGCTGTCGTGCGCAGCGCCGACTCGGGCGCGATCGTCGATCCCGACGACGCCGTCGTCGTGCCGTTGGCGGACCCGTCCTTCACCGGTTGGCGACGCGGCGAGCACGGTGCGCGCATCGCGCTCGAGGCCGGGCGCGTCGTGGTCACGGACCTGCGCCCCGGGCGGTGGAGCCTGTGGGTCGGCGTGCGCGGGCTGGGCGCCGGGTCGGCCGAATTCGTGGTCGAAGGCGGGGTGGGCGAGCTCGTGCCGCTCGCGCTCGACATCCCGGCGGCCGGCAGCCTCAGCGGCCGGGTGCAGCGCGCGCCGCGTGAGTGGAGCGCGTGGCCCGCGGTCCGCGTCGAACGGCTGGGTCCGCGCCCGGGCCCCCCGGACCTCGGTGCGACCACGTGGTGCGGGTTCCGGTACTCGGAAGTCGTCGCGCTCGACGGCGACGGTCGCTTTGCCGTCGATCACCTGATCCCCGGCGTCTACGCCGTGCTGTACGGACCCGACGGCCGGCGCGGCCGTGCGACGGTCCACGTCGCGCCCGGCGGCGCGCGCGAGGTCGACCTGATCGCCGAGGAGACGGCGCGCGTGCGCCTCGAGTTCCTCGGCCCACAGCCCACGGGTCCGGTCCGGGTGCGGCTGCGCGAAGGCGCGACGGGCGCGGAGCGCACGGTGCTCCTGCATCCGGGCGGGAGCCCGCAGTCGCGTGCGATCGAGGTCAGGCCGGGCCCCGTGCGCTGGATCGTCGAGTTCAAGCAGAACGAATTCCCGCAGAGCACCGCCTGGTCGGCGGCGCCGCAATCGGGGTCCCTCGAGCTCGCACCGGGCGAGACGCGCACCGTCGCCGTCCCGATCGCGGCGCTCCAACCGACGAGCGGGGGCCATGACGAAGGCAACTAGGAGTGGGGCCGGGTTCGCCGGCACGCGAAGCAACTGGGATGCACACCAAGTGTTGGTTGACATTCCGCGAGGCTGGGCTCGCGGGCGCGCTCACGGCGGCGATGCGCGTCGCGAATGCATCGGCGCCGGCCGCCCGGCCCCACTCCACCTACCCATCGACAAGAGGAAAGCACTGGGCCTCCCCCACTACCGACTGGCGACTTCTCCATAGACTCCACCAGAAGGTCTCGGACGGCCGGCCACGTGTCGTCCCGGGGGAGGCCTCTCTCTCCGTTCCGTTCCCTTCCTGCCCTTCCTGTCTTCCTGCTATGTCGGCTTCTGGCCGGCATGGGCGACGGCCC
>SMVQ01000108.1 GCA_004357655.1 Planctomycetota bacterium
CGATTCTCACTTCCGGTCCGCGACGCGGTATCCCGTCGTGTTCGTCCGCTCGCGCATTCAGTCTGCGCGGCCGCCGACCGTTAGACAGAGTGGAGCCGCGTGGGCTCCCTGATCCCGTCTCGCGCCCGGGGGGGCCACGGGGTGGGATCCGACTTCCGCATGGAAGAACGTGGGGTCGCTAGCACGGACACGGCTAGCGGCCCCCTTTGCGTTCGATCACTGCGCCTCCGGCTCGTGTTCGGGGAGGCCGGAAATCTCGAGCACGGACATCGACATTCGATTGCCTATATGAGTTTCTTCGTCGTGAACGACATGCGCCCCTGCGTCTCCGAGCTCACTGAGGTAACGGTTGTAGCGGGACCGAGCCACGATCACCGCACGTGGTGCGACGATGCGCACTAGGCGGACAATGTTGATCGCCACCGCGGGTGTGGGGACTGTGACCACGACGGCCTTGGCATCGCGTACACGGGCATGCACCAGGATGTCCTCGTGTTGGCCGTCGCCCAGAAAAGCCGTGAAGCCCAGTCGTCGGGCGCTCGCAACTCCGTGGGGGTTCAGGTCGAGAACGATGACATGCCAACCGCCTTCACGCACCTGCTCTCCGACCACGCGTCCTGCCGGACCGAAGCCCACGACGAGCACCAGGTTCGGAAAGGACGAGCGAGAGGCACCACCGGAGGCTGCAGCGTCTGTTCCACGGGAACGCAGCAGATAGCCAGCTACCTTGGGCGCCGCCGCTACCAGGTAAGGCGTCGAGAGCATCGTGAGGAGCGTTGCGGATACCAGTAGGAGGAACACGTCATGGGAGATCAGTGTGCCGCGTGCGATCTCGATCATGATGAAGGAGAACTCGCCGATCTGCCCGAGGCAGATTCCCGCAGCGAGCGCGCTCACTGCCCCCGCGCCAAACAGGCGCAAAGCGCCCCACGCTATGATGCTCTTGCTGAGGATGATCGCCAGGACGACAGGGAGGAGCAGCTGCCAGTTCGCCAGCATCCATCCGGGATCGCCGAGTGCTCCGATGGAACTGAAGAACACCGTTACGAACAGGGTCCGGAGCGCCGATACGTCAGCGCGCACCTGCGCCGCGAATGGTGACTCCGCGAGCATCATGCCTGCGATGAAGGCACCGAGCCCGGGGGACAGACCCGCTTTGTGGGCCAGGAGCACCGCTCCCAAACCAGACACGATTGCAGTGAGAACGGACAGCTCCCGGCTTGCGTGCACTGACCCGATGCGCAGCACCTTCGGAGCTACGAACGTGAAGACGACGTACAGAGCGATGGCGGCCAGCCCCGCGAGCAGGAGCGCCTGGCCGAGGTTCAGCGCGACCGAACCGGCAGACCCATGATCCTGCGCGAGTACCGTTGCGAGCAGGACACACGGAATGACCGCGAGATCCTGCACCAACAAGATGCCCAACGACTGAACGCCGTGGAGACTCTCGAGCTCCCCTCGGGCCTCGAGGACTCGCAGCACGCACGCAGTGCTGCTGAGCGCCAGGATGGGTCCGATGACCATCGCCGTGCGGCCGGGCAGCCCGAACGCAGCCGCACAGGCCGCGCCCAGGATCGCCGTAGCCAGGATCTGCACGGTGCCTCCGCCGAGGGAGACGAGGCCCATGGCCCGCAAACGGCGCCACGAGAACTCCAGACCGATCGCAAAGAGCAGGAGCGCCACACCCAACTCCGCGAGCAGCTCCACTTCAGCGCTGTTGCTGATCCATCGCAGAGCATTCGGGCCCAGGAGCATCCCTGCGATGAGGTACCCCACGATGGCACTCTGCCGATACCGCTCGCAGAGTGCGCCCAACACGAGCGCTGCGCCCAGCAGCACGGTGAGGTCGACGATCACAGTCCACTGGGACACCCGTCTACCTCCCGCTATTCCACCGCCACGATGGCGCTTCCGTCATCCGGCGTGACCGCACTGGCGAGAATCGCCCCACACGTGGTTGGGGCGCGTCCGTCACAGAGCCGGACGCTCACCGCCGCTGACCGCATGAGGGTGCCTGTGCGTGCATTTCCCGTCGGAGACGTGTGGGCTCGATGCCAGCCCCGACAACCCGTCGCCGAGGGAGCTGTCAGGGCGGCGCTCGACACGATGCCCTCGGCGCCAGGGCGGTCCAGGGAATCCTACTCTACTCTGCGTTCCATCACGGTACCTCCGGCGCCTCGGACTCCGGAACAGCACCGCCCCACCCATTGGGGGCGTCGAGTCCCTCTTCGTCGAGGTGAGCGTCCTTCATCCGGGCGACGAGCGTGTCGGGATCCCACCCGAGGTACTGCGCCGCGCGCGACTTGTTCGGCCGGCCGCCGCGCGTGCGCGTCGTGACGAGCGCGGCGACGAGGTCGGCCCGCGGCGGGTGGCGCGACGGCAGGCGACGCGCGAGCAGGACGCCGTACGGCGCGAGAGCGCGGACGACGGCGTCCGCATCGAGCTCCTCACCGGCGTGGTGGAGCACGAGCTTGAAGACGGCGTTCTCGAGCTCCCGTACGTTGCCCGGCCACGCCTGACGCCAGAGGAGCGCCTGCGCGTCGTCGGTGAGGAGCGGCACGGGGACGGCCTCCTCGGCGGCGATCCGGCGCGCGAGGAAACGCGCGAGCAGGGGGATGTCGTTGCGCCGGTCGCGGAGCGGGGGCACGAAGAGCTCCAGGCGCTCGAGCCGTCGGGCGAGGGCGATGCCCAGGGCACCGGTCTCCGCAAGCTCCGCGAGGCGCCGGCGAGTCGTGGCGAGGATCCGCGGGGTCTCGCCGTCCGGCTCACCCGGCTCACCCGGCCCCCGCGGCGCACGGCGGCCCGACGCCGCGTCGAGCAGGTCGAGCAGCCGATCCTGCGCCGTCGCGTCGAGGCGCTCGAGACCGTCGAGCAGGATCGTCGCCGGCGCCGGGCGCGAAGCGCGCCGCGCGAGGACGGACTCCGCCGCGCCGCAGCGCTCGACCCGGAGCTCGGCCTGCCGGCCGTCGCTCTCGAAGTGCAACCATCGGGCGACCACGAGCTTGCCCGCGCCCGCCGGACCCGAGAGCACGACCGGCGTCCGCGTGCGCGCCGCCGCGAGGAGGCGCCGCGCGAATGATCCGAAGTGCGGGCAGGTCGCGTCGAACGTCACGTCCGAGCCGAAGCGCTCCCTGTACCAGGTCCGGAACTGCGCGATGCGGAACGCGAGCCCGGCCTGTTGCGCCGCGCGCGCGACGCGCTCGACGTCCGTCGGGCGGAAGTCCCGCCGGCGGCTCGACTCGAGGGCGAAGAGCCCGACGGGCCTGCCGCCCACGCTCAACGGGACGACGAGTCCCGAGGCCGCGTTCGCGTGGATCGAGAGCCGCGCGTCCGACTCTTCGAACGTCACCGTGCCACCCGTCGCGCGCGCCCGGCTGAGCGCCCGCGCTTCCCCCCCGGGTCCGCGGGATCCGGTCCAGGGCAGCCCCTCGCCACCCTCGGCCACCCGCACGAGCCGCTCGTCCTCGAAGGCGTAGGCGAACCACCGGCGATGGGTCGTCTTGAGGCCGAGCCCCGCCACGAGCCGCTCGATGACACGCGCGCATGGTCCGCGCTCATCGCCCGGGCGTTCAGCTTCGTGATGCGAGAACCCGCCCGAGGTGCTGCCGGTGCGCGCGGCGGGTCCGTCGTGCGACGCCTGCGTCCGTGCATCGAGCACGGCGCGTCGCCACACGCGGGCGATGTCGAGCAGCCGCTCCGCACCGGGCACGAGCGCGTGCTCCCACTCGGCGTGGATCCAGCCGGCGACCTCCCCGTCGTCGTCGAGGATCGGGACGAGGGCCAGCGCGCGCGTCCCGGCCGCGAGGGATCCGCGCGGCGGCGGGGAGTCGGCGTCGTCCGCCAGGCTTCGCACGGTCCGCGCCGTGAGCACAAGTCGGTGCTCGGGCTCGCCGGAAACCGACCAGCTTCCGTCGCGGCGCTCGAGCCATGGGCCCACCTCCGTCCGGATCCCCGGCGCCGCATCGAACAGGAGGACCGCGACGGAGCCCGCGTGGAACGCGAAGACAGCGAAGACCGCGGCGCCGACGTCCCCACGCTCGCGGACCTCCGGCCCGGCGGCTGGCCGCGAACGACACCGGGCTGCGGGTCCCGCGAGCCGCGCCACCCACTCGGGTCGCCCGTCCCGCAGCTCGCGCAGAGCGGCCGGCACGGGCCCCACCTCGGAGACCGCACCGTCGTCGCCGTCCTCGAAGAGCAGGAGCCGGCACCAGCTCGCGAGCCGCGCCGCGCGGAGCTCGGCCGCGCGCGGCTCGCGGCCGGCGGCGGGGGCGTGCTCCGCGAGCCAATCGCGCGCCGCGCGGACCGCCCCCCGGTCGAGGAGGCAGGCCGCGACCTCGGTGACCGCCTCGGCACGCCGCGCTCCGCCCTCGGCAAAGCTCGCACCGCCGCTCTGCAGGAGCGCGCGGAACCGGGCCTCGCCGCCGCGCGCGCCCTGCTCGACGCGCTCGGCTCTGGCGCTCCAGAGCGCGAGCTCCGCGGAGTCCATGCCGGAGCGTTCGCCGCATCGAAGGAGCCTGCGCGCCACCCCCACCGGGCTCTCCCCAGGTCCGGGAACCGCGGCGAGCCGTGGCAGCCTCTCCCGCAGACCGGCGAGCCGATCCCAAGCGTCCTGATACCGCAGCGCGGGCTCCCCGAACCAGGTGAACGTGTCCGCCGTCAGGCCCGCGCCGAGGTGGTGGGCGAGCAGCGCTACGATCGCGGCAGCCGTGCGCGCGCGCGTCTCGCGCTCGAGCTCCTCCGACGCGCGCACCACCTCGTCACCCCGCGCGACCATGCTCGTGGAGCGGGCGTCCGTGGCCAGGAGGCGGAGGAAGGTCGTGATCCGGCGCGCCCGGTCCTGGACCGGCGGGGGAGCATCGGGCAGCAGGAGCTCCAGGATGTCCGGGGTCGGGCCCACCATGGCTCAGGCGATGAGCGCGAGGGCCACGCGGGCGGGCGCTTCCCGGTCACCGCACAGGAGCTCGAAGACGAGGCGCGCGCACCCGTCCGACCAGCGCGCCCCGGCGCGGCGCCAGTGCGGGAGCCGGGCGCGGATGCGCTCGGCCGCGGCCCGGACGTCCTGGGCGTCGCTCTCGCCGCGGCGCGACCCGAGCAGCGCCGCCAGGCGCCGCGCCGGGCGTTCATCGCCGCACGCGAGCGCGAGCGCGAGCCCCACCGCGTGATGGTAGGCGTCCACGTGCGGTCCGGTCCGCACGAATCGGCGCTCCGCGCCGGCGAGGTCGCCGCGCATGTCCAGCGCCACCGCGTGGCACAGCTCGACGCCGCGGGCGATCGTGGGCGCCTGGGTGGAGTGCGACAGCTTCTCGAGCTCAGCCAGCGCGCGCCGCATCGCCCCTTCGGCGAGCCACGCGCGAGCGAGCGTCAGGCGCGCCAGGGGACACGGCTCCAGCGCGAGCGAGGCGCGCGCGAAGGCCCGCGCCCCGCGCCGCGGCGCCGCCCCGGGCTCGAACGGCCAGCATTCGAGCAGGGCGAGCTCGACGGGCACCTCGACGCGGTCCTCGCGCGCGAGCGCGAGCTCCTCGGTGAGCCTCCGGTGGAACCCGCTGAGCCTGTGCTCCGTCGCGGGTGGTCCAAGCAGGGCCGAGCACGCTGGGCTCGCCGTGAGCATGAGCTCGGATACTTCGCGCATGAGCTTCGCCTGCTCCGCGCGATGCACGAGCGCGAGCTCGTGCATCGCGCCCCGCAGGGGCCTCCCGCGCCGTCGCCGGCGTGCGCGGGCGACCAGCACACACCACGCGAGCCAGCCTGCGCCCATTTCGGCGCTCGCCGCTCCGGCCCCCGGGGCTGAGCCGGGGCGAAGCGCGGAGAGCGGGGCGAGGCGTACGAGTCTATTCCGGACCTTGCTTTCGCGGGGATGCATGGGGGCCACTTTCTTCGGCATGCGGGTGTTGCGAGAGGAGGATGGCGTCGAGCGCCCGCCGCGCGCGCCGCGCGACTTCGGAGGCGGAGACGCCTTCGGCGCGCGCGACGTCGTCGAGGTCGGACACCTCGATCACGAGTGAGAAGAACGCCTGGCGTTCCAGGTCGGGCCGGGCGTGGAACGCGCGGCACGCCGCGCGCATCGCGTTGGGTTCGAGCCCGAGGGGGCGCGCGAGCTCAGCGTGCGCGGACCAGGGACCGCCGGGGACCCGGTCCTCGGCGCGCTCCTCGGCCTCCTCCACGATGGCCGCGTCCAGGGCACCGTCGACGTGGCCCGCGAGCCACTCATCGAGGGTGGGCCGCCCCGCATAGCGGACGGCATAGCGGGCACAACGCGCGAGGGCGCGCAGATGGACATGGTCGCCGTCCATGAGGAGCGCACGTTCGCGCAGCCGACGCGCCACGATCCGGCGCACGCCCAGAGGGTCGCCGCGCACGATGCGCGTGAGGATCTCGCGCGGGCTCCCGCCCGCGAGCAGCCGGCGCCGGTCCTTGGCCCCGGGGTCGACGCGCGCCGGCGCCCCGTGCGATCCATCTCTCTCCATCACGGTGGTCACTCTCCTTCCTCCGGCTCGTTCCGCGCGGCCGCCCCGTTGTCGGCTGGTCGCGCGATCAGAGCCTGGGACGCTCTCGAGACCAGTCTAGTCCGGCTGTGGAATCACGCTTTCTGCGAATTCTCTCCGAGCACCGTGGGGGCGCGCCGCGGCCACCACCGGCGCACTTCCCGGCGCTCGACGTTCGGGAGCACGAACGATGGAGAAGGCCAATTCCCCAGACCCGATCGCAGCGATTCGGCGCGCGTGGTTCAGAGCCTGTGGACAACCCGGCCGATCGCGGGCCTCGCGGGGTCCCCGCACTGGGGGCTGATGCCGCGGGCCCCGGCATCGTCAGCCTTTCCCGGAGTGCCCGTGCCCGAGGCTCCCCTGTCCCGCGTGCAACCGCTAGGATCCCCGCCCATTCAGGCCCCCCGCTCGATCCCACGGAGAAGAACCTTTGGAGAAGATCCTCGCAGGCAAGACGGGCGTCATCCTCGGCGTCGCGAACAAGCGCTCACTCGCGTGGGGCTGCGCCCGCTCACTCGCGAACGCCGGCATGCGGCTCGCCTTCACGTTCGTCGGCGAGCGGCTCGAGAAGGCCGTGAGGGCGCTCGCATCGGAGTGCTCCGGATCGATCGTGCTGCCCTGCGACGTGACCCAGCCGGAGCAGATCGACGCTGTCTTCGAGGAGATCAAGACGCAGTTCGGTTTCCTCGACACCGTCGTCCACGCCATCGCGTTCGCGAAGCGGGAGGAGCTGCAAGGCGACTTCTATCACACCTCGAAGGAGGGCTACATGCTCGCGCACGAGGTATCCGTCTACTCGCTGACGGCGGTGGTGCGTCGCGCGCTGCCGCTCATGGAGGGCCGCGAGGGCTCGATCGTGACCCTGACCTACATCGGCTCCGAGCGCGTCGTCCCGAACTACAACATCATGGGCATCGCGAAGGCGGCACTCGAGGCGTCGGTGCGCTACCTCGCAGCGGACCTCGGCCCACGCGGCGTGCGCGTGAACGCCATCAGCGCGGGGCCGATCCGCACGCTCTCCGCATCCGGCGTGAAGGACTTCAACCTGATGATCGACCACATCGCCGCGACGGCCCCCCTGCGGCGCAACGTCACCGCGGAGGAGGTGGGTGACACCTGCCTGTTCCTCGCGGGGCCGCACTCGCGCGGTATCACGGGCACGACGATCTTCGTCGACGCCGGCTTCCACATCATGGGCACCTGAATCATGGGCACCTGACGGGCCGGACACGCCGGCGGCCCGACCGACGCGGACGCACCGACCGACCGCGAAGAAGCGCAGAGGCAAGGAGACCACCATGCTGACCGACCGGAAGATCGCCATCCTCGGGCTGGGCACGATGGGGCGCACCCTGGCGACCGGGCTGCTCGCGACGGAGTCGGTCGGGCACGACGCGTGCTCGCCCGGAATGGGGACTTGTTCCCGCGCGGGCCCTCAGAACGAGATCGACAGCCCCACGTACGGGCCGTCGAGCGTGAAGTCCGCCTCGATAGTGCTGCCGCCGTCGTCGTACTCGGCGTCGAGGTCGAAGCCGCGGTAGCCGATCGCCAGATTGCCCGCCCCGTGGGTCGACCCGCCGAACAGGTGGTACATCAAGGCGATGTCGTAGTCGACGAACGTGACGTCCGTGCCGCCCACGGAGAGGTTCATGTAGCCGACGCGGCCCAGGACCTCGAAGTCTCCGATGCCCACGCTGCCGCGCGCCGCGAGGAGCGGGATCGGGATCGTCTCGTCGGTCTCGATGCTCGTGCCGCCTACCGTCTCTTCCATCTCCATGTCGAGGCTGACGACGGTCACGCCCACGCCGAGTCCGAAGTCGACGAGATCCGTGGGGATGAGGTCCCACGTGACCACGCCGCTGAAAGTGTCGATCGACATGTCCGTGTCGACGTTCGCCCCTCCGCTGATCGTCGAGCCCCCGATCACGATGTCCCCCTCGGTCGTGCCGCTGCCATCGAGGGACGTGGACAGGGCCGAGAGCGAGAGGTCGAAGCCTAGGAACGCGAGGTCCGCGCGCGGGCTGAAGCCGCCTGTAGCGTCATCGAGGCCGAGGCTGCTCATGGACGAGCTCGCCGAGGCGCCCCCGTCCGTGGCGGAGAACTCCCCGCCGAGTCCGTATGAGCCGTAGGCCGGAGCGATGGAAGCGCTGGGGGCGGAGCAGGCGCTCGCGAGGAACAGGCAGGCGGCGAGGAACGGGCAGGCGTGATGCATGAAGGACTCCGCGGTGGCGTGAGCGGCCGGGGGGTCGTCGACCGGATCCCGGCGTTCGTCTCTGGACGGTGCTCATCTCCGATCGACGCCCCGCGCCCCCTCACTGAGTGCCAAGTTCGGGAACGCCTCGCCCCGCCCGATCCTGGACGGAGAACGCGCCGGAAACGCCCTCCTGGAGCCCGCGCACGCTCCCCGCTGGCCGATCCAGCCCCGGCTCCGTAGGGTGCCTCGCTGTTTCCCGCGCCCGGAGCACGCATCGGGCGCCCCGCCGACGCCAGTCCACCGGAGTTCTCGTGCTCACACCGATCCGCCTCGCCTCCGCCCTCGTCCTCTCGAGCTCGTTCGCCCTGGCGGCTCCGGTCGCTCAGGATTCCGGTATCCCGGAGGACACGGTGGTCGTGACGACCGCGTCCGGACTGAAGTACTCCGTGCTGAAGGCAGGCGACGGCACGGAGTTCCCGAGGCTCGGTGACCGCGTCCGCGTGCACTACACGGGCTGGCTCGAGGACGGCACGGAGTTCGACTCGTCGCGCCGGCGCGGGGAGCCGAGCGAGTTCGGCCTCGGGCAGGTGATCGAGGGCTGGAACGAGGGCCTCGCGCTCATGTCGCCGGGCGCGCGGTTCAAGTTCACGATCCCCAGCGACCTCGCCTACGGATCGAAGGGATCCCCGCCCAAGATCCCGGCCGGCGCCACGCTCGTGTTCGACGTGGAGCTGATCGCGATCACGATGCGCGTCCCCGACTTCGTGCCGATCGACCCCGAGCGGGCCACGGTCACCGATTCGGGACTCGCGGTCCAGACGCTCGTCGAGCCGACGGGTGCCGCCTGTACGCCGAAGAGTGAAATCTGGTTCGAGTACACGCTCTGGGACGAGGCGGGGAAGTTCCAGGACAGCTCCGCCACGAGCGGCAACCCAGCCGTGACCGTCGTCGACAAGTTCACGCTCCCGTTCCTGAAGGAGGCCGCCTCGTTCATGAGGGAGGGCGGCGTGTACCTACTCGCGGTGCCGCCGGCGCTCGCCTTCGGCGACGAGCCCAGGGGCGCGCTCCCGGCGAACAGCACGACGATCTGGCGGCTCGAATTGAAACGCATCTTCCAGAAGCCCGAGTTCTCGATGCCCCCCGCGGAGGAGCTCGTGACGACCGCGAGCGGACTCCAGTACCAGGTGCTGCGCGAGGGCGAGGGCACACCCCCGGTGATGAACCAGGGGGTCATCTGCCACTACGCCGGATGGCTGACGGACGGGACGCAGTTCGACGCCTCGTACGACCGGAACGAGCCGCTCACTTTCCGGCTCGGTCAGGTGATCGAGGGCTGGAACGAGGCCCTGATGCTCATGCGGCCCGGGGCCATGTACAAGCTCGTGATCCCGGGCAAGCTCGGCTACAAAGCCCGGGGCAAGGGCTCCATCCCGCCCAACGCGACGCTCGTCTTCGTCGTCGAGCTCATCACGGTCAAGTAGGCAACACGGAGTGCCCGTCGGTCGAGTCCGGCACCGACCTTGGCGCACCGGACCCGAGTCGGGTCCTCACGAGGGAGAGCAGCATCAGGATCGCGAGCACCAGGGCGCTCCCGCGCGCGATCCAACCGGCCGAGCCCCCGTGCTCCGGGCCCATCGCCGCCGAGGGTACGATCGAGAGCAGCGGGTAGAGGGCGTCGACGAGCGCACCGAGCGCCAACGTCGTCACGCCCAGCACCGCGAGGTGCACGATCACGACGCGCCGGCCCAGCATGCGCGACATCGCGACGATGGAGGCCGCATTCGTCGCGGGGCTCGCCAGGAGGAAGACGAGCGCGGCCCCCGGGCTCAAGCCCTTCAGGATGAGCGAGGCCGCGATCGGGGTCGAGGCGGCCGCGCACACGTAGATCGGGATGCCGACCACGAGCATGAGGACGAGTCCGCTGAACCCGCGGGCGATGGGTTGCTCGAACAGCTCCGCGGGCACCGCGGCCGAGATCACCCCCGACAGGAGGATTCCGACCAGCAGCAGCCAGGCAAGGTCGTCGATCATGTCGACGAACGCGTAGCGCGCGGCACGCCGTAGGAAACTGCCCTCGCGCTCGGACCGCGCGTCCCCCGCCCCTGCCGGCCCGTCGTGCGCTTCCAGGGTGGCACAGCACTCGTCCTCGGGCGCGGCCGGCTCCGAGGCCTCAGGTCCGGGTACGGCCGGCGCCGCGGACGCGGGCTCATCCGGCCGGCCCCGGGCGAACAGGTTGACCGCCGCCCCCGTGATGAACGCGGAGACGATCGCGCCCACCGGACGGGCGATCGTCATCAGCGGGTCGAGCAGCGCCCACGTGACCGTGACGGAGTCCGCGCCCGTCTCCGGCGTCGCGATGAGGAACGAGCTCGTCGCGCCCTTGCTCGCGCCGGCCTTGCGCAACGAAGCGGCGACGGGCAGGACCGAACAGGAGCAGAGCGGGAGGGGCGCTCCGATGAGCGCCGCCTTGCCCACGGAGGCGAGGTCGTCGCCGGCGAGGTGGCGGGTGAGCAGCTCCGGCTCGAGCACCTCGGAGAGGATCCCGGCGATCGCGAATCCGAGCAGCAGGAACGGGGCCATCTCCACGAAGACGTGCGCGCTCTCCGCCAGCCCCGCCGCGAGGAAGCCGACGATCGCGCCGTCGGGGAGCACGAGGGCGGTGAACAGGATGCCGAGTAGCACCCAACCGAGCTTCGTCCAGCTCTGCTCCGTGTCGTGAAAGACCTCGGGCAGGAGGTCGCACACGGCGACGTACAAGAACGTGCCGCACGCGAACCCCGCGAGGATCGTGGCGAAGGGCCCCGAGGCGTCCACGACGAGGTCGCCGAGCAGGAGTCCGGCGGGCGTGATCGCCGCGAACAGCACGAGGGGCAGCAGGGTCCGGCGGCGCGACCGGCCCGCGAGACTGAAGACGGCCGCGAGCGAGAACGCCTCGGCCGCCTTGTGGCCGAGGATCGTGGCGAGGAGGGGCCAGTCCAGGTTGTCCCGGATCGCCGAGAGGCTGAGACCCATGGTCGAGGCGTGCACCCCGAGCCCGAGGAAGGTCGCGAGCAGGAGCACCTGGTGGGTGTCGGCCCCGTCGCGACCGCCGCGCTTCTCCAGCCAGACCCGCTCGACGACGAACAAGAGCAGGAAGCCGACGAGCACCGCCACCCACGGGGTCACCGACGGCCGCTCCGCCGGTCCCGCGGGAGCGGTCTCGAGCGCCAACTCGGGGAGGAGGTGGAGGAACACGCTCCCCAGGAAGATCCCGGCCGAGATCGAGACGAGCTTGTGCAGGCCGCGGGGGGACCAGCGCCGCGTCAGCGCGGGCAGCGCGCCCAGGATGGCGGCGAGGAAGACGAGCAGCGCGGTGTTGGCGGGGGTCAGTTCCACGATGGGAGGCCGTTCTGCCTGGGCGACGGCGCGAGGGCAGCCTAGGTCAGTCGACGGCTCTGTTCGATGGTCCGAAGCAGGATTCGCGCGCCTCGGGCGCGGGCTGCCTCAGGGACGAGAGCCCGCATGGACCGCGCTCTCACGGACGAGAGCCCGCATGGACCGCCGCTCTCACGGACGAGAGCTCCAGGGGCACGACGCGAGGGAGTAGCGCAGCTCGCGCTCCGCCGCCTTCGAGATGCCCACGCGGCGCGACGCGGCGACCGGCCCGCCCCGCCAACCGGGCTCGGGCGGCAGGAGGTGGATCGCGCCCGAGGTGAGGTCGCGCCCGTCGTGCGCGCGCGTGAGGCCCATCGCCTGCGCGAGCTTCCCCGGCCCGCTGCACAGGTCGCGCGGGCGCAGGGCGCCGCGCCGCTCCATCATCAGCTCGAGCCCCGCGAGCGGCTCGAGGGCGCGGATGAGCACGGCCGCCCCCGCGCCCGCCCGCGCCGTGACGACGTTGAAGCAGTGGTGCAGGCCGTAGATCAGGTAGACGTAGGCGTGGCCGGGCGCCAGGAACATCGAGGCGTTGCGATCGGTCGGGCCGCGCGCGGAGTGGGAGGCCGGGTCGTCCTCGGCGAGGTAGGCCTCGACCTCCACGATCCGGCCGATCGTCGTCCCCTCGAGCGCGGTGTGCACGAGCCGCGCGCCCAGGAGCTTCTCGGCGACCGACTGGGTGTCCCCGCGGAAGAAAGCACGCTCGAGGGGCCGACCGGCGCGCACGCTCATCGGCCGCGCTCCTTCTTGAAGATCAGGAGGTGGTTGAAGCCGCGCAGGAAGTAGTTCCCCTCGCGTGCCGCCCGATGGAAATTCGGCTTCTCGAGCTTGCGGTTCCCGCGCACGACCGCGATGTGATCGACGGCCCGGAAGCGCCGCTCGAGCATCGCGTGGAAGCGCGCTCCGATCGCCACGAACCCGCGCTTCTTCTTGAAGGTGTCGCCGACGTATACGGCGAGGTAGCGCCGGTCCCGGAGGATGCGGTCGGCCTCCGCGAAACTGTCTTCCAGCGCCTCGAAGTAGGCGTCCTCGAAGGCCGAGAGCTCGCCGATGCAGTCCGGCTGCTGCGAGTACTCGAGGTGCGTCGAGTACGGCGGGTCCATGAACACGAAGTCCGCCTTCGCGTCCTCGAGCGGTAGCTTGCGCGCGTCCGCCCGGAACACGTCGTCCCGAATCGGCCGGACGTCGTACCCGAGCGCCCGCCGCTCGAGGCTGCGCGCGACGTCGAGCGTCGTGCCGCCGCCACAGAAGGGATCGACGACGAGGTCCCCCGCGCGCGTGTAGCGCTCGAGCAGGTTCCAGATCACCCACGCCGGGGTCGCGCCCGGGTAGGCGGGCGTGCCCATGGGTTCGTCGCCGTACTGGCCCGAGGGGTGATACCAGAGCGTGGAGGTCTGCGGCTTGAGCGGCGGGCGCTGCGAGGACACACCGGAAGTATAGGGCGCGCATCCCCGCGGTCCCCCCGCTACCAGCTCCCTCCCCGCTACTATCGGCGGGTGCCCATCGAGTCCATCGACATCCCCACCGGGCTCGCGCCGGAGCAGGGCGCGGGTTGTGCGACGGTCGGCGGCCGCCTCCATCGCCCGGACCGCGACCGCGGCGGATCCGTGATCCTGCTGGCGCACGGCGCCGGGGCGGGCATGGACTCGGAGCTCCTCGTCGCCGTCGCGAGCGGGCTCGCGGAGCGCGGGCTGCCCGTGCTCCGTTTCAACTACGCCTACGCCGAACGCGCGGCCCGCGAGGAACGGCGCCGCCCGCCCGACCGGCGCCCGCGCCTGGAGGCGGTCCACGGGGCGGCGCTCGACGCGCTGCGGATGCGCTACCCCGAGCGCCGCGTCGTCCTCGCCGGCAAGTCGATGGGCGGCCGCATCGCGAGCTATCTCTCCGCCGTCGGCGCGCACGACTCGGCGCTGCTCTTCCTCGGCTATCCCCTGCACCCGCGGGAGCAGCCCGAGCAGCTCCGCTCCGAGCACTTCGGGGCCATCGCCGTGCCCGCCCTCTTCCTCCAGGGCACGCGGGACGCTCTGTGCAACCTCGAGCTCCTCCGCCGCGAGCTGGAGACCTTCGGCGGGATCGTGACGCTACGCGTGATCGAGGGCGCGGATCACGACTTCCGCGTACTGAAGCGCTCGGGTCGCACGCGCGCCGAAGTCCTCGTCGAGCTCGTGGACGCGATCGACGAATGGGAGCGCTCCACGTTCCCGGATTGACGGGCCGAGAGCTAGCCAGAGGCGCGTTCAGCTCGCCCGGCACGCCGCGGGCTTCGCGGGGACGGGTGCAGCGCACTTCTCCGGGCAATCCCGGACTTCCGCATCGTCGCACTCGGGTTGGAGCTCGATCCGGACCGCCGCCGGGCGCCACTGAACCACGCCGAAAGCGTCGGGCCGCCGGCTGTCGATGTAGGCGTTCACGGTGACCGCCGTGCCGGCGAAGACGAGGAGCACCAGGGCGAGGAGGTGTCGGAGGGAGGGAGTCGGAGAGCTCATGGGAGGGACGGTGGGACCGCCACTCTTTCTAGGCACCAGATACGGAAGACCTACGGCTTTATTCCGCAGACCGTGAGGGGCCTTTCGCCGCGACTGATTTATTTTGGGATCCGGCGGGTCTCGACCGGCTCCAAGCGGCCCGGATCGGTCGTAAGCCCCTCGGCAGTAGTCGCTTGGAGCCTCCGCTCCAGTTCTGCCCCGCGGCGCGAGCCGGCGGGCACGACGGGGTGCGCGGCAGAACGACTATTCTTCGAGCCAGGCCTCCCAGGCGTCGATCCCGTAGTCGCGCCCCAGGAACGAGCGCACGAGCTCGTCCGCGTCCCGCGCGCCGCCCGCGTCCAAGATCGCCGCCCGGTAGCGGTTCGCGGTCGCCGTGTTCATGAGGTCGCCCGCGAACGGGCCGTAGAGGTCCTTCGCTATGACGAGCGACCACATGTACGTGTAGTAGAGCGCCGAGTACCCGTGGAGGTGCCCGAAGCTCGCCTGGAAGTACGTCCCATCGTCGTGCGGAAAAGGCGCCATGCGGGCCTTCAGCTCGATCATGGCCGCGGTCGTGTCCAGGCCCGCCGGATCCCGGTCGTAGTACGCGAGCGAGATCATGGCGAAGCACATCTGCGTCCGCACCGTGATGCCCTTGCCGTACTCCTCCGCGGCGCGCAGCCGGCCCACGAGCTGCTCCGGAATCCGCTCCCCCGTCTCGTGGTGCGTCGCGAACTCGCGGAGCACGCCGGCATCCCAGGCCCATTCCTCGTACATCTGGCTCGGCACCTCGACGAAGTCCCACTCCGTGCTGATCCCGGAGAATTTCAAGTAGCGCTGACGCCCCGCGAACAGGTGGTGCAGGAGGTGTCCGACCTCGTGGAAGAACGTCGTCACCTGCGAGTGCAACAGGAGCGCGGGTTCGCCGTCCTTCGGCTCGGGAAAATTGCACACGAGCGCGGCCTCGGGGAGCCGCCCCTCGCCGCCCTGGTGGATCCCGAACATCGCAGCGTGCTTGTACTTGCCCTCGCGCGGGAACATGTCGAAGTACACGCGCGCCACCGGCTCGCCGTGCTCCAGCAGCTCGAAACACTCGACCGACGGATGCCAGACGGGCACCGAGTCACACGGCGCGAACTGCACACCGTAGAGCGCCGCGCTCGTCGCGAGGATGCCCTGTTGCACGCGTTCGTAGGCGAAGTAGGGGCGCACCGACTGCGAGTCGAAACCGTACCGCGAACGCTTGACGCGCTCCCGGAGGAAGAACAGCTCGTGGAGCCGGACGTCCGTCGCCCCGGGGTCCAGCTTGCGCTTCTCCTCGAGCAGCTCGGCGACCTCACGCTCGGCCTTGGGCCGGGCGCGCTCGGAGATCCGCTCGATGAACTCGCGCACGGCCCCTGCGCTCTTCACCATCTTGTCCTCGGTGGCGTAGTGCGCCCAGTTGTCGTAACCGAGCAGCCGCGCCAGCTCGAAACGCTTCGCGAGCAGCTCGGAGAGCACGGGCAGGTTCACGGGGTGGGCGCGCTGCCCATACTCGAAGTACAGCTCCGTGCGCAGGTCGCCCCGCTCCGCGTACATCATGAACGGCACGTAGTCGGGAGCATCGGTCGTGATCGTGACCGACCCGTCCTCGTCCTCGGGATGCGAGACGAGGTAGTCCGCCGGCAACCCCGCGAGCCCCGCGTGCCCCTCGGCGATGCGGATCGAGCGCCGGCCCTCCACGATGTTGCGGTCGAACTGCTGGCCGACCTCGACGAGCTCGTCCTGGAGGGCGCGGATGCGGTCCCGCGTCACGTCGTCCTGGTCGACCCCGCTGCGCCGAAAATCCCGCAGCGCCCGCTCGAGCAGCCGCGCCTCATCATCACCCGGCGCCTCCGCACCCGACAGGAGCACCAGCCGCTCGTACACCGCCCGGTTCAACGAGAGCTCGGTCTCGAACGCTACCAGCTCCTGCTCGAGCACCTCCGCGCGATCGCGCAGAGCCTTGTCGGGGTGTACGGCCGCAAAGAGTGAAACGAGCCCCGAGACCGCGTCGAGCGGCCGCCGGATACCGTCGAAGCCCGCGATCACCGCCAGAAAGTCGGCCTCGCCCGAGAGCAGCAGGAACCGCTCCAAGCGCTCCCGCGCCTCCCCGATACGCGCACGCACTTCGACCTGCAACCCATCCGGAGTCCATGCCTTCATCCCAAACCTCGAAGTCGGGCCTGGCCCGTGTTGGCGATGCTGTTCACTTCAGCCATTCCCGGCTTCTCTGGGATCGTCAGGCCTCGGCGTCCGCCCAGGACTAGCGCGCCAGATGCCGTTCCGCGTAAGCCAGGAGGCGTGCGTACTGCTGGTGAAAGTCGTGCGTCCCCCCGCCGAGCGGGTCCTTGAAGAAGCAGGCGGTCTGATCCATCGCCCCCGACTCCCCGACTCCGGCGGCAAAGTCGGCCAGTCGTACGAGGTCGAGCACGAGCGGTGCGGCGAGGGCGGAGTCGGAGCCCGCCCAGGTGAACTGGAGCGACATCCGCGCGCCGAGGAAGCCCTCGAAGTGGATGAAGTCCCAGGCCGTCTTCCAATCGGAGAGCGACGGGACGTAGTCGATCCCGACGGTCGAGTGCAGGTCCGGGCTGTCCACGAGGATCGAACGCAGGGACTCGTCCTTGTTCCTGAGCTTGGCCTGCTTGTGCGCCTCGTCGCGCAGGACCTCGCCGTCGCGGTTGCCGAGCATGTTGTAGCCCTGCCACGTGAGGACCCGCAGGGCGCGCGCGTGGAACATGGGCGCCAGCGCGGTCTTCACCAGGGTCTCCCCCGTCTTGGCGTCGTTGCCGCAGTGCGGCACGCCCTTTTTCTCTGCGAGCTCGCGGAGCGCGGGGACCTGCGCGCCGAGGCTCGGGGTGAAGTTGACGAAGGGCCGGCCCGTGGAGAGCGCGGCGTAGGCGTAGATCAGCGAAGCCGGCTGCGGCCGCTCCGCCTCCAGGGCGCGCTCGAACGCGGCGAGGTCCGCCCACTCGGGCTGATCCGCGCGGCTCGCCTCGGTGCTCGCCACGCAGACGACGACGACGCGCTCCACCTCGGTCTCGGCCTGGAACGCATCGATGTCCGCCGCGACCCGTCGCACCTGCTCGAGCGGCGCCGCCGCGCCCAGCTCCGCGGCCCGCGGGTCGAGGTCGGCGAATCCGACGTCCGGGCCGTCGAGCACGCCCGGCCGGATGCGCCGTTCGAAGGCGCCCGCGAAGCTCGCGCACGCGGTCACGAGGTCGGCCGGCAGCACGCCGGCGCGCACGAGCTCGCCCGCGCTCTGCGACATGTCCCGCGCGCAGACGTCGTGCCCGCCCAGGACGATGCTCTCGAGCGGAACGAGCGGGAGCTCCGTGAACGGGGGCCGTGTCGTCGTGATCCCGATCGGGTCGAGGAGCCCCTGCCCGAGGCCGCCCAGGCCGTATCCCACGCAGGTCGAGATGGCGCCGCGCGCTCCGATCAGCCAGAGGCCGAGGCGCCGGTTGTTCGCTGCTTGAGTCACCTGGGTCGTTCTTCGTTCCGTGCGGGGGGGACTTCGAGCCCGGCGCGCCGGACCTCGACCCAGCGCCCGACGACACCGGCGAAGCGCTCGGGCCACCACGCCCCGGAGCCGACGGCCCCCGCCGGGGGCGACTCGTCGGGATCGGGCTGGGGCTCCGGCTCGCCCGGTTCGCCCGGGGCAGAGTGGCCGGACATTGTGCCGATCGGCTCTCCGTTCGCCAGCGCGGAATCGGCCGCACTGTCCTCGGAGCCGGAGTCCGGCCCCGACGATCCCTCGGCGTCGACCGCGCCGGGAGGCTCGTCGGTCCCTGCCGCGGGCTGCGGGCCGAGCTCCGCCAGCGCCTCCGCCAGGCCCATCAGCGCGCCGTCGGCGTACGTCGCCGCGCGCTCGAGGGCCGCCGCGAGCTCGGCGGACGTGGCCGTGTCTCGCGCCAGCCGTTCGATGTCCGTGCGCAGGGCCTCCATGCGCTGCTCCAGCTCGGCGGCCTCGAGCGCCCCCGAGCGCGAGCGGTTCGCGAGCTCGCGGGCGCGCCCGTCGAGCTCCAGCACTTCGCGCAGGTCCCCTTGCGAGAGCTCGCCGGCGCGCGCCGATTCGACGGCGAGGTCGCGGGCGCGCTCCAGCTCCGCGGAGACACCGCGGGCGAGCGGCGCGACCCGGGCGAGGTCCGCCACGTCCCGCGGGCGCGCCTCGAGCACGCTCGCGAGCAGCGCGGCCGCGAGGAACGGCAGCGCGAGGAAAGGCATCGAGTTCGGCAGTGCCGCGCGGACGGCCGCGCCGGGCGACAGACGCTCCCGGACCTCGCGGGCGAGCAAGCGGGTGAGCGGCGCGTCCGGCGCTCCACCCTCGCTCTCGAACGCGGTCAGGAGCCGCCCGTCCTGGCGCGTCGCCCGGTCGACGTCGAGCGCGATGCGATGGGGCTCGGGGCGGCGCTCGAGCCACCAGCTCGCGGCCGCGAAGCCCCCGGCGAGCACCGCGGCGCCCCACGCGTCCAGGGTCGCGAGCTCGACGCCGGAGACGACCGCCGCGGCGAGCGCGACGAGGAGCACCGACGAGCCGAGGAGGAACGCCTCGGCCCCGCGCGCCATCGCCACCGCGCGGGACGCCCGGCGCACGATCGCGTTCACGCCGCCCTCGTCCATCAGCGCCCGCCCACCGCGAGCGTGACCCGTGGGACGTGCGCGGCGAGCCCGGCGGGCAGCGTGGTGAGCCGCTCGTTCGAGAACAGGAACAGGACGGAGCTCGGTCGCGGCGGGAGGAGCCACGCGTTCCCCAGCCACGCCGTCTGGCTGAGGCCCGCCTCGAGCCCGCAGGTGACGAGCGTGTGGCCGGCGGCGAAGAACGAGATGTTGACGAGGTTGCCCTGGGAGGAGGCGGCGAACACTTGCCGCTGATCCGGGCCGCGGGACACCATGCGCGAGCCGAGGTACACCCACTTGTGCCGCAGCATGCTGCGCTGGCGCTCGAGGTCCCGCACGAGGTCCTCCGCGCGATAGAGAAAGTCCTCGTCCCCCTCGCGCCAGGCGACGTACAGGTAGAAGCCGTCGCCCGCGGGCAGGATGACGTCGTACGCGGAGGCCCCCGCCCGCAGCTCCTCATCCGTGGGGAACGGGTCCTTCTTCGTCCACGTGGCGTTCGCACCGGGCTTGGCGCCGAGCGCCAGGAGGCCCGCGTTGAGCAGCTGGGCGTCGACGGAGGTGGCGAACAGGCTCTCGTGCTTCGCCCCGTGATCCGCCACGAGAAGGTACTCGAGCAGCTCGTTGCGCACCTCGACGCGCGCGGGGATGGCGCAGATGCCGTGCGCCAGGTCGATCTGGATGTCGCCCGCGGCGAGCGTCGCGAGCATGTCCCCCACCGGGGGCACCACCTCCTGCACGGGGGCGGTGCCCTGCGTCAGCTGCCCGGCGCCGCCGATCACCGCGAGGGAGAGGACGGTGAAGGCACTCGCGGCCCATCGGCGCTCGACTGTTCTCATCTGGGATTCGCGTGGGTCTCGGGGACTGTTCTCGGGGAGCCTGTGAGCGGCCTACTCTCGGGGATCCGTGCCCCTTCCGCCAGTGTAGGACGGGGAGGCCCGGATCCAGGTTGGAACGCCGCACGGACCGTTCGGTTCACCCGGGACGCCCCCCTTGTTTCAGCCGTCCCGACTGGTTCAATGCTCCTGGACGCCCTCCACCCACCCTCTCAGGCCGAACCGCGAAGACCCGTCGCCCGCAGCCGCAAGCCGGAACAGACCCATGTTCAAGAACGTGAACTTCCTCATCCGCACGCTCGTGCTCGGCGGCGTGCTCGGCATCAGCGGGTGGTGGACGCTGCACTTCCGCCAGGTCTCGCTCGAAGCGGAGGCGGAGCTCCACGAGCGCGATGAGCGGATCGCCCGGCTCGCAGGGGCGGTGGCCGCGCGCGATCAGGAGATCGTGGCGCTCGACACCCTCGTCGAAGAGCAGGAGCAGAAGATCGACGAGCTCGAGGTGGCGATCTGGCTGCTGAACTTCGACCACCGCGTGGCCCGCATCGTCGTCCTCGACCAGACGGAAGATCCCTCCGACCCTGACCGGGTGCGCACCCGCCTCCGCTTCGAAGAGCTGGACTCGTCCGGGACTCCGCTCGGACCGGGCCGCGAGCTGACCGTCGAAGGCCGCGTCGTCTACATCGAGGGCCTCGTCATCAAGTTCGACGACGGCTACGTGGCGGGCGCCGACGCCTTGCGCGGCACGTCCATCTGCATGTTCCGCCGGATGTACGGCGAGAACCAGAAACCGAGCGACGGCGTGCCCCTCGACTCCAGGACCACCCACCCCCTGACCATGGGCGACGAGGAGGGGCCGGACCCGTTCTTCGCCGACCTGTGGGAACAGTTCTGGGAGTACGCCAACGACCCCGCGCTCGCCGCGACGAAAGGCGTCCGCGCCTCCCACGGTGAAGCGCCCTTCATCGAGATGCGCCCGGGCAAGACCTACCGCGTCGAGCTGCGCGCCTCCGGCGGGCTCACCGTGGTCGTGGAGTAACGGCGACTACGAGAAGTCCTCGATCGCGATCCCGAGCCGCTCGATGTCCTCCCGCATGAGCTCATAGAGCCCCTGCGCGTAGCGCCGGATCTCGAACTGCGCGTCGGGCTTGAGGCGCTGGTCGAAGAAGTGCAGGAGGCCCTGGAGCGACACGGTCCAGTAGGCCTGCGTGTACAGGCTCTGCGGCAGGCACGTGCGCGCGATCTCCTTCGCCACGCCCCGCTCGATGCGGTCCTCGTAGGTGCGGAACGCCGCCTGGCACTCGGCGAGCATCCGCTGCCGCTCCCCCTCGTGGTCGAAGTCCGCGGGCAGCTCGACGGAGGCCTGCTTGTTGCCGTGCGATGGGTTGGCGCGCATCCGCAGCGGCGCGTAGAACTCGGGCGTCCACTTCACGTATCGACCCGAGATCTCGTTCCAGGAACAGCCCTTGTCCGTGTCGAACATCACGTCGAACACCTCGAGGCTGACCGCGACCCCGTCGATCTCGTACTTCCGCCACGAGCTCCCCACCTGATACTTGAACGCCTGCCGGAACACGAACAGCGGCGCCTTCCAGTGGAACGTGAAGAAGCTGTGGCGATAGGGCGACGTGTGCCCGTGCTTCCACAGGAACTTCACCAATCCCTGGTCCTTTTCCTCGAACGTGTCCTTCTGCTTGTCGTAGGAGATCCGCGCGGCGTTCACGACCTTGAGCGCCGGGTCCTGCTGCATCCGATCGACGAGCGCGATGAACCCGATCCCGTCGTCGAGCGTCTCGATCGCGCCTGCGGGCATGGAGAGTTGCGTGGTGCTCATGCGCTGTCCCGGAGGGGGGAGAGTGACGCACTCTAGCCCGTTCGCCCGGGGCATTCATGGGCGCTCCCCCTGAAACGGGATCCAGACGGGCCGGAGGCAGGGTCCTCCAGGCGCGTTCAGGGCACGAAGTCGAGCGCGTACCCGTTGGACGAGTTGAGGCCCGTGCCGCCGGCGGCGGGATCGCGATAGAAGCACTGGAAGTACAGGGTCCCCGGCACGAGGCTCAGTTGGCTCGTGAGCACCCTCTTCGCGGCCATCCGCCCGACGGCCGGCAGCGGCGGGTCCAGTCGGAACAGCGGAGCGCCGACGCAACTGTACCCGTCGGCGAATGGGACGACCTGCGCGGCGGGGCTGTACACGAACAGGCTCAGCGTGTCGGGAATGGGCCCCGCGCGCAGGCCGAGGGAGTCGTCAGCGAGGCGCTTGCTGCCGACCATGAACATCTCGGCGCCGAGTCCCGTCGAGTTGGGGCTGGCGACGCAGTACTCGGTTCCCAGCTCCTCGTAGATGTCGACCGTGTCGTACACCCCGGCGCCGAACTGTTCCCCGCCGGCGAACATCGCCTTCCCGCCGACGGTCAGGGCGGCCAGGTGAATCCTCGGTTGTGAGAGCTCCGTCGCGTACCAGATGTCCGCCGAAGCGTCGTACACGTCGACGACGGGCACGTAGACCGGGAAGGCGGTCGGGCTCCAGATCGCCTGGCCGCCGATCAAGACCTTACCCCCTACCACGGTCGTGCTGCGATGGCCGCCGCAGTGAGAATTCATCTCCCACGTCGACCATGCGCCAGTCGAGTCGTCGTAGATGTCCACGAGCCGGGACGGCATCCCCACACCGAGCGTGAGGTCGAAGTGCCCGCCCCCGATGAAGAGGGCCTTGGATCCGACTGTCACCGACGCACAGAGATTCCGCCGTGATGCAAGCTGCGCCGTCGACCAGGTTCCCGTACTCGAATCGAAGATGTCCACGACCCGCAGCGGCCAGCCTATCGTGCCACCAGCGAAGATGACCTTCGAGCCCACGACCTGGGCAGTGATGTGCGACCTTGCCTGGGACAGTTGCGCGACAGACCACGATCCTGTACTCGCGTCGTAGATGTCGACCGTGGTGAAGAACGTCGAGTAGTCCCACCCCCCGGCAAATAGCGCGTAGTTTCCCACGGACGCCCCTGCCATCGCAGTCCTAGCCACCGACAACGTGGTGAGCGTCCACGAATCAGTGGCCGCATCGTAGACATCGACCGAGTTCGTCACGGCGGGGTCGACACCTCCGGCAATGAACACCTTGGTCCCCGCCACCGCGGTTGTAATACCGGACCGAGGTTGGGACAACGCGGCGACAGACCAGGTGTCAGATGCCGCATCGTAGATGTCAACGTTGTCGCTCCTTTGCTGGGAAGCCGTGACTCCTCCAATGAAGAGTGCCTTCGAGCCGATCCGAGCCCCCCCGAAGATCAAGCGAGCCTCGGAGAGCTGGTGTATGGACCAACTCTCGGTACTCGAATGGTAGAGGTCGACCGTATCCGAGTCGAACACCCCGCCAGCGAAGAGAGCGACCCCATCGACCTCAACGGCATAGATTTCGTACCTCGCCTCGGACAGTGCGGCCGTACTCCACTGGGCCATAGCGGTCGGGGCGTCGAAGACACTCGAACTGAGCGCCGTCAGGCAGAGGATCGTCGGTGTAAGGGAGGATCTCATCTTCTTGAATCCCGGCTACTGGAATAGCAGGCGAATCGCATCTGTACAGTACAGGCATTCCACCATCCGTGAACACTACTCGAGAGTACATCGTTCCATCGATTCACACGCTGGGCAGCGTAGGGGCCGACACTTCGAAGACGGCCTGATCATGACGAGTTGTGACACCGGTGGAGACGATCACCGCAGGGAGTACTGATGCGGAATCGACTCCGATGCAATCAATTCCAGCCAAGGAAGCCCTCGCACCTGTGCACAGCGGGGTGACGGCGGCGTAACCCACCCGCTCCCGGTCGGTCATGCATATGTGCCCAATCAACCGGAGCCACCGGGTAGCAAGCGCAGAGGCGCCGGAAGCCATCCGATGGGTACGACGGCTCGCGCCTCGCATCACGGCCGCCAAGAGCTCGAGGAGTCCTTCCCCCGAGGCGTGTGCGCGTCATGCCGACGCCAGGATTCCGCGAATGCCGCGCAACCCACTCCACGCTCGATCGGTCATGCACATGTGCCCAATCAACCAGAGCCACCGGAGGAGCCGCATGCGTCGTAGGCGAGACACACAGGTCGAGTTCGAGTTCCCCGAGTGGGGCGGCAAGCGTCGAGGGGCCGGCAGAGAACCGATGGGCGAGGCAGGCTGCGTCTCGCACCACGGGCGCGCCGAGCTGAAGGAGCGCTTCCCCGTGCACGTGACCGTGCGGATCGCGCGGGGCCTGCCGGGCCTGCGCGAGAGGAACGCGTACGAGCTCCTGCTCCGCTCCTTCCGCGCGGGTTGCGAGCGGTTCGGCTTCCGCCTCAACCACTACTCCGTGCAGACGAATCACGTCCACATGGTCGTCGAGGCCGAGGACAGCCGCAGCCTCGCGCGCGGCATGCAGGGTCTTCTGATCCGGATCGCCAAGGGCCTGAACAAGTTGTGGTGCCGCACCGGCAAGGTCTTCGCGGACCGCTTCCACGACCGAATCCTGCGCACTCCGCGCGAGGTGCGGAACGTCCTCGTGTACGTCCTGAACAACGCCCGGCGGCACGGCAGTTACGCGGCGCAGGGAGTCCCCGACCCGTTCTCCTCGGGCACCTGGTTCGACGGTTGGATCGAGCGACCGGAGCAGGACTCTCCCGTCGGACGCCCGGTCACGCGGGCCCGAACCTGGCTACAACGGGTCGGCTGGCGCAGGCACGGCCTGATCCCGCTCGCACTCGTCCCGGGCCGCTGACCGCCCTCCCCCGCCGCGCTTCCCCCCGCCGCGCGTCCCGCACGCAATGGAGGGGGTCCGAGCCCTGCCCTTCGCCGTCATCGTCGGTCACGACCCCCTTGGATCGACGATTGCGGCGACGGGCAGGGCGACCCTGCCCGGAGCCCGATTCCCCGGGCGCAACGGAGGGAGAAAACGAGAGCGCGCGAGCGCTCCCCCTACCCCCCCATCGCCGCCTCCAGCCGCGCCTGCGCCTCCCGCGCCGCGCGCGACTGCCCCACGGTTCGCTCCCCCTCCTCCGCCCACCGGCGCGCAGCCGCGCGATCCCCGCGCTGGAGCGCCGCCCACGCCCGCGCCTGGGCTCGCGCGCTGAGCAACCGGGCCCGCGGATCCACGCCCGCGCGCGCGTCCGCCGTCCCCAGCACGCGCTCGCGCTCCCGCACCGACCCGGTCCCGCGCCGCTGCTCGTCGATGAGCCGCTCGCACAACACGCAGAACTCGTCCCAGCGCCCCGCCTCCTCGGCGAGCTCGAGCAGCCGCAACGTCACCCGCGTCTCGTGTTGCGCGGCGAACTCCCCGGGCGCTTCCCCGCGGAGCCCCACGAGCGCGGCCGTGAACAGCTCGCGCGCGAGCGGCCATTGCGACCGCCCCGCGCGCCACGCCCGCTCTCCGAGCTCCGCGAGCAGGCGCGCGTCCATCCGCCGCCAGTGACCCGCGGCGACGAGGGCCGCGGCGAGCTCGCCGCGCGCCGCGAGGCGTTCGGCGAGCGCGAGCTCGGCGCGCCACCGGAACTCCGCCGCCGGGACCTTCTTGCCGCGGAAGCGGCGCTCGAGGTCCGCGCGGGCCGACTCGACGGGCCGGCGGAAGCACTCGGGTACGAGGTCGGCCGGGATCGGGCCGGCCTCCGCGAGCGCCGCGAAGAGCTCGGCGGCGAGCAGCGTCTCCGACTCGCCCGCCAGCGGAGCGCGGGCCAGGGCGAGGCGCGCGCGAAGCCCGGACTCGAGCGCCCGCCGCGCGCCTTCGCCGCCGACCTCTCCCAGGTATTGGACCGCCGCGCGGCGCGCCTCGAGGTCGCGCGCGCCCTCCGCCATCCAGGCGAACGCCTGCGCGAGCCGCGTGACGTCGCCGCGCCGGCCCAGGGCAGCGAGCGCGGCGATTCGCTCTTCCAGCGCGCCCTCGGGCCGCGCGCCCACGCGCAGGAGAAACACGCCCGTCACGTCGCCCTCCACCCGCCCGAGCCGGTCGAGGATGCGGACGCGCAGCTCGCTGTCGCAGCTCGCGTAGTCCGCGAGCAGGCGCGCAGCGCCCTCCGGCCGCGCCACGAGCCAGATCCCCGCCTCGATGCGCACGCGCCGCGGCGTCGCTTCGCCGAGAAAAGCCACGAGCCGCTCGCGTCCCTCGGGCGTCCGGGCCAGCTCGCGCGCGAAGCGTTTCGGAAGCTCTGGCGAGTGCACCTCGCGGGCGGCGAGCGCCGGCGCGAGAGTGATCGCCCGGGCGAGATCGCGCTCGAGCTCCGGGACGGCCGCGACGCCCCTGAGCTCGCTGTACGCGCGCAGCAGTCCTTTCGCGTGCAGCTCGTGACGCCGGAACACTTGCAACCCGGGGCCACGCGCGAGCGCGTCGAGCTCCTCGGCGAGCCAGGCGCCGACGCTCTCCACCACCTCCGCGTCGCCGTGGAACAGCGCGAGCAGCTCGACCACGGCCGGCGTCCGCGCGTCGTCGACGCGCGCCATGGCCAGCAGATCGTCGCGGAACGGCGTCGGCGCGAGGTCGCGTGGAAGCAGGCGCAGGCGCGCTAGCCGCTCCGCGGGTGAGTACTCGCGCCACGCGGCGGCGAGGGCGGGGAGGTGCCGTTCCACGTCCGGCGCGTCGCACAGCCAGCGGAACGCAGCATCGCGCAGGACATCATCCGGGTCGTCGAGCAGCTCCGCGAACAGCGCTCCCAATTCGGGCGCTTCGCCGCGGAGATACGACTCGGAGACAGCGTAAGCGACGGCGAACCGCGGCGCGCCGGGCAAGTCGCCGCCGTCACCGCTGAGCCACGGACGCACGCGCGCCGCGTCCCACCCGAGGACGCGCGGCGCGACGCGGCGCCAGACGTCTTCCGTGAACGCGAGCCCGAGTGGCGGCAGCGCAGACGCCGCGAACGCGCGCGCGAGCTCGATCGCGTCCATCGGCGCGAGCGCTTCGGCGGCGCACTCGACGAGGAACGAGGCCCGGTCCGCGAGCGGATCGAGCGCCGGATCCGTTCCAGCCGCGTGCTCCGGGAAACGCAGGCCCGCGGCCCGTCGCTCCGCTGCCGGAGCTCGCGCGTAGGCGAGGAGCTCGACGCCGGCCTGCATGAGGAGTCGGCCGAGCTCCGGGTCACCGGCGCGCACGGCGGAGAGCATCAGCCCCCGCCGCGCGTCCGCCCGCGCGAGGTCGGCCGCCGCGCCGGTGCCGCCCGTCGCGAACCAGCCGCGCACGAGGACGACCCGCTCCGCGTCCACTCCCGCGTGCAGGGCCAGGCGTTCGACGAGCGCTGCCGGACCCGGGGCCCGCACACGGCGCCGGAGCTCCGCGACGAGCGCGGGCGACACGGGGGACCGCACGAGGTACGGCAGGGCGTCGAGCAGCGGACCTTCGTCATCACCATTCCCGATCAGCGCGAGCTGCTCCGGCGCGGCCGCGGGACCGTACGTCAGGAGCTCGACGCGCGCCGCCTCCGAGACCGCGGGCTCGGGATCCCGCGCGAGCCCGAGCAGCAGCGCGGGCCCTGCCCCGGGCGCGCCTGACCGCCCCAGCCCACGCGCGAGCGCGCGCCGCACCTCGGGCAGGGAGTCCCGGGCGAGGTCGTGCTCGAGGGCGACGGCGAGCAGGCTCCCATCGTCCAGCGCGCCGAGCAACCGCACCGCCGCCGCGCGCACGTTCGGATGGGGATCGTGCGCGAGGGCGCGGGCGCGCGGCGCGAGCCCGCGCACGGCGTACGCCACGCCGGCCGGCGAGCGCGCGAGCGCGTCGAGCACGGCGCGGCGCGCTTCCCAGTCCCCGACGAGCGCCGCGTCGATCGCACCCGCGTGCCGTTCGGGCTCCCCCGCGATGCTCCGATTCAGCCACTCGCGCTCGAACGCGTCGGGGCGCGTCGCGGGCGACTGCGCGCCGATCGCGCAGAGCGCGAGCGCGAGCGCGACGAACCCTGGCAGCCCGTGGTGCAACGCACGACGCGCTCGGGCGTGGCGGGGTTCGGGCCGGCAAGGCGCTTCGATCCGTAGGCTGTGGATACCCGGGGGGGTGAGCCCCGGTCCGCCGCAGGCCGCTCGAGACGAGCCCTGCGGGTCGTCCGAAGGGGCCCCCGCGACGCAGCCGGCGACGAGCCAGTCGAGTCTGTACGGGCCGCGAGCTTCACCCCGGGCTGCCGGCTCTCGCACGGCGGCCTCAGTCCGACCCCGCGAAGTGGAGCTGCGCCGCCGGCAGGAGCTCGATCAGGTCCGAGGCGATGACGCCGCGTTCCCCGCGCTCCTGCGCCGCGAGGTCCCCCGCGCGGCCGTGCACGTGGACGGCGCTCGCGACGGCGTCGAACATCGTCCAATCGGAACGCTGGAGGAGGCGCGCCGTCGCCAGGTAGGCGACGAGGATCCCGCACAGGACGTCGCCGGACCCCGCCGTCGCCATGCCGGGATTCCCCGTCTCGCTGACCCAGGTGGTCGA
>SMVQ01000109.1 GCA_004357655.1 Planctomycetota bacterium
AAGAGCGCCGGACCGCACTGCACAAGGCGGGGTCCGAGGCGAGCAGATAGCGCAGGCGCCATGGCATGGACAGCACCCACTGGCGCACGGGTACTTCAGGCAAGACACGATCGACGAGCTTGGCCGCGGTCTCGGCCATGCGGCGGGGGTCCCCTGCGGAACGACCCACCGGGTCATTCCGCTCCCGCTGCGCGGGACCGGGGCTTACCCCACAGGACGGGCAGAATCCACGGCCCTTGCAGGAGAAGGCGATAAGGATGTCCCTGCCGCAGGACCGGCAACTCACGCGGGCGAAGCCGTGGCAGAGCAGGCCGCACCGCAGATAGCCGCGCAACTCGCGCTCGACGAAGCGGGGCAGGCGTGGGCGGGTTTCGTCCGCGGAGGCTCGGTCGAGGAAGGTCTCCAGGTGTTCAGCCAGGACGCGGTAGAGCGCGCCCTGCTCCGGCTGCCGGCGGCGGTAGGCCAGTGGATCTGGAAAGAAGGGAACGGAACAGAAGGGGAGAGGCAGCGAATTGCTACGCACCTCGGGCTGCTACCGTGACCCCTCGGCCTGTCTCGGGAGGTTCCTTCGGCTCGATGACACGACTACCGTCGTATGCATGACTCTTCCCTCGCGCAAGAAAGTGACGGGCACCCGGCCGAGGCCCGTGATGTGCTCGCGCGCATTGACCAGACACTCGGCGTGGCAAGCCGCCTGACCCCCGAATTCGAGGATGATATCGCCGCCAAGAATAATCTGTCGGCCTCCGATCTCGGTCGGGATCGATCCGCCACGGAGGTGGGCATGGGCAGCGGGGCTATCCCGCGTGACGCGCTGTATGAGCAATCCGCCCTCCTCGTCCATGTTCAGGAGTCGGGCGAGCTCGTCGCCAGTCAGGAAGATGGCATCGATTCCGATCCACGCCCGGCCTTCCATGTCCAGGAGCTGTCGGGCGGTGTTGATCGCCACGACGAAGCCCAGGCCTTCGGACCCGCCTGAATGCGAAAGAATCATGGAGGCGATCCCGATCACGCGGCCCTGTGAGTCGAAGACCGGCCCGCCGCTGTTGCCGAAATTGAGGGCTGCGTCCGTTTGGATGTACTCAGCGAGAATGGTGCCATCGTACAGGCGATTGAACTCCCGAAAGCCGCTGATGTGGCCGCTCGAGAGCGAGTTCTCGAGGCTGTGCGGGTTGCCGATGATGTAGGTGGACTGGCCCACGGCAAGTCGATCCGAGTTCCCCAACCGGGCATGCGGCAAGTTGGCGTCCGGTTCGATGAGACCCAAGAGTGCTACATCCGCTCCGGGTTCACTGAAGAGTAGAACGGCCGGACGCAGCTCGCCGTCCTGAGTCTTCACCACGATCTCGTCGACACCGGTGACGACGTGCGCTGCGGTCAGGATGTGGCCCTCAGGAGAGATGAGGACACCTGTTCCGAGGCCGTGACGGCGCGAAGCGCCGGAGCGGCCCACCACCCGTCGTGTGGTGAGCACCGTCACGACCGTCGGAAGGACCTGCTGGTACAGCTCGACGGCTCGCGCCTCGCCCTCCATCAACACGTCCGGCGGACGACGGACCTTGGGGCCCGAGTGCTCTTGGACCGCCAGACTCGCGCACGCCAGGCTGGCGACGCACACTGCAAGAACCGCCGCTCGTACACCTATCATCGGAGTCCCTTTCGTCAAGAACCGCTCTGGCCGACTCCGACAGAGCGACCGTGTCGTCGGGCGGCCATCCTGTTCCTGGAGCGCTGGTGGACACTTGAACTTCGCCGAGAGGATCGTCCTGCAGCGGAAGTCGGAAGGAGTCGGCTCGTATTCGTCCGCATGATTCGATTCGGGGGACCCGTTCGAGCACGTCGTCTCAGAGAGATCCCTCAGGGAGAGCCCCGCTTCGCCGTCAGGGGCCGGGGCAGTCCCATGGATGGGCGTTCTTTCAGCCGCAGAGCGAGGGACGACCCTGCACTGATCCCGGACGCGGGAGGGACGCGACCTCAGTCGCTAGGCTTGGTAGCTTTCGAGGTTCTGTCCTACGAGAGCGGGGAGAGACTTGGGACAAGGTGCCCGAGGATTCAGACCCATGATGCACACAGGGAAACGCCACCGGAGCCCCACCCCCAGGTTGATTCTGGTAGGCATCCTGGTCGTGGTTCTGTTCGCGGTGGCGCTCGCGCTGCCCCTGGAACGGTGGCTCGCGGACATGCGGGGCTGGCTCGATGGGTACGGCTGGCAGGGGCTTGTAATCTTCGCCGTGATCTACGTCGTCGCGACGATCCTGCTCGTCCCGGGTGTCGCCATTACGCTCGCGGCTGGAGCGCTGTTCGGCCTCGGAAAGGGCACCGCGGTCGTCTCGGTGTCCTCCACGACCACGGCAGCCCTGGCCTTCCTGATCGGTCGCTACTTAGCTCGGGGCGCGATCGAGACGAAGGCGGCGGCCAACCCGAGATTCGGCGCCATCGACCGCGCGATAGGACAGAACGGATGGAAGGTCATCGTCCTCCTGCGCATCGTGCCGCTGCTCCCCTTCGGCCTGAGCAGCTACTTCTTCGGGCTCACCGCAATCCGCTTTCGGCCCTACGTGCTCGCGAGCTGGGCGGCGATGCTGCCCGGTACGTTCATGTTCGTGTACTTCGGCCACGTCGCGGCCCAAGGGCTCTCGGGCGCGAAGGAGGAGCAGAGCTCGATCAGCGCGGGGCAGTGGGTACTGTGGGTCGTGGGCGGTGCCGCCCTCGTGACCGCCACCCTCTACATCGCAAGGCTGACTCGCCGCGCACTGTCGGAGCCGCCCGGCATCGAGTCCGCTGACGGCTCGGAAGAAGTGAGGACCCATGGATAGCGCCGGACTCGATCTTCCGCAGGTACAGCCGCTCGACCGGCACAACCGGACGCTCGTGGACAACGTCCACCCGCCCGAGTGGGTGAGCCCCGAACCGCAGTCGCGCTACAACCTGGTCGTCATCGGCGCCGGCACGGCGGGGCTCGTTGCGGCGGCCGTGGCCGCCGGCATGGGGGCCAAGGTGGCGCTCGTCGAGCGCGAGCTCATGGGCGGCGACTGCCTCAACGTCGGCTGCGTGCCGTCGAAGGCGTTGATCCGGTGTGCGCGCTCCGCGGCCGAAGTGCGGCGCGCCGGTGAGTTCGGAGTGCGTGTCCCCGGCGGGGTCGAGGTCGACTTCCCCGCCGTCATGGAGCGCATGCGCCGGCTGCGCGCCCGCATCAGTCCGAACGACTCGGCTGCGCACTTCCGCGAGCTCGGTGTCGATGTCTTCCTCGGACACGGCCGCTTTGTCGGCCCTGACCGCATCCAGGTATCCGACCACACGTTGCGCTTCGCACGCGCGTGCATCGCCACCGGCGCGCGCGCGTTCGCGCCGCCGATCCCTGGCCTGGCCGAGGCCGGATACCTGACCAACGAGACGCTGTTCTCGCTCACCGAGCTACCGCGACGCCTGGCGGTGATCGGAGCGGGCCCGATCGGGTGCGAGATGGCGCAGGCTTTCGCACGTTTCGGGTCGCATGTCACCCTCATCGAGAAGACCGGGCGGATACTGGCCCGCGGGGACCACGACGCCGCCGAGCGCGTCGAGCAGGCCCTCGTGCGCGACGGCGTCGAGCTGGTCTTCGGGGCCAAGGTGCTCGAGGTGAACAAGGGTGCGGCCGGGCGGACGCTGCTCCTCGAGACAGGCGGCGGCCGGCGGGAGCTCGAGGTCGACGAGCTCTTGATAGGCATCGGCCGCGTGCCCAACGTGCAGGACCTGGGACTGGACGACGCGGGCGTCGAATACGACACGCGCGGTGGGGTGAAGGTCGACGACCACCTGCGCACCACGAGCTCCCGGATCTTCGCCGCGGGGGACGTGTGCTCGGCGCACAAGTTCACCCACACGGCCGACGCCGCCGCGGGAATCGTCATCCGCAATGCGCTGTTTTTCGGGCGCTCGAAGGTGAGCGCTCTGACGATCCCATGGTGCATCTACACCGACCCCGAGATCGCCCACGTCGGCCTGCACGCGCACGAGGCCGAAGAACGGGGCATTGCGGTCGACACGTTCACCGTCGAGCTCGACGACGTCGATCGCGCCGTGCTCGACGGCGACGACGAGGGCTCGCTGAAGATCCACGTCCGGCGGGGCACGGATCGGATCCTCGGCGCGACGATGGTGGCCAGCCACGCGGGGGAGATGATCTCGGAGATCACCCTGGCGATGGTTTCCGGGGCCGGACTCAAGGGCATCGCGGGCACCATTCACCCCTATCCGACCCAGGCCGAGGCCATCAAGCGGGCTTCCAATCTCTACTTGAAGACGCGCTTGACGCCGCGGGTGAAGCGCCTGTTCACACGGATCCTCGCGTGGCGGCGATGACAGAGACGAGGCACGTCTTCATGAATGGTCCGCTCTACCGCAAGCTCGATCGCCTCGAGCGCGAAATCGACGTCGGCGGCGAGGGCACCGGGAGCGAGGAGGGACAGCGCGAGCGTCGCGCACAAGCTCGGGTTCGCGGGCTTCCTGCCCGGATTCCAACGAGGCTTCGCCTCGGACCGGACGCGGCATCTCCGGCGACTCCGCGCCGATTCCACGGTCTGCCAGACGGCCCTGCTCGCCGAGGAGCTCACGCCCTCCGCTACCCGACGATCCGCAGGATCGTCGGGGGCACCTGGCGGGCACCTTCACCGCCCATGCGACACAGTGCGTATCGGGGGGGGCGGAGGATTCTCGAGCTGCGCTCGGCCCGTTAGCCTCCACGACCCGCGACTCTCCCGACCATCACGGGCGTAGTCGGCGGCTGATCCTTGGTACACGCTCGGGCTGGCGTAGTCGATCACCCCCGGCTGCTCGCGCTCCTGTTCGGCGTCGTCCCGAAGGTAGAAGCGCACGCTCCCCACTGAGACAGTCCCTCCCCGCCCGCCGCACAGATACCTGTGGGCAGAGCTCATGCGCCGGGTTTTCGGTCTGGACGTCCCACTCTGTCGAAAGTGCCGCACCCATCGCCGATTGATCGCGCTGATCACCGAACGACCGGTCATCGTGGACCCACCGGGTCGGAGCCGGTGGCGAGAAGCCGGCGAATTCAGCACGACTCGGTGCTTCGGCTCCACTCCCGCCCCCGTGGCGGCCGAAAGGGGATCCGGGGCACCGCACCCCCCAGCCCCCATGAGCATCGCCGGCGATCTCGCAACGCTTCAGCTCCCCGACCTGCTCCAGAACCTGGAGATGCACGGCCGGTCGGGCACGCTCACCCTGGAGACGCCCGAGGGCGACGCCTACCTCTACTTCAACCAGGGCAAGCTCGCCCTGCTCTCCTCCACGGGCCACCCCGACCTGATGACGATCCTCGTCGCCTCGGGGACGATCACGGCATCCCAGCTCGAGCGAGCGCGCAAGAAGCGGCGCGGGTCGCGCAAGTCGCTCGGCGAAGTGCTCGTGACCATGAAGGCGATCGACGAGGAGACGCTGACGTCGATCGCACGGGCGCGGCTGCTCGACACGACGTGCGAGCTCGTCTCCTCCGTGACGGGCAGCTTCTCCTTCACCGAAGGTGGGGTCCCGCGCGGGATGTTCGATGCCGAGGAGCGCAAACTCGACCTCGCGTTCGACGCCCGCTCCCTGCTCCTCGAAGCGGCCCGGCGCGAGGACCACTGGCGGATGATCCGCGAGTGGATCCCGTCCGACTCGGCGCACTACATCCCTCAGAAGGGGCGGAGCCTGAACATCGATCCCGCCTACGCGGATCTTGCTCAAGCCCTCTTCGAGGAGCTCGACGGGACGCGGAGCGTCGCGGAGGCGATGGCGCGCTTCCCCCACCAGCGGTTCGAGGCCTACCAGGTCCTCGCGAAGCTCGCGGAGTCCCGGACCATCCAAGTCGTCGAGGCCAGCCGCATGGCGCGCATCGCCGACGAGATCGAGGACGCGAAGAGCGCCTACGGGGTCGTGAAGCGCGGGCTCGAGGCCCACCCGAGACACTCCGGCCTGCTGCTGCAGAAGGCGCGCCTCGCGGAGCAGTACGGCGAGACGGAGGAGGCCGTCGAGGCCCTCAAGCTGCTCGTGCAGCTCGAGCTCGAGGGCGGCCGGCGCGAAGAGGCGATCGAGTTCCTCGACGCGGCGAAGCGCCTCGGTCCACTCGACACCGCGATCTGGGAGCGCAGCATGGCGCTCGCCATCGAGGACGGCCGGCATGCGGACGCAGTCGAGGACGGGACCGCGCTGGCCGAGCTCTACCGCGAGCCGGGCCTGCACCGCAAAGCCTGCGAGGTGTTCGAGACGCTGCTCTCGACGGATCCGACGTCGTGGGACCTGACGCGCGAGCTCGCGCACTCGCGCGCCGCCTGCGGCGACGTCGTGAAGGCCATCCAGGGGCTCGACCGGTTCGGCCGCCGGCGCCTCGCGATGGAGGAGTACGACATCGCGCGCGTCGTGTTCGAGGAGATCCTCGAGCTCGACCCCAAACGCACGGAGACCTTGAAGACGATCGAGGAGATCGACAGCCACGTCTTCGCGACTCGCCGGCTCAGGCGAAAGCGAATCGCGCGGATCGGCATCGCGTTGTTCCTCGCCCTCGCCGCGGGTTACTGGATCTCGATGGAGCTCGCGGCCCGGTCGGCCTACTCGGACGCGCTGCGCCGAATCAGCGACCGGGGGATGATCGAGTTCCGTCAATACGGAGGGGCGATCGAGCTGCTCGAAGGCGTCCAGACCGATCACCCGTTCACGGCCACGTCCGCCTTCGACGTCTCCGCGCGCCTCATGGAGCTCCAGGACAAGCTGCTTCACATTCCTGGGCCGCTCTCGAACACCGAGGATGTGACCGCGCCCCAGGTGCTCGACGCGCCCGACGCGGAAGAGATGACGCGCGCGGGCGACTGAGAGCGGCCTCGGAGTCCGGCTCACGGAGTCGACCTCGCCGGCATCGTTCACGTCGCGATCACAGCTTTGGTCCACGCCGCGGAAGATCGGGAAGTTCATGCCCTCGCCGTGGATTGGGGGTGCGAACAATAAAGTTCCGTGTCGAGCCGAGCACGTGGCCCGAGAGCTGTCAGGCTGCACGCATGGCACTCAGGCTGACGCATCGGCCCTCGGGCGCGAGGATGAGCCCTGGAGGCATGACGAGCAGGGCCAGACCCGTCGCTGGTGTCCTCCATCCCACCGTGCACGCGCCCCTCCCCGACTGCGCGCCCTGAGCCGGCGCGGAATACGAGACGATCATGGAGCGACGTCCCCTGGGCAAGACGGGAGTCGAGGTCTCCGTCCTCGGCTTCGGCGCCGCGCCGCTCGGCCAGGAGTACGGCGCGCTCGACGCAGCGGAGGGCATCCAAGCCGTCCGACACGCGATCGACCGCGGCATCGACTTCTTCGACACCGCGCCGTACTACGGCCGGACGCAATCGGAGGAGCGCCTGGGGCGTGCGCTCGCGGGCCGCCGCGACGAGGTTTTTCTCGCGACGAAGTGCTGCCGCTACGGCAAGCGCGAGTTCGACTTCTCGGCCGAGCGGGTTGCTCGCAGCATCGACGAGTCGCTCGCCCGCCTCCAGACGGATCACGTCGACCTCATTCAGGTGCACGACGTCGAATTCGGCGACCACCGGCAGATCGTCGAGGAGACGCTCCCCGCCTTGCGCGCCGTCCAGGAGTCTGGCAAGGCGCGCTTCATCGGCGTCACGGGCCTGCCCGTGCACATGCTGCGCGCGCTCGCCGAGGAGTTCCCGGTCGACACCGTGCTCTC
>SMVQ01000110.1 GCA_004357655.1 Planctomycetota bacterium
ATACACGGCAACGCCCGCGCTAGAGGTCTAGAGGGTCCGTGACATTGAATCTTGAGTCAAGTTCATCCCTCGAGGCCTCTAGCGCCCGCCGTGTAGGCGGGCCGGCGACGTGGTCGCCGTGGCGCCGCCAGCATCTCGCGCAAAGCGCGAATTACTCGGCCCGAAGGGCCGTCCGACTGTCCGCGGTATTGGCGAGGCTCGGAGCAATCGACCATGGCTCGTCGGTCTGAGGCGCAGCCTCGCTAGATACGGACCGGATCAGGTCGCGCGCCCCACCCAGCTCTCCGCGATCGACGGCAGGTCGGGCGGCACCGCGGCGGGTTCCACGAAGTAGTGACGCTCCAGGCTCGCGATCTCGGACGTGAGCTCGCGACGACGCTCGGCGGCCAGGCCGTTGTTCTGCTCGATGTCGCGCAGGAGGCCGAGCACGGTGAAGGGTGTGATCGGCTCCGGGACCGTGAACCGGGCGCTCGCGATCGCTTTCGGGCGGCGCGCGTAGCGCAGTCCCATGAAGGCGACGAGCGCGGCGAGCAACCCGCCGGGAATCCACAGCAGCCACGCGCGGCTCGGCTCGCCGTAGTCCTGCTCGAGCGCGACGATCGGCTCGGCGGGGACGAGGTCGGCGTCGACGTAGAGGTACAGCTCGCTCGTCACCGTCTCGACCAGCGGCGTGCCGAACGCGAAGGAGTCCGGCCTCGCGGGCAGGTCCGCCTGCGCCTGGAACGTCACGGTCCAGGTGCGGTCGGAGACGATGCCCTCCTCCTCCTCGTCGAACTTCGAGACGGAGACGCCCTGGTCCTCGATCGCCGCCACGTCGAAGCCCTCGGGCGCGAGGTCGAGGATGGCGGGCAGGTCCGGGACGAGGCCGTTCGTGGAGGCCATCACCTCGAGGATCAGCTTGCCCTCGTCCGCGTGGCGCTCGTTCAGGTTCTGGGTGAGCGTGAGCTTCTTGAACGGACGCTCGTCCCCCACCGGGGCGCTCGCGTCGATCGGCAGCGGCGACGATTCGACCGGCAGGACGACGTAGCCCGTCGTGTCGAGGAAGTCGAGGTCGATGCGCAGCGGCGGGATGCGGTCCACCTGCGGCCCGCGCGGCTTCATGAGCACGTACGCGTAGGGCGTCAGCCGCCACCCATACTCGGGGTCGGCCACCGAGCGCGCCTTGGGGTCGTTGAACGTGACCGAGAGCACGTCGAAGGTCTCTGCGAGCGCCTCGCGCACGGTCTCCTCGAACTTGTCGCGGTAGTCCTCCGTCGGCCGGCCGTAGTTGAAGCCGAAGTTGGCGGAGTTCTGGTTCTGCAGGTACTTCGCGAAGCCGCCCGACTCGCGCTCGATCTCCCGCGTGTGGCGGATGTCCACCCGCAACCCGAACGGCGCGTCGTGCCCGACCTGATCGGTGCCGTCGATCGTCGCGACGAGCTGGATCTCCGTGACGAGATCCCCGTAGTAGTCGAAGACCTGGCGCGCATGCTTGACCAGCTTGTGGTCGCCGGTGATCTCGAGGCCCTCGCGAACGTAGCGGTACTTCACGGCCGGGCTCACGTTGCCCATGCGCGTGAAGAGCGTGCTCGCGAACATCCCGACGTGGCGCTCGGCACGCTCTTCGGGCAGGCCCGCGAGCGCGCTCTGGATGAGCGGCACCTGGCGCGACGCGAGCACCATCTCCGAATCGATGGCGCCGAGATCGCAGGCGCCGAGCGCGGCGTAGAACCACAGCTCGTAGACGGTCGTACGCTCCTTCTCCCGCTCGAGGCCCTCGAGACTCGCCTCGTACAGCTCGGCGGCGAGCTGGAAAGATTCGAAGGCCTGCTCGCGCCGCGCGCTGAACCCGGAGTCCTTGCCGAGCTCGTGGCGGTAGTTGTTCTCGTCGTGCTCGAAGCTCGCCAGCGCCAGCCGGAGCTCCCAGCTGTCCTCGTGCACGGCGAGCGCGCGGTCGATCGTGGCGCGCGCGAGCTCGTAGCCGCGTTTGACCTCCGCCTCGATGTCCTTCTGCCGGCGCCCCGTCTGCTTGGCCTTCTGGAGCGCCGGGTCGCGCCAGATCGACGCGAGGTTCGAGCGCATCGTCTGGACCAGCTCGGCCAGGGTCCCGGGCTTCAAGTCTTCGAGCGACCCGAAGATCTCCTCGATCGCCTCGATGCGGTACACCTCGGCGGAGCTGTGCGCCTTCGTGAAGGCGTTCGCGAGCAGCTGGTCGTCGAGCTCGACCGGCAGCTCCCGCAGCCGCGCCACCCACTCCTTCAGCTCGCGCAGGTTGCGCTCCTGCTTGGACCGGGTCAGCGGGATGGCGTTCGCGCGCTGCTCGAACCCGTAGAAGAACGAGTACGAGTTCGTATTGCGGCGGGCGGCATTGGGGTCGTGGTTCTTGGACCACACGCGCAGGAACTCGTCGACCAGCTCTTTGGCCTGGTCCGGGTGCGTCGCGGCCACTTCCTCGATGTACGGGAAGGCCAGCGCCTCCTCCGAGACCTTCAGGAGGAGCTGCGCGAAGATCATGGTGAGCTTGGGCCGCAGCGTGTCGCTCACGCGCCGCAGCCACTCCTCGCCGGGTCGCATCTCGAGGATCTCGTCCGTGGCGATCGGCGTGGGGACGTTGCCCCGGTAGCTCCGGTAGTTGTAGTAGAAGAAGTTGCCGTAGACGTCGCGCTGCATCCGCGGGCCGAGCGAGGTGGATTCGTCGAACTGGTAGCTGACGAGCGCCTCGCGCAGCCAGTTGACGGCGAGCAGATCGAGCTGCGTCTCCCATTCGTCCGCCAGCTCGGGCGCGGCGGCGAGCAGGGCCTCGGCGGCGGTCGTTTGCAACTGGAGCAGCTTCATGCGCGCCGCCGAATCGGTGGGCCGCGACTGAAACCCCTTCGAGGCCGCGGAGCCGATGACCGCCAGGATCTCCAAGCCGCGCTCGGGTCGCGCGCTGAAGCTCTCGTCGAGCCATGCCTGTCCGAGGTCCTCCTCGATCTTGGGCGCGATGTCGACGGCGCGCTCGAGCGCCTCCTGCTTCACATCGTCCTCGACCTCACCCGGCGCGAGCACCGCCTGCGTCGCGCGCCATGCCTCCTGAAGCCACGCGACATGGTGCTCCTTCGCGTACTCCGCCAGCGCGTAGCGCGCGATCAGGTTCAGCCCTTCGCGGTCGTCCTCGGCCTCGGCCTCGTCGGTGGTCGGCAGGAAGTGCTCCATCTCGAGCACCCGCCCGGCGCCGAGGAGCATCCGCGCGAGCTTGCGCCGGTCGAGCGCGAAATCCTCCTCTGCGAGACGCGGCTCCAGGGCCGCGAGGAAGCCCGGCAGCTGGTGGCCGGCGTCGAGCGCCTGCTTCAGGATCTGCCCGAGGGTCGTGAGGTTCTCCTCTTCCAGGTCGAGCGGTGCGGCCTCGGCGAGACCGAGCACGTCAGCGAGCGTGAAGCGGTTCTTCTCGATGTACGCCTTGCCCTGGTTGGGGATGCCCGACGGAGCCTTCGGACCCTTCCGTAGCGAGGCCAGGAGTTGGGTGTAGCCCGCCTTCTGCTCCGCCTCGGTGAGCCCCGCGAGGTAGGTCTTCACGGCATCCCACTCGCCGAGGGTGACGTTGCGCTGCAGCGCCGTCATCTCCTTCTCGAGCGCCTTCGCCTCCGCCTCGGCCTGCTTCTTCTTGGCCGCGGCTTCCTCGGCCTTCTGCTTGGCGGCTTCGGCCTTCTCGGCCGCCTTCGCGGCCGCCTTCTCAGCCGCCTCGATCTCCTCGGGGGTCAGCTCCTCGGCCTCCTCGCCCTCCTCCGCGGCGTCGCCCTCCTCCGCGGACTCCGTCTCGGTCGCGTCCTCGGTCTCCTCGGTCTCCTCGGTCTCGACCACGTCCGCCGCCGCGGCTTCCGCGTCGCTCTCCGCAGCATCCCCGGGAGCCGCTTCCTCGTCCTGCTCTTCCTCTTCGTCATCGGAGGGAGGCGGCGTCGACCACACCGAGAGGATCGTCGAAGGGCGGCGATCGAACTCGAGCTTCTTAAGCAGCTTCTGGCGCGCGCTCGGCTTCTCGTCCGAGTCCGACTTCGCCTCGGCGGGCGCTTCGCCCGCCACCGTAATCGTAGGCAGCGCGACCGCGCCGCTCAGCTCCATGACTCGGCCGTCGATGACCACGGTCTGGCCCGACGCGGGCGCGGCGGCCGCGATCGTGAGTGCGAGAGCGAACGAGAAGGGACGGAGATTCATGACATAGCCTCTCTACTCGGAGGTATCCCGCAAGGGTCCCCGGGTTTCATCCACTCGGTACGGGCCCGCGTTGCGCGCGCCCGGCCCCCGCTTCAGGAGCCGGAGCCGTCAGGCGGCGGACCGGAGCTCGCGCCCCGGGCATCCTTCGCACCCTGTGCCTTGCTCTTGTTCCTGCCTTTGCCGCGACCGCGGCCACTTCCACAGCCTCGTCATTGCGAGGGCAGGGGCAACCCCTGCAGATCCGAGAGGTCCATGCGCGCGAGGCGGATCGACGACTCGAGGTCCTCCTTCGCCAGGGCGGCGAGCTTCGATTCGCCGCGCCGGTCGAGCTCTTCAGCGAGCAGCTTGTAGTTCTGGCGGGATGCCTCGATCTCGGGTTCCCATTCCGCCTGCGGAGCGCCCTCGAGGCGCTTGAGCCAGGTGGTGTAGTACTGTGCGTTCGCGAGCGCTCCGCGCGCGTCGGCGAGGAGCGCGGGGTCGACCGAGGCGTCCGCCGCGAGCTCGTCGACGAGCCCGGCGAGATCCCGGCGCGCCTCGGGCAGGCGGCTGACGAACATCTGCGCTTTCGCGCGCTCGAGCCGCAGCCGGCGCGCCTCGTCCACGTTGTCGGCGGGCAGAGCGTCGAGCGCCTCGCCGTACGCCGCCTCGACCGCCAGCCACAGGTCGCGCGCCGCCTCGTCGCCCTGGATCGAGGCCAGCTCGCGCGCCTCGAGCGCGAGCGCCTCGGCCCGGTCGAGCGCCACGCCGGCCTCGTCGACCCGCATCCGGTCCTGGCCGGGCCCGAAGTGATAGGCACCCGCCCCGATCGGCAGCAGGGACCAGAGGAACAGCAAGAGCTTTCTCATGAGTTCAATCCTCGGCTCTGCCGGCACCCACGTGCCAGCGGGCTCTCGGGTTTTTGGGCTTCAAGGTCGGCTCTCATCCTACTCTCGCGACGGACCGCCGGGCAGTACCTCCCCGGCGCGGGGCGCCCACGACCCTCTGAGTACCCCTCGTCGACGCCCCAGGTTGCCAGGTCGTCCCGAAGAAATGCAAGAGAATGGGCAGGAGCCCCAGGATCAATGACCCCGCCAGAGAGGCCAGCAGGGCGTATTCCCGCCGGGTGAGACGATCGAAGACGTCCTCCTCC